>JAQBTH010000011.1 GCA_027623425.1 bacterium | reverse complement strand
TTCGAGCAGCTGTCTCATTGTCACTTTTTCGCCTACTTTTGGAAAATGATGTTCTCTATTGTCGCGCACTGGCGCCTGTCTTGTTTCTTCAGCCATTGTTTCCTCCTTAAAAGGGTTTAAAAATTTTTTTGTGTTTTTGGGCACTCCCCAGTAATTCAAGCGTACATGGCAATACACTCAAACGTGCTCAAGACAATACCACCCTAGCCTAGCGAGGTCAAGGTGTTTATGCGCTGACTAGCGTGCTAGGTCGCTTTCCTTGTGCGCTACCCGCTCTATTGGACGACTCACGCGCAGGTTCATTGATCTTGGATAATTTCTTCGCTCTTGGCTTTACTTTGCGAAGAGTAAACTGAATGGCCCCCTTCTTCATCGTGACGGACACCGAAATGAAGCTTCTCATGTTCTTTTCAAGCAATCGGTCTGCCAATTGGTCTTCAAAGTACTCTTGAATTGCGCGGCGCAATGGACGGGCACCTTGCTTTTGATTAAAGCCTTTATCAACAAGAAAGTCTTTTACATTCTCTTTTACGGTGATGTAAATATCGTTGCCTTCTAGTCTATCTTTAAGGTCTTTAATCATGATATCCACGATCTTGCGATTGTTCTCTTTTGTGAGCGATTTGAAAATAATGACATCGTCAATACGGTTAATGAATTCTGGTTTGAACGCATTGCCTATTTCGTCTTGCAGCTTTGCTTTCATTTTCTGGTAGTTGGCCTCATCTTCATTGCCTGACTTCGAAAACCCGAAGTAGCTTTCTTTTTGAATGTACTGGGCGCCCACGTTAGAGGTCATAACAATGATGGTGTTTTTGAAGTCAACGGTACGCCCTGTGCTATCTGTTAAACGACCATCTTCTAAGATTTGAAGCAGTATGTTGATGACCTCAGGAGAGGCCTTTTCAAGCTCGTCAAATAACACGATGGAATAGGGCTTTAGGCGAACAGGCTCGGTAAGCTGCCCACCTTCGTTAAACCCCACATAGCCTGGAGGCGACCCGATCAGACGGGACACTGTATGCTTTTCCATATATTCGCTCATATCAATTCGAATAAGCGCATCACGATCCCCAAACAGGTACTCTGCCATTGTGCGCGCCATTTCGGTTTTTCCAACGCCAGTTGGCCCTAGAAACATGAAGGTTCCGGTGGGCTTATTTGGAGATTTTAGGCCAACTTTTGCTCGCTTTATCGCGCGCGTGACGGCTTTAATCGCATCTTCCTGGCCAATTACTTTTTTCCTGAGGTCTTGCTCTAAGCGTAATAGCTTACGCCCTTCAGCCTCAGTAATCTTAGACACAGGCACTCCGGTCCAGCTGGCAACAACTTCTGCAACAACCTTCTCATCAACGATTTTGCGTGCAGCAGATAACTCATCTGCTTTAAATTCTTTCTTTTGCTCTTTAATTGAGGCCGATTTTTCTTTTAAAATCGTTTCCATCGCTGAATCGTTATTTTCTTTGGCTTTTTCAATCTCTGCTTTTAGCTGAGACTCCTCGGTTAATAGCGCCTGCAACTCTTTTGGCAAACGAGATGCTTTTAACATTACTTTTGACGCACCTTCATCGATGACGTCAACGGCCTTATCAGGCAATTGGCGGTTTGTAATATATCGTGTTGATAACTCAACCGCATCCACAAGCGCATCATCTGTAATGGTAACCTCGTGATACTCTTCATAACGGGATTTGATTCCGCGTAGGATTTCTAGCGTTTGTTCTTTAGATGGTTGGTCAATCAGAACCGACTGGAAGCGGCGCTCTAATGCACCGTCGCCTTCAATGTGCTTTCGGTACTCGTCTAATGTGGTGGCACCGATGCACTGCAGTTCGCCGCGAGCAAGGGCTGGCTTGAATAAGTTTGCGGCATCTAAGCTGCCCTCTGATCCACCAGTACCGATGATGGTATGAAGCTCGTCAATAAATAAAATAACGTCTTTGGCTTTACGCACTTCTTCCATTATTTTTTTAACGCGGTCTTCGAATTCTCCACGGTACTTTGTACCTGCGACTAATAATCCTAGGTCTAAAGTAATTAGGCGTTTTTTAGCCAATTTTTCAGGCACATCTCCGCCTATGATTTGTTGTGCTAAGCCTTCTACAACGGCGGTTTTACCTACGCCTGGCTCCCCTGTTAAAACAGGATTATTCTTGCTGCGTCTGGATAGAATCTGAATGATGCGCTCCATCTCTTTTTCACGACCGATAACTGGGTCTAATTTTTTATCGCGAGCCAACCAGGTTAAGTCTCGGCCAAACAAATCTAATGTTGGGGTAGGGACTGCGTTAACGGGTTTTTGGGACCCATCGACTTTGTTTCCTAATTGAGAAAATAATGATTCTTTAAACTTCGTACTGCTGATGCCCTTTTCAGCCAGGACGCGCGCCGCAACGTTTGTCGGGTCGCGGAAAATAGATAAAAATAAATGCTCTACATTCACATAGTTATGACCCAGTTTTCGCGCTTCATCCCAGGCGTTTGACAACACCTGCTTGGCTTGTTGGGTAAATGGAATATTTGCGTTATCAGATGTGATGCCGCCATACTCTAAACGCTCTTCTAGCGTTTCTTTGATCTGGTCTGCGGAGTGCCCCATTTCGCCGACGGTTTTAATGACGACATTATCTCCCTCGCCGAATATTCCTAATAGAATATGCTCGGTTCCCACATAATTGTGATGAAAGCGCTTGGCTTCCTCTTGGGCTAACATAATGGCTTGTATTGCTTTTTCAGTAAATCGGGAGAACATCCTTACCTATATTCCTTCCTAAATGTTTGATTATTTTCACTATATCATAAGTGGGGGGTTAAAGTGCTAGCTTGTTTTTAGTTCGTAGCATTAAATATTTGGGTTACAACAAAGATGCACAGCCTACGCCCTGTGGCGTAGACTGTGACTACCACATGACTAACCGGTTTCTACGATACTCAAAACTATCGTATGAATGTAGCTTAAAACAAAGCCTACAATAAACCCGTAAATCATTCCGATAAGACACCCTACAAAACTAATGGTATATCCTGTGAATAAACTTGCCAGCACGTCTAACACCGATACACCCACACCCATCATCCCCAGTATGGTCAATATCAACATTACGATTCCTCCAGTAAGCCCCCCAGCAATACCTAAACTTTTCGCATTATGCATAATACACCTCCTACATGACTGCGATTACCCCTTTTAACGGGGCTTACACCCATTATTCCCCCTAAAGGGGAATATGGAAACATTTATTTTTTGTGGTGTGTTTGAACACGGTCATTTAGGCGCCGATGATTTGATATCTAACCATGAACCTAATCATGTAGCCCATTGATGCAGAGCTGGTATTTTTTTGCGGCTTCGCACACTGTGCTTCACGTGAAACACTTTTTTTGACTGTGGGCACTGAAAAATATCAGATTCCGCCCAAAACATTCTTGTTTACACTTAGGTAGCGCTCGTCTCTATTTTTATAATGTCGCTACCCCTAACCATGAAGGCCCCTTCCGCAACTGTGCCATCAGCGGAGCGAACCCTGCCATTCGCCCTATAGTGCCCCGGCGCCACTTCACGCTCAAAGATCAGTTCATGAGCACTTCCATCTGGCCGACTACACATCTCGCGCCTAGCACGCCGAAAGCTTGGCACATACTCCCCACACACCAACAGCGTGCCATCGGAACACCTGATTTCTCCGTCAACCAATTTTGGCTCGTTATCAGTCAATAAGAAATTGCCTTCTGCATAATCCCCATTCTTATACCATACACTGCCTTTACGAATTAAGGAGCCTTCTTCTGAGATAGGCTCAATCTTAGCTGAGAAATTATCACCCTGTATTAATTTAACCATTTTCATTATTTCACACCCCTGCTCTGTGGTCACTGTCAACGCGCCGCTATGGTGCACCCTCTGTTGGGAATCTCCATTTGTAATAATCCCCGAAACATCGACTCTCCCCTGGTTATCCGACAGGTTTGATTCCAAAACAATACGGTGCCCCGCTTGAGAATCAACATCTGTTATGGTCACTCTAACTTGAAGCGTGTCTGCATTGCGCCAGCTCCAGTCTAAACGTATAGGGCTTGTGTCTGGGGTGCTGTTTTGGCCATTGAGGCTCCAGAAAACCGTGTGCACTTTCAGGGTTCCCCCTTGAGGCTCTGGAATACGCTCCGTGCACAAAATAAATTGCCCCTTGTCACTTCTAAATACATCTTGGTTAAGCGGCATTTCACAAAGCACCGCATTTAAGCTTCCTGTTTTTAGCGCACCGAAAAACTCATCTAATCTTCTCGCCGTTCTCATATCTTCCCCTGACTCTCTGTAACTAGCCTGCAACTGAATGTATAGGCTGTGAGAGCGCAAACGCGCTTCCGAAGGAGTCATTTGACTTGCTGGTGTCAAATTAAAAACGTCGTCTCTGGCAGCATTACGCATCTGATCGAATAGGCGCCGAAACGTATCATCGCGGACAGATAAGCGCACACGTGCTGCCGCAGGAGCTATTCGACTCTCTGGCGTAAGTCCAAAATGGGATGTTGCGCCCTCAGTCAGATTCTGAGCACATTGCTGATGTAAAATTGTTGATGGGCCTGCGCTAATAGAAAAGGGATGCCCATACAATGGGCCTACGGCGCTTAACACTGCGCGGCAGAGATTTGAGGCTGGAAAAATCATTAAAAGCGCAGCAAGATCACTACCCTTAATATGACCGTGACTGACCAAAAGCTCTGACACCAAACGCAGCTTATCCCAGAACTCATCCTTACTCGTGGCGCGAAACGTGGTCATTTCTTGTGACTTTGGCTTGAAGCGGGGCCCCTCGCCTCTGACGGGCTGTGCCGCTAGAGCAATAGCCATCCATTGACGGCTAGTACTATTCTATGAGGGACACTGGCATTTGCTGAGCTCGCTTGTAATGCTCTAGAAGTTTGAGGGGCACTGGCGCTTGCTGAGTGCGCTTGTAATGTTCTCATATTCATTCCTTTCGTTTAGATATGTGTTATTTTTTTGTAAAACATTGATACATTTGAAATCATGCCTGGAGCCTATTCGCGCCCAGCACAGATCAAACTATAGAAATATCGGAAAGACAATATACATAATTTCATTTTTAATATACCGCAGACAAAAACCAAAAACGACTCTGGTTGAATCGCGGCAAATATACGCTATAGTGAAGGTATGAGATATTTACATACAATGGTGCGAGTTTCGAATTTAGAGAATAGCCTCGGGTTTTATTGTGGCCTGATGGGCATGGAAGAAGTTCGGCGCTACGACAGCGAGTCCGGCCGATTCACACTTGTGTTCCTTGCTGCCCCTCAGGACGTTTCACGTGCAACATCTGAGAAAACCCCCATACTAGAGCTAACCTACAACTGGGACCATGAAAACTACGACGGCGGGCGGAACTTCGGTCACTTGGCATTTGAAGTGGAAGATATTTATCAATTCTGCCATGACTTGCATGATGCTGGGGTTACGATCAATCGACCGCCGCGCGATGGGTATATGGCTTTCATCAAGAGCCCGGATGGAATATCAATAGAACTGTTGCAAGCAGGAGACAAACTGGCGCCGCAGGAACCATGGGCAAGCATGGCGAACTCGGGTAGCTGGTAGAATGATTAGATTAAAGCCACTCAGGACACTTTAGAACTAGGCATACGCATCATTTGATCTGGACGCTCAGGATCTAACCCTTTTGCGCCAACACGAAGCGAGACGCTGGGGCGACCACCACCGACGCTAATACTGGTCACCTGAAATTCTAAACCCAACGAAATACCAGGTTGATTGGAGGCTAGCCGAATCGTAAATTCGCGCCTGACGCAATTATCCCCGATAATATGACTCTGCGCTGTTACAAAAAAGAGCGGGGCTCGCGGAATCTTAAAGAACAGGCCCTCTATGCCTGTAAGAATAGACAATAAACCAAAGAGCATATTAGGAACCTGATACGCACTTAGCCCCAATATTTGCAGTTCACCTAACCGATGACGGGTCAATTGCATACGGGAATTTGGCCAACTAGAACCCGGCCCTATGTTAATTTGCGGCATCGGCAACACGCCGAGCTTTGCACATGTTTCGGCATCATTTTGAACCATATCTACGATCGCACTCAGACCCCACTCGCCAACCGACCCCATTGATGGATTCTGCACAATTGCATCGGAGAACCCCGTTAAAACACGTATGATTTCAGATTGATTCACTGCAACCCTAGCCCAGAACTTCAACCTCACAAGAACCTGCGGATCAAAACTTGGGTCGCCGTTAAAGGGGCTCGATACAATAGACACACGAAGCTGCTGCAACAGCTGAGACAGATTCACTTGCGTCGCTTCTTCAAGCTCAGATGAGAACTCAGGGGCCCTTTGCGCAAAAGAAGGCATTGGAGGCAAAAGAGGCGCCGCCATGCAAAGCACCTCGCTTGTGATGGCCCTTGGAAGAACAGACATCACGTTCAAAAGATCAACCGGAGAGAAGAATCCAGCCCCAGAAACCTGACATAATGACTGCCTGAGGGCATCTAACCTATGCCGAGTTGGCAAAAGACCGCTTGTGGACGGTGTTAACGCTTTCAAAGAAAACTCCAAAAAATACGAATAGAAATGAATAATAGATGAGACACTACGAATTTGTCACATTGAATATATCCCATATACCCCCATCAGAACCACCATCAAAACGCGGTCGCCACTAAAGTCGGCGCGCATACCGCTAGAATCAGATGTGGAAAAAATAAAAAGATGCGCTGATATTCCGTTTTTGAGCGCTTCTTTAAGACTTTTTTATGCGATTCATTACTTTTTATTCCTGATTTGCAATATTTTCGTGACTTTTATCATTTTTCAAATCTCCATTAACATCACACAATTAGCGCCCCCGCCGCTAAAAAAAGCTAATCACCGCATCGGCACAAAGGCAACAAACAACACCGCAAATAACAATGCCATGATTCTATTCCGTTACTTTTACCACACGATACATGAATTTATTTTAATATGTACCACGTCAACGTTTTAATGTTTCACAGGAAACATAGTGACGCGCCCACTAATCAACACCGCAAGAAACGAGGCATAAGTTGGCATGACGTAAGGTTTCACGGGAAACATTTCAAGACATGCCATGTCCACAAATAAGCAGCGTGTTTCCCGTGAAACCTGAAAGTTAGCCATGAAATAACGCTTGCGTTGCCATGCGAGAGTCTCTATACTCATACATATGAAAACTACAATTATTTCAATCGTAAACCAAAAAGGCGGCGTTGGAAAAACAACCACAGCGGTCAACTTATCATCATATTTAGCCGATTTAGGGCATAAAGTATTATTGTTGGATTTTGACCCACAGGCGAATGCAACATCAGGAATCGGCATTAACAAGCATGACGTGAAACACACTGTATATGACGCCCTAATGGACGCCACATTACTAGGCGACTGCATTTACCCGACCGCATTTGACGGGCTTCACATCCTGCCGGCATCACCCGACCTGGCCGGTGCGGAAATAGAGCTATCTGGTGTTGAGAACCGCGAATACTACCTTCGCAATATTCTGGCTGAAGTTTCACATTTCTACAATTATGTCATCATCGACTGTGCGCCATCACTGGGCCTACTAACAATAAATGCGCTGGCCGCATCACATAAAGCGCTAATACCTGTTCAGTGCGAATACTACGCGCTAGAAGGAATTGCTCACTTGATTAACACGTTAGATTTGGTGAAGCAGGGCATTAATCCTGAGCTGACGATTGCTGGTATTGTGCTAACAATGTTCGACTCGCGCACCTCTTTAAATAAGATGGTCGTCAACAACGCCAAAGTTTTCTTTAAGGAGCTTGTGTTTGACACCGTAATACCGCGCAATGTACGACTTGCCGAAGCGCCTAGCCATGGCCTGCCAATATCCCTGTACAATCCATTATCAAGGGGATCGAAGTCATACTTTAATCTCGCAAAGGAGTTTGTTATCCGTGTCCAATAATCCCAAACAACGACTAGGTAAGGGGCTAGAAGCACTAATCCCACGCAACCTCGTTTCAGCAGCAAAAACGATCTCAGAGATCCCGTTATCTGACATACAGCCCAACCCATTTCAGCCAAGAAAGACCTTTGACCAAGGCGCAATAGATAGCCTTTGCGAATCCATTAAACAGCATGGCATTCAACAGCCGATTGTTGTCAGAAAGATCAATGGTGGCATACAGCTTGTTGCCGGGGAAAGACGGTGGCGCGCGGCACAAAAAGCAGGCCTTGCCAGTATTCCAGCTATTATACGAACGCTAAACGATCAACAAGCGCTTCAAATTGCCATTATCGAAAACCTAGAGCGTCAGGATTTAAACCCCGTTGAGATGGCGTTAGGCTACAAGAACATGATCGACACGTTCGACGTGTCCCATGAAGACATTGCAAAGATCTTTACGCGTAGCCGATCGTCAGTAACAAATACGTTACGATTACTTAACCTACCTGATAATATACAGGAGATGATTAGAACAGGCCAAATTAGCGAGGGCCACGCCCGAGCGCTTCTACGATTAGAGGATGCCGAAGACCAGCATAAGCTAATCGATAAGATCGTAAAAGATAATTGGTCAGTTCGAAACACGGAAGACGCTGCTCGATCGATGTCGATTACAGGCTCGAAAAAGAAACCGGAACGCTTTCAAGAGTTGCCGCAGTTATTGAAATTAGAAGAATATCTAACATCAAAATATAGTGCTAAGGTGCGCATAAAAGGAAACGGTAGAATGGGCAGAGTGGAAATACACTACGGATCCGCAGAAGAACTGGCTAAAATCGTCAATAGACTGCAGGACCAACTGCAAAAGTCCCAACCAAGCTAAAATCAACATGGAAAAGAGATTTCACCTCGCCATTGGCGTGCGCGATATTGCGCGAACAGTAGATGACTATACCGCTAGGCTAGGCGCAAGCCCAATCGTGCATATACCAGGCGAATACGCGCTTTTTAAGACTGACGCCCTAAACATCTCATTGCGTCGGGTAGCAGGCGACAAAACAGGCCTAAGGCATATGGGATGGGAATCAGACGCCTTTTTCGGATTCAACTCAGAAATTGATACAAATGGATACGAATGGGAATATTTTGATGCTATTGCGCAAAAGAAAGAGATTTTAGCCGTTTGGCCGCACGCAGACGTTAGTAAGCTGTAAAATAAACCCCAAAGAACGACACTAGCTGCGCTGTGCGACATGCTCTCTGATTAAATAATGATATTTCATGTCATTTTCATCAATTTGAGTATGTATCTCATGATCCTTATCATGATCCTTTACTTGGTCTACGCTGTACGGAACAATCAATTTATAAGCGGTTTTCCGCATCGTATTTAGAATTTTTTCAATTTTATACAAGGGAGCAAAGGCTTTTGCAGTATAAATATCAATTTTTTCCTTTTTTTCTTTACTTTGAGCCAAATAACTTTGAACATCGCCTTCATGAACATGAAAGTTGGTTAATCGTAACTCTTTCTTAGCTAAATGCAAGAAGAGACGTTTACGATTTTTACTCTCGACAGCAATGACGGTGGAAGTGGGATTGCAGATGGCGATAACAATAGAAGGCAAGCCACTACCAGACCCCATATCAACCACTCTTTGCTGCTGATTTCCGATTAAATTAGCAATGATTTGACTGTCTTTAATATGAAACGCCAATCTATCATAGGCGCTACGGCTATAAATATTAGTTGTTTCGTTGTATTTTTTGAGAATTGAGACATAATTTTCAATATCTTCAAGTATTTTTTGATCATTCTGCATTACTTTTTAACCTTTCAGACAAATTATCGGTTCATATAAGCCAACAACACACCAATATCGGCTGGATTAATGCCGGCAATTTTCTGCGCATCCAAGAATGTTTTTGGTTGATATTTTTTAAATTTTTCGCGACTTTCCACTTTTAGACCGCCAATTTTGTCATAATTAATAGCAATAGGTATATTTTTTTGCTGAATACTGCGAATCTTGTCAATTTCGCGCCGCTGTTTTTCAATGTACCCTTCGTAGCGCACCTCAATCATCGCACGCTGCAATAGCTCAGGGCTGATATCGGCACACACCGCACTATTAGACAGTTCAGATAACGAAACCTCAGGTCTTTTAATGAGGCTAAACAACGCTATTTTCTCTTTTAGGGCATACTTTTGGTTTAACGCAGCATCTGTAAAGGTTTTCTTTGATTTAGCGATCCACGCGTTTAATTCGTCCTTTTGCGCTCGAATAAACTGAATATCCGACTGAGACACCAAACCAAGATTAAAGCCATGCTCGGCCATGCGGTCAGTTGCATTGTCTTGACGCAGACACAAACGAAACTCAGAACGCGACGATAACATACGATAAGGCTCTTCAATCACATTCTTGGTACACAGGTCATCAATCATTGTGCCAATATAGCTCTCTTCGCGCGTTGTCACAAACAAGGGCAACCCTTTGGCTAAGCGCGCTGCATTGATTCCCGCTATAATGCCTTGGCCTGCTGCCTCTTCGTAACCTGATGTGCCATTAATCTGGCCCGCACAAAACAGACCAGACACCAATTTCGTTTCCAAAGTGTGATTAAGTTGATTTGGGTACACAAAGTCATATTCGACAGCATAGCCATAACGTAGGATTTCAACGGATTCTAAGCCTGGAATAGATCGCAACATGGCATCCTGAGCCGATTCAGACAAGCTGGTATTTAGCCCTTGCAGATACACCTCATTGGTGTGTCGCCCTTCTGGCTCTACAAAGATTTGATGGGAGTCTTTATCACGAAATCGCATGACCTTATCTTCGATGCTCGGACAATACCGTGGACCAGTGCCTTCAATCACCTTCTGGAATAATGGGGATTCATGAAGGTTGTTTTCAATAATCATGTGGGTTTCATGCGTGGTTTTTGTTAAATAACATGATATCTGATCCTTATATCTTGTATTAGGCTGGGTACGGAAGGAAAACCTTAAAAACTCATCGTCGCCTGGCTGCTCACACATGCGCGCGAGGGATAAGGACTCAAAGGCAACCCGGGGCGTTGTGCCTGTTTTCAGACGGCCCATCTTAATTCCCGCTGCTTTAATGCTAGCTGATAAATTTAATGCAGCAGCTTCTCCAATGCGGCCCGCACTGCTGTTTTTTAACCCAGTATGAATGCGCCCGTTAAGAAACGTGCCCGAAGTGATGACAACAGCTTTGGCCTCATATTTACGACCATTGTGGTCAATAACACCAGTAACCTTACCGTTATGAATCATTAGTTGATCAATTATAGATTCAAGACAAGTTAGATTAGACTGGTTCTCCACGGCACTTACCATATACTGGCTGTAATCATACTTATCATTTTGCGTTCTCAGGCATTGAACCGCGGGCCCACGGGAGCGATTAAGCACTTTCATTTGGATAAAGGTATTATCAGCCGCCACGCCCATCTCGCCACCTAAGCCATCTAACTCACCTACCATCTGCCCCTTAGCAGCGCCACCGATAGCAGGATTGCACGGCATACGGCCAATATTCCCCTTATCAACGGTAAACATAAGTGTGTTGCAGCCTAAACGTGCAGCAGATAAACCAGCCTCTACGCCAGCATGGCCCGCTCCTATAATAATAACGTCGTATTCTGTTTTGTTTTCTACCGACATGGTGTCCCTCGCTTTAGGTGAGATATTATACTGGACTAACCAACGCTTGCCTAGGCTATGGAAGAGACCTAAGTTCTGATACAATCATAATCATGAATAAAACAACAAAACAAACACCCACAGACCAACATATTAGTAACTATAATGACTATGACTACGATAAAGAATTTTGGCAGGCAGTAGACCGTCGATATGAAGATGCCTGCGAAAAGAATATGGTACGCCGCATGCTCGCTCGCATTCATGAACCGATTCATGTCGTTGTAGACTCTGGATGCGGCTTTGGAAGACTATTTCCAGCCTACTCAAATGTGGGTAAACGCCATATTTTAATGGATTATTCAGAAAACATGATCTCTCAAGCAAAGGAACGACTTGGTAATCATGAGTCTTGCGAATTTATCCAAGGTAATTTATATGACATTCCATTGGAAGAAGGAGTGGCCGATGTATTTATCTCGGTTCGCACGATTCATCATCTTCCCGATCTACACGTCTATGCCAGCGAAGTGCACAAAACACTATCACCAACAGGACACCTAATTGTGGAAGTGCCAAACAAGCGCCATGCCCTTAATATTGCGAAGTGGTTAGTTGGTCGGGGTGCGGCGAACCCATTTCACAAAGACCCATTAATTTTTAGTGAAACTTTCGTTAATTTTCATCCAAGGATGGCTATCAAAGTATTTAAGCGCGCTGGGTTCCACGTGAAACATGTTGACAACACCAATTTCTTACGTTCGTCTTTTATTAAACGTATTATACCTTTGCCCTTATTGATGATGTTTGATCGCCTATTGTCGCGGTTTCTATCATGGGCGAATTTAGCGCCGAGTGTGTTTCTTCTTCTTCAGAAAAAACCATAATATTTCCTTGTGTGGGAAATTTTTGATGTGCTACAATTAGGTCTCGTTGTTGGAGATACCCCCAAAACCCCTAACTGTGGATAACCTTGTGGATAACCTGATTTTGAACTAGAACAGGATCAGAAATTTGTTATGTCTCTCCTAAATATTTGAACTCAAAACGACCCTAATGATGATTGTATTGGTAACTTGTGGATAACCTTGTGGATAATTTATGGAAAATGTGTGGAATGCCGTCATTAATACGCTAAAAGAAAACCTATCTGAGCCCAACTTTCAGATATTTTCGAACTCTGCCAATTTTATAGATTGGGATGGCACAATTTTACATCTCTCCGTCAATAATCAGTATTCTAAATCCTGGATAAAAGACAAGTGCGAACCCATTATAAAAGCAGAACTTGCTCAAAGCGATTTTGCCAATATCGTTTTGCAATATGAGATTTTGGAACAAACGCCTGCCACACCTCAGTTGGATTTATTTGAATATCAACCCGCCTCATTTTCAAAAGAATCCTCTCAGACTGAGATAAATAGTAATTTTAACTTCGACCAGTTTGTTGTTGGGAATAATAATCGATTTGCACACGCTGCGGCCTTTGCAGTGGCAAATAAGCCGGCTAAGGCCTATAACCCTTTGTTTATATACGGAAACGTCGGAATCGGCAAAACTCACCTGTGTCACGCGATTGCAAATAAGATCCGACAGGACAAACCGCACTTAAACGTGATGTTGGTCACCTCTGAGCAATTTACGAATGATCTGATCAATGCATTGAAAGACAAACGCACATCGGCCTTTAAGGAACGGTATCGTGGCATTGATGTGTTGTTGATTGATGATATTCAGTTTTTAGCTGGAAAAGAGGCCACACAAGAAGAGTTCTTTCACACATTTAACGAACTACACGCCAATGACAAGCAAATTGTGATTGCATCAGATCGCCCACCCCGTGATATACCCACCTTACAAGAACGTCTACGTACACGATTTGGCTGGGGATTAATTGCGGATATTCAAGCGCCTGAACTGGAAACGCGTATTGCGATTTTACGCAAAAAGATGGAACACAGTAATTTTGTCATTTCAGATGAAATTATTCATTTCTTAGCCACGCAGGTCCCCTCAAATGTTCGGGAATTAGAAGGTGCGCTTACCCGTGTTACGGCGTATGCTGCTCTTTTAGATACGGAAATCAGTTTGAGTATTGCCAGCCAGGTGATTCAGGATATTGTGGGCACTAAAGAAGATCGGCCATTAACGATCTCTGCCATCAAACGACAGGTGTCTGATTATTTCTCAATTGATTATGATATTCTGTGTTCAAAGCAACGCACAAAAGAAGTGGCCTATGCACGCCAGGTGGCCATGTATTTGGCTCGTGAGCTTACGAATGTATCCTTACCAAAGATTGGGGAAAACTTTGGTAATCGCGATCATTCAACAGTTATGCATGCATGCGATAAAATAAAAACATTGATAGATGCGGATTCGGAAACTCGTCACGCGATAAACGCACTTGTTTCGAGCCTTAGGTCTAATAATTAAGAGAAAGGGGATGTTCATAAACTTGTGGATTATGGTTTAATAACTTGTGGATAAGTGTGGATAAGTCGGGAGGGTGTGGTTATCCCGAAATCGTTCACAAGTTATCCATAGGTTATTGTGGATAAATAGTAGTAGATTTTAGTTCAAAATAGGACTTATACACATATCCACAATCCCTAATACTACTATCATATTTTTAAATATATTTAATAAATAATAATAATCAGTTAAGAGGAGTGGATAAGTATGAAGTTTGCATGTGAAAGTGGGTCTTTACAAAAGGCGATCACATTAGTTGAGAGGGCGATAAGCAATAGAACGCCATTGGCAGTAATGGAAAATATCTTTTTTGAATTAAAAGGGTCAGATTTGATATTGCGAGGGAATGATCTGGAAGTTGGAATTGAATATAAAATTCCAGTTGAGAATGCATCTGGCGATTCAAGCGTTTTAATTAAGGCCAACACCGTAAGTAGTATTGTGTCAAAAATGTCGAACCAACGTTTGGAAGTCGAATCGGATTCCAATAATTTGGTGCATATTAAGTCGGAGCATGTTGGATTTGATATTCATGGTACATCTGTGGATGATTACCCCGTGTTTCCCGCCGTTGAGACCGGTGTTACATTGGCATTAAAAGCAGAGGATTTATTACGCTTTATTAGCCATACTGTTTTTGCGGTGTCTCACGATGAAACGAAGCAATTTTTGAATGGGCTTTTGGTGAGTAAGTCTGGCCAAGATTTGCATTTTGTGGCCACAGATGGTTTTCGTTTAGCATTATTTCAAAACGCATTGACTGAACAACAACCTGACTTTTCGGCAATCGTGCCTTATAAAGCGATGAATGAATTACAGAAAATATTGCAGCAAGTGGATGGGCAAAGTGACGTGAAGATGACGGTATCGGAAAAACAAGCGTCGTTTGTTATGACGGACTTCGTACTTGTGTCGCGTCTTATTCAAGGTCAGTTTCCTGATTATCGTCAGGTATTACCAAAGAATTCTGGGAATGTGTTTACAATTCCTCGTCGAACATTGGTTAGCGCTGCGGATCGTGCTCAAATTATCGCGGCCCATAGCAATAATGTGGTGCGCTTTTTGTTTGGCCAAGACTCGGTTTCTATTCGTGCGGTTGCCCCTAAAATGGGTGAATTTAATGAATCGATCAGTGTCAATCGCCAATCGGGTGAAGGTGATGTGAAAATTTCATTTAACGTGAAATTGGTTCTTGAAGCGATTAAGAATATTGAAACAGACGATATTGTGGTGGAATTTAATAACGAATTAAGCCCATGTTTAATGCGTCCCGTTACTGAAGAAGGGTATTTGTATATCGTGATGCCAATTCGGACTAGCGAGTACGATATTGATGCTCAGCCTGCGACAGCAGCGCCGGCTCCTGTAGCAGCGCCAGCTCCCGTGGCTGAAGCCCCAGTTTCGCCAGCGCCGGTTGCTGATGCACCTGATGTTGCTGAAAATACGGATGTTGAAATCGTGTCTGAGTCGGCCGAACCCGCGTCTGCGGAGGATGATGTTACGGTAACTGCGTAACGATGTAGTTTATGGTTGAAAAGTTATGGATTCGGCAGTTTCGAAATTTAAAAGAAACTGTCGTTTCCTTACCGGGGGGCAAGCCGGTTTTCGTGGTTGGAAATAATAATCAGGGCAAAACCAATCTTTTGGAAGCCATTTATTGTCTAGGCCATGGGGATTCACCGCGCGCAGGTGAACTGGAACGTGTGGTGCGTATTGGGGAACAGATGTGTACGCTTGGCGCTGATATTAAGCGTGAAAATGGGGAATTGGATCGCATTTATATCAAATTATTTTCGGATGGCAAGCGTGAGGCAATGCTGAATGATGAAAAGGTATCCAGACGTGCCCAGTTGGCCCATATTTTTCCAGTGCAATATTTGTCTGCCGATGTGATTGAATTAATGCAAGGGTATTCGGATTCCAGACGGCGTGATTTGGTTCGGTTTTGTGAATTGAATGTCTTAGAATTTCCTCATCACTTCACGCAATTGCAAGGCGTGTTGAAACAAAAGAGGCATTTATTAAAGCAAGGTGCACCTGTGTCTGATTTTCAACTTTGGAATCAGCGTTTGGTGGCATGTTCGGTACCCGTGGTGGAGTGTTGGTTGTCTGCGTTGTCTTTGATATCTAAACAAATTGAGGTATTTGCCCGTGAATTACCTCGTCTTGATATTCAAACTGTTGCTTTTGAGTTTGTGGCAAAGCGGCTTGATTCTGATATATCGACTGGTTTGGAATACGGCGAAAAATTGGCGTTTAAACTGCAAGAAGGTATGAATAAAGAAAGACACTCGGGAATGGTTCTATATGGCCCTCAGACGGATGATTATCGTGTTCTGGTGAATGGTTTGGACTTGCGTCACTACTATTCTCGCGGTATCAATCGCATATTTAGTATATTAACGAAGTTGGCTCAATTGTGCGTGTTACGGGATAAGGGAACGGCATTGCCTGTATTGCTTTTGGATGATGTATTGGCTGAGGTGGATGATGAGATGCGCCATGCGGTAATGGCTATTGTGATGCGGGAAGTGCAGGTGGTTTACACGAGTACCAATAAAATGGATAAAGACTTATTTAACGATGTTTCCATGTTACGAGTTGAAGAAGGGAGTATCACACATGAAGGGGCTTAGGGATATTTTGGGCGAATCTAAATCGGTGTCTCGATTTGGTAGGGAGGTGAAAATTGGTGGGATAATTGCTGCCCATTGGCGTGCGGTATTTGGGCAACTTGCCAGTACGCTTCAGTATAGTCATTTGAAGGAGGGTGTGGTATACATAGTGGCTGAGAATCCGGTTTGGCGAACAGAAATTGATCGCTACAAGACTGGGTTTTTAGACAAGATAAACCTTCATCTGAAGCGTGAGCGCTATCAAGTACGAAATATTGTTTTAAAAGTTGGTAATGTAAGTGGGGGGTCTCGACCGATAATAGGTGATGAGGCTAAAACTCATTCGCAACAGTTAGATGATAAAATTCGAAAGGAAGTGCGACGGCGACAGAAGTTGGGATACCAGCTATGTACGGAATGTGGTAAAGTTTGGGATACCGATTCCGTGTGTACACTTTGTCGTGTAAGTAATTAGGAGGTGAATTGTTAAATGGGAAGTCTAATTAAAAAACGTCGCAAAAAAATGCGTAAGCACAAATACAAAAAGTACGGTAAGCGAATGAAAGCCAACAAAAAGTAGGATAGGGCACTATGTCGCATAAGAAAATTTTATTGGTAGATGATGAAGAATCCATATTGGAGATTATTGAAGTTTTACTAATCTCTGAAGGATATTCTGTGATTAAAGCTACAAATGGTCAGGATGGAATTGACTTGGCGCGTAAGCACAGTCCTGATGCCATGATATTAGATGTTATGATGCCACGTATGTCGGGGTATATGGTTGTTAATCTAATGCAAAAGGATACCTCACTCAAAGACATCCCGATTGTCTTGCTGACTGCAACAGCACAAATTGCAGGTAATATTACATTAGAAGTGCCTACCGAGTATAAATTATCTAAACCGTTTCGACCGGAAGAATTATTGAATGTGCTGGCCAAATTGTTTGGCACACCAGAAGTTACCGCACCGTAAGAGTGTTAATCTAACGTTACTTTGTTAAGGCTTGTAATTGGCACTTCGAATTGTTCGCAGGCGGACTTAAACTGGGCGATGTCTCCACTGACGTGAAAGTGGATTTCGCCTTTCTTTGTGGGATCTGCACTTAGGTTGAGGGCGTTAATTTGAGCCTTCATTGGCGCCACTATGCACGTGGCGGGGTCGATGAAGTATTTGATATGCGCTGGTGCATAACTTTTAATTAGCGGATGAATAATGGGGTAGTGGGAACAGCCATATACGATGGTGTCACAGTGGGTGCCTTTTAATTTATCCAAATACTCGTTTATTGCTGCTTTTAGGTCTTCTAAGATGAGTTGTTTTGATTCGATAAGAGGTACTAATTTAGGGCAAGGAACATTATGAACGATTGTGACAGGATCTTCGCGTAGTATGGCGGTTTCATAGCTTTTCGTTTTGATCGTACCATCTGTGGCAAAAATAGCGACCTCTTTTGTGGTTGAAATTTGGGAAATGCGTTTTCCTGTGGGTTCGATTAATCCAATTGAAGGAATATTAAATTTTTGTGATGCACGATCCCCAAAATACGATTGACTGGTGTTGCACGCCACCACAATAAACTTACACCCTTTTGATTTTAAAAAGGTCATAATTTGGTCGTTGTAGATGCTAAGTAGCGCTTTATCTTTATTGCCCCATGGCGCACGGGCCGAATCACCCACATAAATAAAGGTTTCATTTGGGAACTGTTTTATAAGTTGTCGCAGAACGGTTAATCCGCCTATTCCTGAATCAAAAATACCAATCGGTGCATTTACCATAGGACTAAGTTTATCATCCTAATTCTTACTCTGGAAATAACTGATTATTCCCTCATATGTGGCTTGGGCAATTTTCTGTCTGAATTCAGGCTGACGGAGTTGACGGTATTCTTTTGAATTGGTGATAAAACAGGGTTCAATGAGCGCGCCAGGCATGGTGGAATGATTGAGTACATACATTTGAGACCGTTTTAATCCTGCATCTCTTAAACCCAGTTTACTGACCATTTTATTGTGGATGTGTTGGGCTAAAGCCTTGTCTTGGCGTTTGTAATAATAGGTTTCAATTCCGTTGGCATAGGATTTGATGAAAGAGTTAATATGAACACTTATGAGAATGTCGGCACGGTTGGTGTTGGCTAACATGGTGC
Source organism: bacterium (assembly GCA_027623425.1). Taxonomy (GTDB): domain Bacteria; phylum Margulisbacteria; class Marinamargulisbacteria; order UBA817; family JAQBTH01; genus JAQBTH01. The sequence goes on along the minus strand of JAQBTH010000011.1, from coordinate 20,022 downwards.
GTTGGTACAACGACGGGTTTTGATCGCCTGTACGGGCCATAAGTACTTTAGCGCCCTTTCCTTCTAATAAGTCTTGTAGTCGCTTGGATATATCGATGGTGTAATATTTTTCCAAATCACCAGATTTTGTAACCGCGCCAGGGTCCCGTCCGCCATGGCCTGGATCTATCGTGATAATCTTTCCTTTTAACACATGTTTTGCAACCGTGCTTTTTGGTTGTTGCGTGGGTTTTGGTGTGGGGGGCGCGATTGCTTTAGTGCTTGTTTCACTTGCTTTTGGTATGGCTGTATTTGTGGTTTTAGTGATATAAATATCCATTCCATCACTGTTGGGATACATAATGCTTTTCACACGGTGATCAATGCGAAGTGAAATTCGTAATTTGTCAGGGTGTTGGCCCACATATAGGTGTGTAAATTGATTGTCGTTGATCTGTAATTTATCGTGAGTGAGTTGCATGGCAGTGTTTGGTAAGTCCCAAAATAGAAGTAGGGGATTAGAGAGCATGTATTGGCCCAATGCGTTCAATGGTTGTTTTGCGATGATTCGCAGTTTGTACAGACCATTTGGGTACTTCCAAAGTTCAATTCCATCCACAATGGGCCATAATTCGATCGTGCCTGTTTTACTATCCCAGTAAGTGGTATAGCCTAAATCTTCAGCAAAAGTACCAATCGGAAAATAGGCCTTTTGATTTTCTATTTTTGGCTCGTAATTCAGCGTTTTATTCGTGCTGCCTGAGTTAGAACTTACATTCAGTGTTGGGGAATTTGATGTGAATTTATATTTAATTCCCCCTTTATTAAGGGTTAGGGTGCCGCCTGAAATATGACTTTCGTAGCCCAGCGATTCAAGTATAGGAATAATATTCAAATGCAAAGTGCCATATTGATACGAAAATTGGTGGGTAATGTCTACTGTTTGAGAATTTATACTTAATTGTGGGTGATTAATGGTTCTTAAATTGGGAATGCTTGTGGATATGTTTAACCCAGAGCCCCGTTTGATTTTGGCGAGTAATTTACCATCTTTTGTATCGATCGGGGTTTGTGGCGCGGATTTCGGCGATGCCTCAGGCGTGGATTCCACACTTGGGGCAGTAGCGCTAAATATATATATGGAATTGTCTTTAACAGTGCTTTGGTAGTTAATGATACTTAGAAAGGGTTGGAGGGGGACGTAGAGGCGTGACCAATGCATGAGTGTGGGGTGGGGGAATTCGTGGCGTGTTTCACCGATGGTATAACCCCTGTGGTTGGGAATCAGGACTATGGGGCTGGTAAGGTTTTCTACCAGTACCATGAAGGAGTGGGTGCGTTTCTGGTATTCGATGCGGCCGTTTAGGTAGGGTAATATGGAACGAATAGGCACATATATGTCATTTTTATACTTTAAAATGGGCAGGTCGAGATCGATTGGGTTTTCGGAAAAGTAAATGTTTGCCGAAGGCAGTTCTTGCCAACCCGCATCTAGTGCTAATATGGGAGTTGCCATAAAAAGGAATAAGCAGATTAGGAATTGTTTGGAAATGCCCGTCATGTGGGCCTACTTTAAAGCATTATGGATGTTTTGAAAAGCATACCACTGATCTCATATTCGTTTTCTGGATTGACTTCATCTGTAATGCGTTTGACGTAGGCTTCACCCGATATCACTAATTTATCTAGATAGCGGAAATTATCTAAAGTAATGTCTAGCGACAGAATAATTGAGGCTAATAAAACGGAGTCATTACGATTTCGAATCGAAAAGTTTTGTATGGCGCCACTGGTTTGCAATAGGCTATCGCGTTCTAATTCATTAAATCCATATCCCCAGGAGTTGGTTTGAGAAATATTAACATCGAGTCTAAAGTTTTCAAAACGAAGTGGGTTATATAAAAATGTCGCAACGGAGGAATAACCTGTAAATTCGTCTTGGTTTTGCTGCAGTTGTTTTACTGAATAGTCGACCCCAAGAGACATATCGCGTAGTGGGCGTATAATGAGTCCGGTTGTGTATTTATCCTGTTGGAAATCTTCTTTATTGAAGTCATTATTTTGAGTGAGTCGCTGGGTAATATCCATGACATCAAATGCGCCAACAAATGATATTGGTGACCAAGGAGTAAAAGTGAGTCGTGTGCCATAATAATCTTCTTTTAGGTTTAATTTCTTTTCTGAATCGCTTCCTTCTAGTTCTTTAATGCTGACATTGATTGTGCTGTTTTCGTTTTGTTCTAAGGTATTTAAGCGGTAATAGGAATCGGTTTGAAATTTGGTATATGGGTCGATTCCAAATTTTATCTCTCTATTGATAAATGTTTTATATAAACTACCGGCCACTGTTATTGCTTTATTTCGGTTGTAGTATTCTTTTTGATCCGTATATGTGGCATCCACATCCATGATGCGAAATGGCGTAAAACCTAAGGTTACTGTGTTTCCACTTACTTCTTGGTTTTCTAGTATAAAGCGTGGATTGTTTAGAGCGATATTGTTTGAAAAACTTTGCGTTTCTTCTAGGTCTGATTTATTGGTCTTTTTATGGTTAAATGTCATTACAGGATTTTTTATTTGCATATTACCAAGGCTGAAATCACCTGGTTTAAAGGTGATTAAATGGTTTTGGATATCGTCTGTTAAAATGCGTTCAGTGCGATTTTCGGTGCCAGATGCTAACACGGTTTTGCTGTTGGAATTTGAATCTAAGTTTTCGAAATCTATTTTGTATTCGAATAGTTCTAATATTCTTCCTTGTGGTGTAAATGTCAGTTTTCCGTCTGCATTCACATAGTCTAAAGTGTTATCAAACCGCAGTTGAGTGCTGCTTGTTTGCCTGTCTTTGGTGTCTGAATTTCGGGTTTCGAAGCCATAAGAATTTAAGGTAAACCAGCTGTATGGTGCGAAATTACTTAGGGTGTAATATTGGCGTTTTTGATTGTATTTTTTTAAGGCATTGTTTTCTAAGGTTTTTGTTGCGCTGTTTAAGGCGGTGGCATTTGCGCCACTGAATCGGCGATAGATGTAGGCAGGCGCATGGACGAACTTTAGTCCGCTATACAATCCAAGTTGATTAATATGGAAGATTTGCTGGTCGTTAATCCGGTACCGTTGGCCTGGAATTGGGCTTACTTCTTCTTCATGATCCAATGCATAGGACGTGGTAAACCAAGAGAACGGGTAGTAAGTGGTGATGTTTGAATAGTTGTAATAATCATCTACGATCTGAATGTCTGGAAAGCCAAAACTAAGGGTCTTTTTCTCGAATGAACCCGTATTGTCGAGACCTTGGATTATTTTAGTTGAGGATTTTATGCCGTAATAATCGGTAAGTTGGACAGTGTCTTGTGTGGGAATTAAGCGTTCCGTACTTTGACTTTGGTGGTTGTAGTAGGGCTTAAAATTGATGTTTTTGACGATGAGGGGTTTTTTTGGCTCATAGAAAAGAGAGGTTCCATATCCAGTAATAAGGCTGTCGGCTCGCTCTTCTTCTACTTTGAAACTTTCAATTTTTTGGCTGAGTAAGGATGTGATATTTGCACGAAGATGGTTGGGACCGAACCCGATGCCATTTTCATATGCGGTTAAACGGAAATCTTTTTCAGTAACGTCGCCGGTTGTTTCTAATTCCTGAAATCTGAATGTGTGAGTGGTGTCTAAATTTAGCATTATTAAATTGGCACTGGTGATAAATTCGCGCTCGTCTCGCACTTCATCGTAGACATCGTTATAACGGGTGCGTTTATTGTAATCCACGCTAATATTATCGCTGCTAGAAATATTCCAGAGCAGGCCCCCATTCACGGCCAATGTGCCGGGTTCATCTTTTAATTCTCCAATGGATCGGAAGTTGGGCTCGATGAATTTAGCGCTACTGTGGATAGTGACGTTGTCGCGGACTTTATAACTTGTTCCGACTTTGTAGGCGTTGGCGGCCTGAGCATCAGGTTTGTCATTTTCGAAATAATCGTATTTGATTGTAACTTCGTCACTGCTGCTTAATGTGAGGTTTCGAAACCGAACAGTACCTTGCTCGTAGTTGATGAAATAATCTTTATCACGGGACAATGGAAACCCATTTAAAAATATGGTCTCTGTGTCGATTACAACGGGTTTATTTGCAAGTGTGTATTCTTGGTCTACGGTTGAGCTACTCACTAAAATGCGCTCACTGGTTTCTTTCTTATTTTTAGAGAAATCAAAGTATGAATAGGCGTATTCTGTGTTGATTTTCCATTTTTCGTTTACTTCATAATCTAAGATTAAATCGAACATTTGTTGCTGCGATTTACCTTGAGATAGGTCTGAATCGGGGGTGAATTTATAGGTTATTTTTAAGGTTTGGTCCACTGGAATAGAGGTGAGTTGGGATTCTAATTGATTAGTGATTATCGTTAGAACAAAGTCTTGTCCATCATCAAGGTAGTCGACCGTATAATCTCTTTGCGCGCCCTCTAACAGGTCGGTGCCGTCGGGCATTTGTACGCGGGAAACACCATCAAAACGAATGGGTAGTTTTGGCGGATCGATTTCAAGAACAGTGTAGGTATTTCGACCCGCTTGGGTTTTAAACTGTGCTTCAGCGGTAAAGCTTTTTCGGTAAAAATAATCCAGTTTTATGCTGTCTGCATTTGGAGCAGGGGCGTCTAGGGTAATGATACCGCGGTAGTAGTCAATATTGGCGGAGGGCACCTCTACTATCACATCGCTTACAGTTACGACCACGGGTCGGGATTGTTCTATCGGGAAAAAATCGGTTGATATGGTGCGGTTATCATCACCAAGAGATGGCGTTTCACCGGCGCGCTCTACGACAACATCGTCTCTTAAACTGGAGCTTTCATCTAAATAGGTAATACCAACTCGTAGTGGGGATTCCTCAGGTTGGTGTTTGACGATGACAGAAAGCAAGGCGGTGTATTCAATTTCGATGGTATCTACGCGTTGCACCTTATAATTAAAGTAGAGTTTTCCTTCGTCATAGTCGATGGTGTAATCAACCGTTTCTTGTGCGGGTTTGCCATTTATTTTGATAACAACAGAGTCTGGTGCTATATTTTTATGCCCTAGATAATACGGACCTTGGGAATTTTGACCGGATTGGATTTCCTCGATGGGTTTTGTTTTGACGTATTTGTAAATAACACGTAGTGAATCATTGGGGCCAACACTTAAGTTTTGTAGTGTGATGCCGCCACTTCGGTGTTTTAGAAAGTAATCGCTTTTGTGTGTTAATCGTTCGTTATTTAGGTAGACGGTTTCAGACCCAAGCACCACGTGAGGATGGGTTAGAAAGAAGCGGTGTGTGCCATTTTTAATTGGATTATGAGTTGTGATTAATTCTTCATCGGCCGTTCCGGTGATAAATTTTTCGGTAAAGAAAAACTCATTGGGTTCGTAGAAAAATTGCGCGCCAGTGAAGCTTTTTCGGGATAGTGATGGAATGAAATCTTGTATGGGATTTGTAAACTCATAAATTATTTTAATGAAGTCGACTTTGGTAATCGGCTTTGTGAAGGTTACCGTTCCTTCAAAATAGTTGATGGTAAAATCGGTATTTTCAGTTTGCTTGCTGTTGTTGATGTAAACTGTAACGGATCCTTCTAAAATATACTGCTTACCTAGATTGTAAATGCGTCCGCCATTACCAAATGTTTGTAGTTTCTGAGGTTCAGATTTCGTTTTACCAGTGGCAATCTTTCCATTCCAACTTAGGTTTCTCGATTCCACTTTTGCACCTTCAAGGGACTTTTTAACATCGATAAATTCGCCAGCCCCAAATTGAGATTCGAAATCACCAAATTGCAGCTCGTGATTGCCTTTTTGGATTTTTAAATTATATTTTCCTGGAAAGTCAGGTTCCTTTTCGATATCGTAAAAAATAGTGAGGTCATCGTCTAATTTACCCTCTAAACCTATATCGTAGCTCATATCAAATTTAGTGCTACCTTCGACCACATCGAGGGGGATCTTTTTATATACCTCATCGTTTCGTATGGTGTCTAATTTATCCAAGTCATTTGTGTGTTCTCTGCTGCTTAGTACGAGCTCAAGAAAACCGTCGGATTTCACATCTGGATACCGCCCTTGCTTGGTGTTGTAACCTAGAAATGACGTTGTTTCATTCCAAGTTGCTGGAATGTCTGGCCCTGGAATCGCGGGTAAGAAGGGGCCGCTTGGCGCGTTTATTATAGTGCTTTCACTATTTATGGTGGGCGTGGTGATGTTTGTTGTTGTGATAATTGTTTCTATGGGAGTGGATTGCGCGAATTGCTCGGCATCAATCTCGGTAATATCTTGGATACTTAGGGGGATTACTTTGGTTTTAACGGGGGCTGTTTTTTCTTGCGTATTCCCCGTGCTGGCACTGAGGTTTGGCAGGTAATTGGCTGTTTGCCCTAACGCAGGAATGACGGTTGAAAAACAGATTGTGATGGTAAGTAGAGAGCGCTTAATCATACTGGTTTCCGTATTAACATTGCGTCTCCAAAGCTAAAGAAACGGTATTTTTCTTTTACTGCTATTTGGTAGGCTGTTTGAATGTGATTTACACCAGAAAAGGCCGATACGAGCATGAGTAATGAGGATTTTGGCAGGTGAAAATTGGTAATTAAGCCATCAATAGCGTGGAAGGTGTCACCCGGTTGGATGAAGATGTTTGTGCGGTGGGTACCTGATTGAAACGCATTTTTAGAAAATGCCGATTCTAGGGTGCGCGTAACAGTGGTTCCTACGGCAATAATGTGTTTTCCGCTGGCTTTTGCGCGTGTTAGGCGGTCTGCCACCTCTTGGGAAATGTGGTACTGTTCATGGTGCAGGGTTTTGCTTTTTACATGGTGGTCTTGCAGCGGGGCAAAGGTGCCAAGGCCCACATGCAGGGTGACTTCTTCGATTTGCACGCCGTTTTGGATGAGTTTTTCTAATAATTCAGTGGTAAAGTGCAAACTTGCTGTTGGGGCTGCTACTGCGCCATCTTCTTTTGCCATAATGCTTTGGTATCGGTCTTCCAATTCATTGGGATGGCAATCTGGTGAAATGTAGGGTGGTAATGGAATTTCTCCGTGTTCGTGAATGGCGTTCATGGGGGACTCATGGTGTAGTTTTACGCGGTGTAGGCCATCCACCATGTTCTTTTCGCATACTTCCACGTCGAAGCCCGGACCGATTTGGATTAAATCGCCGTTTTTAAGGCGCTTTGCTGGTTTTAGCATCGCCAACCATTCGTGATTGCCCAATGGTTCTGTGAGCATGCATTCGATTGCGGCTCCTGTGGGTTTAGTGCCCCGTAGTCGTGCACGAATTACCTTTGTATTGTTAAACACCAATACGCATTTCTCGTTGAGCAATTTTACTATCTCGTTAAACATATGGTGGTGAATTTGGCCTGATGCGGGATCGATGATCATCAATCTGGAATCCCCACGATGTTGTGGTGGCGCATGGGCTATTAATTCGCTAGGGAGTTCGTAATCAAAATCGGAGATGTTCACCAGTCTTCTTAACCTTTCCATCCCCTCATTTATTATCGGTTAAAATCTCATCAAATTAAACAACCTAAAACAGACTCACATTTCGCGATGTCTGTTTTTATGGTTTTTGTACGGAAGAGATCTCAAAAAAGCTTATTTTTTAGGAGTCGTTTTCTTCGCTTTAGCGCCGTCTTTTTCCGGCTTCTTTTTATCGTCTTTTTTTGACTTAGCGTCGTCGTCGTCGCTAGAATCGGCTTCTTCGGTAGTCGTGTGGTTGTCATCATCGCTGTCGTCATCATCGTCGTCACTGGCAATACGTAGAAGGAAGTTATCTTCGTTTTTTGCATCGAATTCAGGGTTGAATCGAGAAAAGTCTTCCACATCTAAAAATAGCTCACCTAAATTGCTGTAAAACGAGTAGCGACGCCACACCTTGTTTAAAAATTTTGTTAATACGACATTTTCAAAATTCTTAACTAAATTCATCATAGTGGCAATGCGTGTTAAACGATTGACTAGAATTTGGTGTTTAAGGTCGGTGTGTTGCCCAGACTCTGCCAATGCAATGTCTAAGTATTCGCGTACAGCGTCACCCTTTGCCAAAATATCTTGTGGCGGTATGCGTTGGGATGACGGTTCGAATACAACGAAATTTAAAAATACGCTGTATTGGTTTTTTGCTGGTTCTAAAAATTCTAATGCTTTCATGTGTGCTCCTTAGTACCGGTAATGATCAGGTTTGTATGGGCCTTCAACGGGTATTCCTAGATAGGAGGCTTGATCATTACTGAGGGTAGTGAGTTTAACGCCAAGTTTATCAAGATGCAAGCGAGCAACCTCTTCGTCTAATTTCTTAGAAAGAGTGAATACGCCAACCTCATGGCTGTTTTGCCATAAGTCTAATTGTGCGAGTACTTGATTTGTAAATGAATTGCTCATAACAAATGATGGGTGACCAGTGGCGCACCCTAAATTGACTAGGCGGCCTTCTGCTAGCAAAATAATGCTATTACCAGTAGGAAAGGTGTATTGGTCTACTTGGGGTTTAATGTTTTTGTGTTGGATACCCGGCAATGATTGTAACGCGTCCACTTGAATCTCATTATCGAAATGACCGATGTTGCAGACAATGGCCTGGTCTTTCATTTTTTTCATGTGTTCAAGTGTAATAATGTCTTTGTTTCCGGTTGTGGTCACAAAAATGTTGGCTTCGTCTAGCGCGTCTTCAACTGTTTTAACTTCAAAACCTGCCATTGCTGCTTGAAGTGCGCAGATTGGGTCTATTTCAGTAATAATAACGCGCGTACCAAAGGCGCGAAGCGATTGCGCGCAGCCTTTACCCACATCGCCATAGCCACAGATAACAGCGACTTTACCCGCAAGCATAATGTCTGTTGCGCGCTTGATGCCATCTGCTAGGCTTTCTAAACATCCGTAGAGGTTATCGAATTTTGATTTTGTAACAGAATCATTCACATTAATGGCTGGGAATAATAACTCACCTTTTTCCATCATTTGGTATAAACGATGTACTCCTGTGGTGGTTTCTTCAGAAACGCCTTGGATTTTATTGGCGATAGCGGTCCATTTTCCCGGTGTGTGTTGTAGGGACTCTTTAAGAAGGGCATTTACCAGCTTTAATTCAGGGTTTGTAGTGGGTTCATCTAAAATAGCCGGGTTTGCTTCTGCTGCTTTTCCACGGTGAACAAGTAGGGTTGCGTCTCCACCATCATCTACGATTAAATCAGGGCCTGAACCGTCAGGGAATACAAGGGCTTGGTTTGTGCACCACCAGTATTCTTCCAAGGATTCGCCTTTCCACGCATATACAGGGATTCCCGCTTGCGCAATTGCAGCGGCGGCATGGTCTTGGGTAGAGAATATATTGCATGACGCCCATCGTACATTGGCGCCCAACTCCACTAACGTTTCGATTAAAACGGCGGTTTGAATGGTCATATGCAGCGAACCTGTGATTTTAGCGCCTTTAAGGGGCTTTTCCGCGCCGTATTTTTCACGAAGGGCCATTAATCCTGGCATTTCTTCTTGAGCAAGATCGATTTCTTTTCGCCCAAAATCAGCGAGGCTAATATCAGCAATTTTATATGGAATGGCAGTTGATGTGGTCATTGGTTTCTCCTTGGAGGAAGTTTAGTGCTTTACTATATCAATCTGGGCCTAGAAAGGCAATGTGTCTAGATTCGGTTATCGCCTTTCAAGGTGAGATACGTTATAATGTGAAACAAGTTTTTGCCCAATCGGAGGAGTATGGTTATGGATGAATTGCAACAGCAGGTATTAACCGTTTTGAAGGACAATGCACGATTAAGCAATAAAGAAATTGCATCGCGCGTGAATTCCGATGAGTCGGCCGTTTCGGCTGCGATTAAGGCGCTGGAAAAAACAGGTATTATTCTTGGGTATGGCGCTGTTGTGAATGATGAAGTTCTGGCGGATCATGGTGATTCTAAAATACGTGCGTTTGTGGAATTGAAAATTCAGCCTGTAAAACAAACGGGTTACGATGCAATTGCGAAGCGCATTTATTCCTATCCGAATGTGGTGGGGCATTATTTATTGTCTGGTAATTATGACTTTTTGGTGATCGTTGAAGCGGAAAATCCTAAAGATATTGCCGCATTTGTATTTGATAAATTGGCCACCATTGAAAACGTAACCAGTACCAATACTCATTTTATCTTCAAAAAATATAAAGAGAGCGGCCGAATTCTTCAGGAGGAAGACGGCGTTTCACGCATGGCAGTAATGGCGTGAAGAATGACTTTAACCGAATCTTAGAAGGCATTTCCAAATCGAAGATCCGGGAATTTTTTGATCTTGTGATTGGTGCAGAAGATGTGATCTCGCTTGGGGTGGGCGAGCCTGATTTTGCGACACCTTGGACCATTCGTGAAGAGGCCATTTATGCCCTTGAGCGCGGGCGGACGACCTATACGTCTAATCAGGGGTTATTGAGTTTGCGTGAGGCCATTTCGGAGTATATGCGTTCCCGATTTGATTGTGCGTACGATCCCAAAGAAGAAATTCTGATTACCAATGGTGTGTCAGAGGGTGTGGATATTGTGCTGCGGGCAATGTTAAACCCAGGAGATGAGGTTATTGTGCCTGAGCCGATGTATGTGTGTTACGGGCCACTCATTAAAATGACGGGCGCTACGCAGGTTACGATAGACACGTCTGGCACCGGGTTTGTGCCAAGTGCGGCGGCCATTGAGGCTGCTATTACGCCAAAGACCAAAGGGTTGGTGTTGTGTTACCCAAATAATCCAACCGGGATGAGCATTCCAGAATCGGAATTGCGCGCTATAGCGGATGTGGTAAAGCGCCATGATATTTGGGTGATTTCGGATGAGATTTATGCAGAATTAAGCTATGGGGTTCCTTTTGTTAGCATTGCAAGTTTTGAAGGCATGAAGGAAAACACGGTGTTGTTATCGGGGTTTTCAAAGTCCTTTGCCATGACAGGCTGGCGAGTGGGGTATATCTGCGCGCCTGAATCAATTGTGTCGCGTGCGTGTAAAATCCATCAATATTCGGCGCTTTGTACTTCGATTATTTCTCAGATCGCGGCAGAAGAGGCGCTTCAAAATAGTTTATCTGAAGTGTCAAAGATGCGGTGGTCGTACCAGCAACGGCGGAATTTATTTTGTCAGGCTTTAAACGGAATTGGTTTGAAGGTTACCCCACCCGATGGGGCTATTTATTGTTTTGTGGATATTCGGGCCATCGGTTTGAGTAGTCATGATTTTGCGGTGCAGTTGTTGCAGCAATATAAAGTGGCTGTGGTGCCCGGCACGGCCTTTGGTGAATGCGGCGAAGGGTTTATTCGTTGTTGCTTTGCCACTGAAATAAGTGAGCTAAAAGAGGCTATTTCGCGGATCTCAGATTTTGTTGAGTCGGTCCGAGGCGGTGTGAAGAAGGTGGGTAAAAGGGCGTGAATCTTCTTGATGTTGTCGTGATGGTGGTTCTTTTATATAACGCGTTTATTGGGTTTCGTCGTGGTCTTATTCGTATGTTTTTTGATTTGGTGGCGTTGGTTGGCGGTGTGTTTGTGGCGCTACAGTTTTACCAAGCGGGCGATTTGTCGTTGCAGGAATTTGTTGGCATGCGTCCACCGTATTCCACTTTCTTTAGTTTTATCCTAATTTGGGGGGTGTTTTGGGGGTGCTTTTCGGTTGTTGGAAACTTTATGCATCGGGCCACGCGCATTGCGATTATTTGGCCTGTTAATGTTATTGGAGGGGGCTTTTTAGGGGGTGTGCGGGGCTTTTTTTATTTATTGCCATTTCTTGTTCCGTTATCTCATACAGACCTGGCTGTTTATCATGACTCCCAAATGGCTAAGCCACTGAATTCAATTGTATCCTCTAAGGTGCTTACCCCAGAAAAGACGGAGCAAGTGTTGCGTCGCTTAAATGCAAAGGCAAGTGAACAGAAAGCCTCTATGGTGAAGAAAGACCCCACGCTTAAGAAGGTGCAAAGTGCCTTAGAATCTGGGGATACCACGCAGATTAAGAATCTGTTAGATAATGTAGGGCAGTAGGGCAGGGTTCTCTTCGAAAGCGACAAAACCTCCTTCATTCTCATCTATTCGGTTGAGGCTGTTGGTGGTATAATTCTGGTATGTGGCGTGGACTAATAGAAGAGTATCGAGAATTTCTGCCGGTAACGGAATCTACACCTGTGGTGACACTGCAGGAAGGTAACACGCCTCTTATTCCTATAGAAAATTTGTGTGCACAGTTGGGCATTCCGGCCAAAGTGTATGTGAAATATGAAGGTTTAAACCCAACAGGGTCGTTTAAAGATCGCGGAATGACCATGGCCATTACCAAGGCGAAAGAGGCGGGTTCGAAGATGGTGATGTGCGCTTCTACAGGAAACACGTCTGCTTCTGCTGCAGCCTATGCGGCAAAAGCGGGCATGGCCTGCGCAGTGGTGATACCAGAAGGTAAAATTTCGCTTGGGAAGTTAAGCCAAGCGATGATGCATGGCGCATTGGTGTTGCAAATTGAAGGTAACTTTGATGTGGCATTGCAAATTGTGCGCGATATTACAGATCATTATCCAATTACGTTGGTTAACCACATTAATCCAAATCGTATACAGGGCCAAAAAACGGCTGCTTTTGAGGTTGTGGACCAGCTTGGTTTTGCGCCTACTTATCATTTCTTGCCTGTGGGAAATGCAGGAAATATCACAGCCTACTGGATGGGGTACAACGAATATAAGGCCGCGGGCCATAATGCAACCCTGCCTAAAATGATGGGATTCCAAGCCGCTGGTTCGGCACCAATTGTGCTGGGGCATCCCGTGGAACATCCTGATACTGTCGCGACGGCTATTCGTATCGGTAATCCGGCGAGTTGGAAAAAGGCCGAAGCTGCACGGGATGAGTCTGGTGGCATCATCGATATGGTGACCGATGAGCAGATTACCGAAGCGCAGTTGCTTTTAGCGGCACAAGACGGTGTGTTTTGCGAGCCCGCGTCAGCAGCATCGATTGCGGGTATTATTAAACTGCATCGGGATTCGGCGCCATTTACGGCAGATGATGTGATAGTGGCAACATTAACGGGGCATGGCTTGAAAGATCCAGACCGTGCGATTGAGATTGCCAGTGCGAAGCCTACGAAATGCGAAAGCGCCAGGGAATCTGTTTTAGAGGCCTTATCCCCCTATTTATAGGGAGGATTGAGCGGATACATGATTAAGTTCACTGGTGTAACTCGACTGGTGGTTTTTATTCTCTTAATGGCCTTTTTGATGGCGTATGTGCCTATTTCTGCGTTGTATCGAAGCAATGTGCCTCAGCGGGAAATCGAGCGTATCGTTGAACGCGAGCTATCAAAACTATATAAGCGGCAAATTGAAATAAGTGGCATTTCTGGGAATTTGCTTTCTCAGGTAAAATGCCATGGGGTTGAAATCGCGAGTTTTGATGATTTGAAGAATGGCCGTTTGGTTCGAGCCGATATGGTAGTTGTGGATTACAGCTTGTTTCGCCTCTTGTTTCGGTCTCGCGGGGATTTTTTAGCGGCCATTGATCAAGTGGCATTTGTGAATATGGACCTGGATGTGCACCGCACACGTGATGGGACGTGGAACTTTTTTGATTTTATTTTTGCCCCAAACAGCGAGTCTGGTAGCGAGATTGCCTTTGTGGGTAAGTTGGTGTTTGATAATGTGAGCGGGTCTTACACAGATGATAGGGGGTGGGTGCACGAGTTGCGTGATGCGCCGTTTTTAACCACATTTACGGGGTTAAATGGGTACATGGATTTTGCAGATACGGCGCGGGCTCCTTTGGATGTTTCGGGGCGGTATGGGCGCACCAATCAACCCTTTGTTATTAATGGTGCTGTTCATCCAAAAACAGGACGCTACATGTTTAATTTTCTGCTCTCTAAAATGGATTTGGATCATTGGGGCAATTATGTGTTGCCAATGCCTGATTATGTTGTGTCGGGAGACCAGGTAAATGTGCGAGGTCAAATTGTGTCAAAATACCCGGTGCCACAGGACGTAAAGGAAATTCCTTTTACCTATTCAATCGCGGTTGATACGACGGATTTGATGTTGAAAATTCCTTTTTTTGATTCCCCAGTAGATGCGGTGAGGGGCACTATTTTTCTTGCGGAAGAGCCAGAGAAACAAGGGATTAAGATTTCATTTGATGGCATCACAGGAAATTTAGATGGAATGCCATTGGATGGTGGCGGGGTAATTGATTTTCATCGGTCCATTATTGATTTGAATTTTAATTCTAAACAATTTGATATTGCCGTATTTCGACGTCTTTTCCCTGTGTTATCCGCATTAAAATTTTCAGGAAATACGGATTTGGCGGTTGGAATTACAGGCCCACTCTCTCACCCTGTTATCGCAGGTGATTTGGCGGTAAAAAATGCGTATTTTTATGGCTTAGAACCTACGAATACAGATATAAGGTATCATATTGAAAATCATGTGTTGGCCTTTGATATTGCGTCTGGAACGCTGATGACGGGGGATTTTGGGGGCGATGGCGAATTGCATCTTTCTGGTGAATACCCCACATTCAATATGAATTTTTCTGTGCGTGATTTTTCATTGGAATCTACCTTTCCTTTGATGGCACGATTTGTGACCGGCAAGGCAAATTTAGAGTCGCGCTTGCATGGAAATTGGGATCAATTTTGGGTGGATACCGTGGCAACAGGCTCGTCAATTACGGCCTATAGTCAACCCATTTCAGAGCTAGGCGTTCACATGGTGGTAGAAGATAAACAGCGGATTGCCATAGAATCGGTGCAAGTCTTTACTCCTGGTGGGGATGTGATAACGGGTACAGGAAATATAAGGGAACTGACCGATTTATCTCTTAATTTGAGCGTGGATGATATGACTTATTTTGACGTTAATCCAAACGTGGGACCGAGTCCATTGGGGAAAATGTCTTTTGATGTGGGTGTGTCTTATGATTTTTCTCGTATGGTCAGAGAGCGGTTGTTGGATGCATTTACTAGCACTTTTGATGTGCGGCTAAAAGGCGGCGCATTGTTTGGTAAACGATTAAGCGAGGCTCAATTTGTTGGCCGATATGGTGATGATACGGTGTACTTGGATAAGGTGAACGCGCGCTTAGAAGAAGGTGTGATCGCGGTGACGGGGACGTATCGGAACTTGGATTCACAGCATTTAAAGGTGGAGTTGGAAGACTGGCCTTTTGTGGATGGGGATTGGCTGCAGGATCGATTGCCTGAAGCGCTTTTGCCTGTGCGCGGAATATTATCGGGTGAATTAGAATTAGATGATCGGGCGATATCGGGGCGTGCGCGTATTATTGATGGAAATATTCATGGCCAATATTTTGATTCGTTATTTGTTTCGGGGCAATACAGTCAATCTGGAATCCGAGTAGACGACTTTGCGGTACATTATAACGAGTCGCAATTATTGGCTTCAGGAAAGTGGATATCCACACAGAATTTTAATGTGCGTTTGAAACCTGGCACCTCTATCGTGTTGAGTGATTTCGCTTCTTTAACCGCTCAATTTGGGGATACCACGGGTGTTTTAGACGTGGATGGCTTTTATGGCCAGAACACTAATGAGTCTAGTGCCAACATGTTTATTCAATTGGAACAGTTTCAGGTAAATGGTGTGGGATTGGATTCGTTTGAAGGCCGCGTGCGTTACGAGAACTCTCAATTGTATTTATCACATGTTCGTGCCCAATTGGACAAGAATCGGGTGTCGCTTGATGGCCGTTTAGATGTATCTTCAGTGATTGGCCATCTGCCTGGCGAATGGGATTATGACATGTCGTTGCGTTTTGATGATGTGAATTTAACTGACATTATCGATTTTTTGAGTCGTTCGGAACGCATTTTTACCCAGTATAAAGAGCGGCGTGTGTTTACAACGTATCAAGAAGAAGAGATTTCGAATGGAAATATTACTGTTTATGATGTGCCGAGGGATTTGCATTATGCCACATTGTCTTCGGGATTTCGTGCCGTGTATCAGTTAGGGGGCGGGGGTGATGAGGTAGAGTACTTTCGTTCGGTGTCTGCCGACCATGATTTTGAGCGTGGGAATTCTGATGATCGTTTGATTAAGACTGATTTGGCGGGGATCTTTGAGGGTGATCTGACGTTGGTTTCACGGCCAGACAAAATGCCCATTATAAACGGAGACTTGCGCATAAGGGATGGTCATATCGGGCAGGTTTCATCGGCTAAGTTTGATTTGAATCTTAAAACGGATACTGCAGGAGTGCAAACCCAATGGCGTTTAGAAGACGGGCTTATTCTTGGGAAGTCTTTTGATAAGATCTCGTTGGATATGCGATATGATGAACAAGGAAATTTGCATTTTGAGCGGTCTTTTGTTCGGGCATTTAACCATAATTCAATAGGGTTTTTGACAGGATTTTACCCTCTTTCGGGGCATTGGCAAAAAAAAGGGGCAGAGCGTCCAGTTGGTTTAGAATTGGATCTTGAGGGGGACGATGTCAGCATGTTGGGATTTTTAGTGCCCAAAGTACAAACAATTCACAATCAAGGCCGGGTTTTCGTAAAAGTTGATGGTACGCTAGCCTCTCCTGTGTTTTCCGCGCCCATTATCGATTTAGACCGTTTTTATGTGGATTTTGATCCTGGAAAATCGTCAGTGGGTAACCGCCTAAGCTTAGCGAAGGGGTCGGTGGTCTTTGCCAATAATCACCTGCAATTGAATCGCGTGGAATTGAATCTTAATCGCATGATTCGTAGTCGCTTTTTTATTCCCGAACGCAAGACCGCGAATTTAATGGGGCTGTCAGGTTCTATTCGTATCGAGTCTTTAAATTTATATGAGTTAAGTGAATTTCGTTTTATGTCTCAGTTGCATTTGGCGGATAGTGATTTGGATTTGGAATTGCAAAATATGTATCGCGGAAAAGTGAAGTTGCGCAATCTGGCCTTAGAAGGGCCTGTTGTTATTCCGGTTTCGAATGACGCGCGTCTATTGCGGTTGGGGCAGCGGGGAACGGCAAATGAACAAGCACCTGTTTTGAGCGGTTCTGTTTTCTTTGAAGAAGGCCGGGTGACGGTACCTCGCGTGTCTAGTTCAGGTTCACGGCCCTCGCTACTGCTTGATTTGGACTTGGTCATTGGCAAGGGAATGTACGCAGAAGGTGGGTTATTTGGCGGTGGGATTTGGAGTATCGCAAATAATTTCTTTCTTGAAATTCAAGAGCATCCACCGGAAACCAAAGTGCATCTAGGTGGTAGTATGGCGCTGCCTGTTATTGATGGGGCTATTATTATTCGTGAGGGTACAATCAGCTTTTTTGATCGCGTATTTGAAGTGATGCCAGTGGATCGGCAGCGGTTTTTCTTTAGTGAGTTTCCAGACAAGGTGAGTGCTAATAAAGTGTCTTTTGTGACCGATGTGCCTGAGAATGGGACTCGGCGTCAACTTATACCAGTGTTTGATTTTCGCGGGATTACATTTATTGAAAAATCGCTTTTGTCGGGCGAAGTGGCGAGTGGCAGTGTGGTTGAAGAGTACCCCTATACCGCCGGTGTTTTGATGGTTACTGGTCGATTGGATCGGTTGGAAGAGTCGGTTATTGTTGAGGAGTATGAAACGCGCAGCGCAGTGGTGGGGCGTGATGCGCATTTTATTCAACGTTATGAGGTTCAATTGGGTGGTGGGAATGCCAGTGACCGGTTTAGCCAAGATGGGTTGCGCCTGATTATGCCTGGGGTGTTGGCGGATTCAACGGATGCCAGTTTCGACCGGTTTGGTGAACGGCAGGCCACGATTTGGTTTCGTAGCCGTGTGCGACCATTTGAGCGGCAGCTTGCAGAGAAAATAGGTTTGTACGATTTTCGTTTGGATTGGAACGTGGGACAATCGTTGCGTGGGAATGATCATGATGGGGTTGTTGAAGAAAATCGATTGGGCGTGAACCTGATGTGGGCACTGTTTTCCGAGAAGTTGTTTGTGCGTGTTCGAACAGATATGGACGTGTCTTCTGAAACGCGGCAAAATTCTGAGACGTGGCAATTTACTGAGTTTGAATTTAACTACTTCTTTTCTCGGCGTTTGTCCCTTAATCTAAGTAATATAAATGAGTATAACGATTCAACCGATTTTCAATCGCGGTTTTCTTTAAAGTATAGTTATGATTTTTAAGATGATGCGATCAACTGTTTTAATCTGCTGTGTGCTTTTGGCTGTGGTGCCGGTCTATGCCGCTCCATATGGGCAGTTGGTTAGTAAGGTACAGATCAGTGGTCTTAATCGCATTTCGGAATCTGATTTGTCTAAAATTGGCGCCTTTAAAGTGCGACGCAATCGCCCTTTGTACCCGGATGATGTGCGTTTCGATATGCGGGCCTTGTATCTTAGGGGTTACTTTGAATCTGTAAAAGTGAACTTTGACGATAAGGGCAAGGGGGTAGGGGTCTATGTGACGTATCAAGTGGTTGAGAATCCAACTATACAGCGTATTGAATACGTTGGCATGACCCGGTTTTGGCCGTTGCTTATTACGACAAAATTAAAGAATAAACCAGGGCAGGTATTTAATTCGTCCTATGTTGAAGACGATATAAAAGCATTGGAGGATTACTACCATTCTCGTCACTATGATTTATTTGCTGTGACATCGATTGTTTTAGTAGATGATGTGTTGCGCATTACCGTAGAAGAGGGGCATATTGGCGCAGTGGTATTTGAGGGATTGGAAAAAACAGAACCTTTTATTGTGGAACGTACTATTACAGAGAAAAAGGGTGACATTTTTAATTCTCAGCGCGTTAGGCGTGACCGATCTCGCTTGTTGCGTTCGGGTTATTTTTCAGGTGTTTCAATTCCCCAGTTGGGCCAGATGAACTCTGCCTCTGAAGACGTTACGATTACCTATAAAATGACTGAAAAAAATATTAATCAAGTGGATGTGGGGCTTGAGCAAATTGATGAAGATAATGGGGATATTGGCGTGGCAGCGTTTTTACGTTTGACCTATAACCATCTGTTTATGACCAGTGATCGTATTTCGTTGAAACCTCAAATACGCTTAACCGATGAGGTGGGCGTGCGCAGTTATTCCATGCGTTACTATCAACCGTGGCTAATGAACCTTATTCCGATTAGTTGGGCGCTAGATGGGTGGACAGAGTTTCGTAATGAGGCGTTGTCGGGCCAAGACAATACGCTACGCAATGTGCGAAGTGGGGTGGGAACAACGTTTGGTATACCTATTATTTTAGATGAGCTGACCTTTTCTACAACATTTAAAAGCGAAAGCGTGCAGCCGCGTGATGGAGATGATTTTCAGTCTTACGATGTTAGAAGCCTTGCGTTTGTTACAAACTGGGATACACGAATAAATCGTTTTAATAGTCGAGAAGGCCGGTATGTTATTGGTTCCGTTGAACGGGCGGGTTATTTAGGGGCGGCCGATTTTGGGGGCGTAAACTTTACACGTTGGACGTTGCATATGGCGCAATTTATACCCACTCCTTTTGAGTCGGCCATTGCGATGCGGGGATTCATTGGTAAGTTTGATCGAGATGATGGCAGTAATGTGCCGACTTTTGAAAGCGAAGAATTTTCTCTTGGTGGGTCAACTTCCTTGCGAGGGTATCCCGAGTTTGAGTTTTCAGGCGTCAAGCGCGCGTTAGCAAACTTCGAATGGCGGTTTCCATTAGGGCAAGATGTTCATGGCGTCTTGTTTTATGATGTTGGAAACGTGTTCGACGGTGAATTTAGTGGTGACATGTCTGATTATCGCACGGGCCATGGGTTTGGATTACGCTATGTTACTGGTTTAGCGCCTTTTCGATTGGATTTTGCGTGGGGCGAAGTGGATAAGGGCGGGGACTTCATTATTCATTTTAATCTTGGCCACCTGTTTTAATATAAATTCCATCTATTTATTGCTATTTGATTTATTTATACTAAAATAAACTACATTTGTGGTTGGTATCTTTCTTTTGGAGGCATTAATAGATGTTACATCGGCGTTTTTCGCTTGCGCAGCGTGAGCAATATTTTTGCTCTGCGCTTTTAA
>JAQBTH010000080.1 GCA_027623425.1 bacterium | reverse complement strand
GGCCGCAATAATGATTAAATCGGACCGCTGAAACCCTGAGGTAAGCGCATCTAAGTCAGAGAATCCTGTTGGTACTCCAATTACATTGTCTTCATTGTCATAGGCTTCGTTGATATTGTCCCATACGGTGCCAACCACGCTACCTAATTTTACAAGGTCGTTACTAATGGTTTCTTTACTAATATCTGTTATGTCACGTTGGGCCGTGTTGATAATTTCTTCTACCTGATCGGCGTCTTCGTAGGCGTTTTGCACCAAATGGCCACCTACCTCAATTAATTTTCGTAGTAGGTACTTTTCCTGCACGATTTCAGCATAATCTTCCGCGTTTGCCGCTGTTGGTACGCTATGGGCCACTTCAGCCAGGTAGGCCTTTCCACCAGCGATTTCCAGGCTATCCATTTTCTTTAACTCTGAGGATACCGTTACGATATCAATTGCTTCGTGTCGCTGATACAGGGATTCAATGGCTTTAAAGATCACCGCATGGGCGTCTCTGTAAAACGTTTCGGGCTGTAGCTTATGCAAAACGAGGGTAATTGCCTCTTTAGAAAGCATCATTGCCCCTAAAACTGATTGTTCTGCTTCTAAATTTTGGGGTGGTATACGCTCATTCATAACGACTAAGTATAGCAGATTATGTTTAACACGGTATAATAGGGCTTATGAATCAATTTGGTAACTCCCTACATGCCACGAAAACCTATTCCCAATTGCGGGAAGTGGCGCGTAATATGCCCCCCGTTCAATCATGCATGAAAGCGGCGGACTTTGAATCCACATCAGTCAATGTGGGTGCGCTAGGTTATTATTATCGCTTTTCTCATATTAACCAATCGGCGTTGGGTTTGATGCAAACGTTGTGTCAGGAACAGGCCGTGTTAGAGCGCTATGACGCAATACTATCTGGCGAGATTATGAACCCGAGTGAATACCGTCCTGTGACCCATCATAACTACCGCCGTAAAATTGTTTCTGGTGGCGACGCCGAATATAAGGAACTATGCGACTTTGTGGATGTGGTTAGAAGTGGTCAGCTGCGTCCTCGAAGTGGCCGTCCATTTCGTCACGTCGCGTGGGTGGGAATTGGTGGCTCGCATCTCGGGCCGTCTGCCATCATTTCGGCTCTTCGCGCTGCCGGCCATACCTTTGGCGCACTGGATGTCACATTTTTTTCTAATTTAGACCCCGCACACTGCTATTCCTTATTGGATCGTTTGGATTGGGATAGTACGCTATTTGTATTTGCTTCAAAAAGTGGCAATACCTCTGAAGTTATGACCTTGATGACACTTATACAACAATATGCGGCAGAAATGGGTTGGAATGACGGGTATTTAGAAACCCATTCTGTGGTGATCACCTCAGCTGGCACGCCACTTGACCAACCCGGACGCTTTCTACGCTCCTTTACAATTGAACCTGGCATTGGGGGCCGATTTAGTTTTAGTAGTTCGGTAGGCGCTTTAATTGTGGGGCTGTGTTTTGGATCAGATGTCTATAAATCGGTACTTAAAGGTGCCGTTCGCATGGATGAAAATGCAAAAGAGGCCTCACTATGGGACAATGCGTCACTGATGGCCGCTTGTGTGGGTGTATGGCATTCTACTTTTATGGCTTATCGTGTCGCCTCTATCGTGCCGTACTTACCTGGATTAACCGATTTTGCACACCATTTGCAGCAACTCCATTGCGAATCAAATGGCAAGCAAATTAGTCTAACTGGCACTGCATTGCCTTATCCCACTTGCCCGGTTATCGTTCCGGGTACAGGAACAAATGCCCAACATGCTTATTTTCAACTGCTTCACCAAAGCGACACGGTTGTGCCGGTTGAATTTATCGGCGTTAATCAAACATCTTTTTCATCTATGTCCACGCGGTTTAAACGGGTTCAAGACTCATTAATCAACCAAAAAGAGTTGCAAACCCGAAATATCTTAGCTCAGATGCAGGCTCTTTTTAGTGGCGATCCAAAAAATGGGTTTCCAGGCAACCGCCCCTCTACACTTGTTTGGCTGTCTGAGTTTACCGCCGAATCCATCGGATGCTTACTTGGATTTTATGAGAACTTGATTATGTTTCAAGGCGCCTTATGGCACATCAATTCGTTTGATCAACCTGGCGTGGAGCTAGGCAAGAAAATGGCGGAATCCAACGCAAGTGTTGATACGATGTTAGCGAGCCTATTTAAACAAAATTATGGCGTGTGATAACGGGATGGTGATATACTCATGGCGATGAGTGGTCATGCAAAAAAGATATTAGTTATTGATGATGATTTTTCGGTAAGAGAAGTTGTTGGCTTGGTGCTCAGTACTGAGGGTTACGAGGTTATCAGTGCATCTGAAGGTGAAACGGGAATTGCATTGGCAAAGAAACACAAACCTGATGCCATAATTTTGGATGTCTCCATGCCTAAAATGTCTGGCTATTTGGTGGCCAGCTTGATTGCAAAAGACCCAACGATAAATAAAACGCCCATCTTACTTTTAACGGGTCGCGCTCAAATGGCCGGAGGCATAACCATAGACGTGCCTTGCGTTAGCTACAAACTTGATAAACCGTTTGACCATGAGGAACTGATCGAAGTAATTGGGCGAATCGTAAAAAAGAAACCGCTTAAGTCCGTTTAATAAACCGCAGTATTGCCGGTATATCTTTTAGTCGCTTTGGCTCTCGGCACATTCTGTATAACCATTCCAAACGCCAACGTTGAATTGCTTTAGGCGCCCGACTGATGCGCCCCGAGAGAGTGTCAAAGCTGCCCCCGACTCCAACCAATACACCACGGTTTAGCTGGTCTATTGCCTGACACATAAACTGTTCCTGCTTCGGGCATCCCATACCGATTAAAATAAGATCGGGTTTTTTGAGATTAATATCCTGAATAATAGTCTTTGTGGATTGCGATGTTAAAAAACCGTGATGTATACCAAGCACTCGATTTTGTTGCGCTATTGGTAAGGTGGCGACCCATTTGTGCACCAGATGTTCTTGCCCGCCCACCATATACAAAGTGTAGTGGGTTTTAGTGAGCCAATGCTGGGTTAAATCCACACCGGGAAATCGTGTGACTTTCTTGCCTAGACGCTTTGAAATTGCCCACTCAATTCCCACGCTATCGGCCACAACCAAACCCGATTCATCAAAGAGCGCCTTTGGAATATGACCGTCTAGTAATTGCATTGTCATTTTGGGGTTTAGGGTCATTATCGACGACGGTGTGGGCGCGTTAATTAAGGCATCCACGTGTTGGTGCAACATTGCGTCATCCCCATCAAATACCGCGTTAAGAAGCGCGTCTAAATCCATGCTGCGACGTCCTTCCTGATGTGTGTCGCGCGTTCCAATAGCGCCTTGCGGTTTTCTATCAGTGTCTTTTGATATTTTGCAGTATCATTTCGTCTGGCTAGAATGAATGCCAGTACCGATTCGCGAGTGTGTGTAGGGTCTGATGGGTTAATGACTGCTTGCCCACACTCTTTGGCAAGGGTGAAACATTTGGTGTAGGGCTGCGCGATCACGCAAAACGGAATGCCTTGCACCATGGCCCACAATGCCGCGTGATACCGATTGGTAACCAACATGCTTATGGGTGTGGGCGCGGGATCGCTTATGTGCTGAAATTCGATTAATTCAGGGGTTTTACTTCCGTATATTTCCCGGGTTGTCACGCGGTCATGTGGACGCTGCATGGCCAATGCCCATTTGGGTTGAATTTGTGTCATTGCCGTACGAATTGCCGCCGGAAAACTGGACGATCTGAAGGCCACTCCAATGTCGGGCTTAATCGGCGCCAATGTGGCCTCTGGAAATGCAGACAGTGTGGCCAAGGCAAGATCGGCGCGTAATTGGGATTCGGCGCCCAGCGAGTAGAGGTAATCTTGGGATGCAGCATCTCGCACACTAATATGATCGCAGCTATGAATAAGCTGTTTGAATAGCCGTTCGGTGCGGGTGTGTTGAAAGGGCTCGATGCCTTGGGCGATCAAATGAACGGGCTTTCCAAATCGCTTTGCGGTGCGCACCAAGGTGTAATAGTACAAAAAGCTTCGCGCTGAACTTTGGTCTTGGAATAATGATCCACCTGGCACAACCAACGCGCTACACTTTCGCAGTGCATTCAAAACCGCCAACGGGTTATACCGGTTTATAAAACGACTGTTTGGTACAGGCCCTGTGCGGCTCGACTGACCTAGAATAAGGACTTTCTTTTCTGGAAAAAGGGTTGCACACAGGTTCAGGCTGGCTTCGAGAAGCCAATCATCGCCTGCATTATGAGCATCAAAATAACCGCAGAAAAATAGGGCCACTAAGCCGAAACTGTTGCCGAATCAAAACGGATATTGTGTTGTTTTAACCGTTTAACGGCTTCTTCCAAGCGGTCATTTGAAGTGGTGATGGAAATACGGAAATACCCTTCTCCACCAGCGCCGTAGCCCGTGCCTGGTACGACCAAAATTCCGGTTTGTTCTAATAGATCAATAGTGAACTGGTTGGATGTTGTGCCTTTTGGTATTGGCGCCCAAATGTAGTATGTGGCTAATGGGGCCGTTAAATTCCAACCCAATTCGTTCAAGCCATTTACAATAATGTCGCGGCGTTTTTGCATAAATGCATTTTGATTATCTACAAACGGTTGGTAATTATCCATCGCGTAAATGGCCGCTTCCTGAATGGCACCAAACACGCCTGAATCCACATTTGTTTTGATTTTACCCAATGCTTGCACGGCCCATTCGTTTCCGACTACCATACCTACTCGCCATCCGGTCATGTTAAATGTTTTAGACAGCGTGTGAAACTCAATCGCCACATCTTTTCCGCCCGGAAACTCTAAAATTGAACGTGGTTTTTGACCTTCAAAGTACACTTCTGAATAGGCCAAATCATTGCAAATTAACACATCGTATTTTTTTGCCCATGCAATCGCTTTTTCATAAAACTCATCGGTTGCGACGGCCCCTGTTGGGTTGCCAGGAAAATTTAAAAAGATCATCTTGGCTTCTTTGGCCACTGCTGGGTCAATTGCATCTAAATCCGGTTGCCAATTATTCGCTTCGGTTACGGGCACACTCACAGGAACGCCGCCTGCAATCAGTACGCCCACGTTGTATGCTGGGTAACCAGGGTCTGGTAAAAGTGCTTTATCGCCTGGGTCTAAGAATGTTAAAAAGCTGTGCGCGATTCCTTCTTTAGAACCAATTAAACTTAATACTTCTTTTGCTGGATTTAGCGTCACATTGAAACGGTTTTTGTACCACCTGGACACCGACTCACGGAAGGCTAACGTGCCTTGGTAAGGGGGATAAGAATGATTGGCTGGATTGTTAATCGCCTCGGTCATTTTATCTACGATGAATTGGGGCGTTGGGATATCTGGATCACCAATACCTAAATCGATAATGTCGATTCCTCGTGATTTGGCTTCTGCCTTTTTCTCGTCAATTGTTGCAAAAATATAAGGGGGGATACGTTTAATACGCTCTGTTAATTCCATGATTTTACTCCTAACACGGCTCTGTTTAGTGAGTCTTAGTATACGAATCTGTGCCACTTTTTGCAATTTTAATCTCCATATCGCCCATACAGGGGCAAGTTAACGCCATTGGGGCAACGATATGAGTTACGGAAACGCAGAGGCCAGACCTGCACTATTGCGCTATTAATAACCTGGGTCTTCAAATTTTTGACAATGCATTTTGATGAGAGGATAATGGGTAACCGTGTAATTCAATAAGGGTGTATTTATAGGGTATTGGTTCACTGGGGGGCAGTAAAGGGAATAACCATGGGAATTGAAGTAATTTCCCCTTCACAACATCATGGGTATCGTAGCGTGCATCACCATAATACATTGAATCAAATATACCGTGGTTCATCGGATTTTGATTTCGTTGCTACCGATCCAACATTTGAAGATACAGAAGCGCGCTTTTATAAGGGGTCTTCTGACGATTTTGAGCTAATGGATCTTGTTCTGGATGAGGCAGGTATAGAGGTGATTCAGGCTAGAGAGCCGCGTCCTTCTCATATAACCCATACCCATCTTCGAACCCATTATACGGCGGTTAAATTGTCCGATAACCTACCCGCTGATCGTAGTAATGTGCATCATTTCTTAGATGCGCTTATTTTGTACGAATTGAATTTAATTCGAAACCCTGCCGATTTTGAACGTGCCTTTCGGGAATGGGAACTGAATATTATGAAGATTGAACCTATTCATCTGCAATTGGATAAAAAACAAAAAATCTCTGTGTCTAAAGATCCAAAACAGAGTTTGCAACACAGCGACATCTTTTTATTTAGACTTATGCGTGCCAAACGAGGGCCCTATTTTCTGCGTGATAACCTGTTTGACGTGTGCTGTTTATTGCTCCGGGCTTTTCCCAATCAAATTCAGAATCGTCCTGATTATGAACACGGGAATAATGCACTTGTTTTCACGATAAGACGGCACTACCAAAAACGCGTGATTCGTTTGCGTGGCAAAGAGGTTCAAACACTATTTGATCTTGTGCGGGCTATACGAAACGCACGCGCCCATTTTTCCTTAGGAATAATTTCTTTTACTAAATTTCTTGCTATTTGATTTTATTTTTATATGATTAAAACCATGCTTCACAAAATTTTAGCCAGCGTTGGCGGTGCATTTCCGAAGGCCACCTTATCCCAGATATACACCCAACTGCAATTTGGTCAGCACACCATTCTTGCTTATGGGAATGGCCAGTTGGCGGCTCAAAATCTTATTGATGGTTCTTCTAAAATGTTACCTAGAACTCGAAATCCGTTCACTCAACTGGCATTAAGCCCAACCGTTTCTGTATTGGCGAGTGCGACAAACGCGATTGGAGAGGGGTTTTTAGCGACTGGGGACTTACAAGGTAAATTGGTTATTTATGATTCTGCATTAAATATTGTCTTAGAACAGCCGTCTCCAAATGAATCTTATGGAAAAATAGTGTGCATTACACCTCTTCCGGACTGTAAGATTCAGGTT
>JAQBTH010000010.1 GCA_027623425.1 bacterium | reverse complement strand
GGTGATGAATACCAAGCCAGCGGGATTTTTATCTGAACAAAGTGTTATGGGTCATTATTTTAGACGATAGGTGTGCTTGTGGAGCATAGCCAATTACCCTTAAATTAGGTACAATGATGCGATTATGGACGAATACAATGTATTAAAAGAATCCATTCAGGCCGCACATGCCATTCGTATTCCTGAACAATTCAGGGATAAAAGCGGTTGTGTGTATCCTAATTTTTTAGATGTTCAATCGGCATTGCATTCCCTTCGCAAGGCGCTTTTTGCCGACACATTCCAACTTCAATCTGAGTGTGATGATCGATTGGAAAGCGTTCATAAATTTATGAGTACATTTGTTCAAGATCCGTCTGCACGTCAATCGTTCTACCATCAACTTCCAATTATTAAATCGGTGCTACTCAAAGATGCCGAGGCTATTTATAAGGGCGACCCTGCCGCTGCATCAATGACGGAAATAATTTTGTGTTACCCTGGTTTTTGGGGCATTTTTGTGCACCGTGTTGCCCATGAATTGTTTAAATTAAAGGTGCCTTTAATTCCACGGATGATGAGTGAAGTGGTGCACAGTGAAACCGGTATCGATATTCACCCAGGTGCGTCGATTGATGCGTATTTTTGCATTGATCATGGCACTGGTATTGTTATTGGTGAGACGACAGTGATTGGTAAATGGGTAAAACTATACCAAGGTGTTACTCTTGGGGCGCTTAGTGTGCCTGAACGTGGCGATTTAAATAAGCGGCATCCCACCTTGAAAGATGGTGTAACGGTGTATGCGGGAACCACGATTTTGGGTGGGCGTACAATTATTGGCGAAAACACGATAATTGGTGGCAACGTGTGGCTAACCGAATCGGTTGCGGCGGGATCAAAGATTTATAAGCATGTGGGTGATCAGGTGGTGAAGCCCTCAAAAGACGATGAGAGTAATTATCAAATATGACATTTTTAACTGACATTGTGTCTAAGAAGCAAGACGATGTAATGGCGCTGTATGAGGCGGGGCGGTTGGGGCAGTTTCAACTGGCCTTGGCTAAACGTCCACCGGCGCGGTTTCGTGCTGCCTTAGAGGGCCCAGACTTAAGCTTGATTGGTGAAATTAAAAAAGCCTCGCCGTCAAAGGGCGTTATTCGACCAGATTTTGACCCTGTGCAATTATTTGAGGAATTTGCCGAGTCAGGTGCATCTGCCATATCCGTATTAACGGAACCGCATTTTTTCCAAGGTAAAACGGAATATTTGAAGTTGTTAAGTGATTTAGACGATTTACCAATTTTGCGTAAAGATTTTGTGATTGATCCGATTCAATTGTACGAGGCAAAAGTGAATGGTGCAGACGCTATATTATTGATTAAGGCGCTTTTAACGAAAGGGCAATGCCAAGATTTATTAAACTTAGCGGATTTTTTGAATTTAGATGTTTTGCTTGAGATTCATTCTGAAGCGGAATTGGAAGCTATCTTGGATTTGGATGGTTTAACTATGATTGGAATTAATAATCGTGATTTACGCACTTTCAACATGGATATGAGCTTGGTACCTAAGTTGGTGCCTCAAATTCGAGACTCATTTGGTGATGATGTATTGATTGTTGCTGAGAGTGGGTATTCACAAACGGATCAATTAGACGAATTGCATGCGTTGGGGTGCAATGCGGTTTTAATCGGTGAAGGTTTGGCCACGAATAAAAATCTGATACACTATTTTAATAGGTGATACCAAATGCGAGTTAAATTTTGTGGAGTTACGAATAAGCAGGACGCGTTAAACGCAGCAGCACTCGGGGTTGATGCATTGGGTTTTATTTTTTATCGCAATTCACCCCGATATGTCTCGCCTGATGTGGTGGAAGAAATTAGTATGTTGTTGCCACCCTTTGTCATGATGGTGGGTGTTTTTGTGAATCATACTAAAGAAGAAATTATTGCGATTGCGGAACAATGTCAGTTGGATTTGATTCAGTTGCATGGTGATGAACCGCCTGAACTTTGCTTAGAATTGCCATACCGAGTGATTAAAGCGATTCGCGTGGGTGATCCTGAAGATTTGGATCTTATACCTAAATATCAAGGTGTGGCATCTGCGTTATTGTTAGATACGAAGAAGTCTGGGACTTACGGAGGTACTGGAAAAACGTTTGATTGGGGCCTAGCGCTTAAAGCGAAGGAATATGATATTCCACTGATTTTGTCTGGTGGTATTCGTGTGAGTAATGTGAGCCGTGCAATATCGCTCGTTAACCCGTATGCGATCGATATTAGTTCTGGGGTGGAAAAGGAACCTGGTTTGAAAGATTATCAAAAGATGCAGGATTTGATGAGGATTGCCAATTCTTAGACGTTTCTATGTTTCTTTGTTTGTTCTGAATGCGTTGACTTCAGTTGTATTTGGAAGTGTTTTTACTGATATTCAAGCATCCTATCGGGTGAATCCTAATCGCCCCGTTGTTATTGTGTCTGTAAGCGACCAAATGTTATATCTGGTACAAAATGACGAGGTAATGCATAAATACCCCGTGTCAACGAGCAAATATGGCATTGGTGCGATGCGTCACTCTAATATGACACCACTTGGTGCTCATCGCGTCGTAAAGAAAATAGGTGCTGGCGCTGAAAAAGGTACTGAATTTAAATCTCGCCGTTCTACCGGTCGTATTGCACAGAATCTGATAAATGATCCGCGTGAGGATGTGATTACATCACGAATTTTGTGGCTATCTGGTTTGGATCATGGTAAAAACTTGGGTGGAAATGTGGATTCAAAAGATCGGTATATATATATACACGGTACTGCCCAAGAGGGTTTAATTGGTAGTCCAGCCAGTCATGGGTGTATTCGTATGAGAAATACAGATGTTATTGCGTTGTTCGATGTTCTTCAACGTAATGATCTGGTGTACATCACTGCGGAGGCATATGATGAGTAAAACTTTATTACTATTTATTTTTATTGTTCTTTTAAGTCCATTTTCTGCAGCACAGGTTAATATTGAAAAGGTGCGATTGGGTGGGCAAACAAGCTCATTTAATATGTCAGCTAATTTCCAATCTGTTGAAGGGAATGTGAATTATATGGCAAATGCTCTCGACGTACGATTTGATGATAGAGTGAGGTATTGGGATTGGTTTGTGCTAGTTAATTCATCGTCGCGTATATCTGATGGGG
This sequence comes from bacterium, assembly GCA_027623425.1. Taxonomy (GTDB): domain Bacteria; phylum Margulisbacteria; class Marinamargulisbacteria; order UBA817; family JAQBTH01; genus JAQBTH01. The sequence continues at coordinate 36,307 of JAQBTH010000010.1, read as the reverse complement.
AAACGATTTCATCTTATGGTTTCATTCATTTAAGAGCGTCACACCCCTTGCGTCATAGTAAGTATATTGAATTGTTTTCTCAATTTGAATCCAGACCTTTTTCTAAATTGAATAGTAGGGAATTAATCGGTTTTGGCTTGCGATATGATATTTCTTTAACTGGAATTATTCCGTTTGCCTTAGGTATTGGCCTTATGTCTGAACATGAAGTTTTGGAAGATGGTGAGGCACATACATTACGCTCAACAAATTATGTTTCGGCATCTTATCCTATTGGAAAAGGCGCTAATTTCCGCATGACAGCGTATTACCAACCTAGTACTGCTGATAGTCAGGATTACCGACTCTTAAGTGATACGGAGCTGGCTATTCGACTTGGTCAACGCACCTATTGGAAATCTTCTTTTGTATTTCGATATGATTCGAATCCAGAATCTGGTGTGCGAAGTCGAGATGTAGAAACCCGCCAAGGAATTGGACTTTCCCTATAACACTTAGTGATTCGAGGCAATTGCAAGGGCAGATTGCCCAAGAAGTTCAAAATGGTTTAGTGTAATAGTGTTTGTTTTTTGAATGCTCTTCAAAATGGATTTACAGCATTTGTTATGCAGTTGTGACGGGGTCTTAAATAGCACTGGATTTTTACTTATACGGCGTTTTAATTCATTTAGGTAGTCGGCATTGCTTGCTAAATTAAGATTTTTAATTGTTATGTTGAGGCTTTGTGATGGGTCATCATCTTGCTTACTTGGAATCGCATGTAATTTCCAATTTGCCTCTTTAAATGAGGCGGTAATAGTTACTTGCTTCGCGTTTGGCTTAATCCATGCTCGACTTGCATAGCAATAGAGTTCGTAATACCCAACAAGGGCCAGAATACTTGGTTTTGGGTTTGCTTCAATTAGGCTTTTTTCTTTTATCGCAATCATTAGAAAATCGATGGCGGTATCAAAATAGGATTGTTTGCCGAGCTGATTTAAGAAGCTTGTAAAGAAATCTGATGGTTTCTTTTCCGAAAACATCATGTGTATGATTTGATTTTGTAATTCAAAGGTATGGTCTTCCATTAAGCGTTTCAGAGCATGTTCCATCCAATAATTGGCTAACCCACCAGACTCATAATTCCCATTTAAGAAATAGGCAAAAATTTCTGATAACGGCTTTGCTAAAACAACTTGAGTAAAATGACTCTCAAGTGGGGCTTTGTGATGTAATCGTTTTGCGGTTTCTAGAAGTTCGGCTTTATCAATTTCGATTTCTGCATGAAGTAGTAAAATAAGTGATTTTGCAATAAGAACTAAATCGCAATCATCATTTGCGATCCATTTGCTAAATGTGTGGTTAAATAGGTGAATTTGATCTGTATTAAGCGTGCTACTGTCTTGGTGGCATGCTTCATGAATGAGCTGAAGAACCCGATGTTGCACCCAATTGTGGGCTTCAGCAAGGGCGTATAAGTGTTTGAATAGGCGAATGCGTTCTTCGATTGTTTCGGCCAATTCAAATTCACGCCTGGCTTTATAAAAGGCCAATCGCGCTTTACCCTGGTCAGAGTAGCTGGGGTGTAGAACTGTGCCGGATAAAATTGATTCGGCGGGATTTTGAGGCACATTAAATATGGTGATTATATCATCGGATTTTTCACCAACAATGAGGCGAAAATCTGTTTTTTGTTCGATTGCTGAATAGGGTATGAAAAAATGTTCTTCAGCAATAATGATTTCTTCTGCGAAATACGATGCGCTACTTGTTTTAGAAATAGTTTTAGACATTACTTAGCCTCCATAACCGGAATCCCATCTGGATGTGTGTATTTCGAATTTCCTTTAATGTATTGTTTCGGATTCTTTGTTTCATGACATGCACCGTACTATTCTCGTTTGGATTCCAGTATAAATTTCATTCAACTTAGGCTTGCGCATTCTACTTCATCTATTCTATCTTTTCAAAAATAAAAATATATTCATGTTTAAATACATAAAAGCCTCCAGCAAGAGCGCGATATCGCCATAAAGATTGCTGCTCTCGTTTTGCCTTTGTATGTTCAAAATTCTTTACGATAATGGATTTTAGTTTAAACGGTAATTTAAGTATGGTTTCCATGGCTTTGAATCCCATAGGAATCCATTCACCAGACTCATATTTGTCGCTTATTACTAATATCATGTGTCTGTTGGGTTCTAAAATTTGATTGATTCCCCATGCGGTTTTCCATAATTTTTGCATGTATTCATCAATGCTTTCGGCATTACTAAGGTCTTTTTTACGATTACTGAATTGAATGATGTCCCAATAGGGTGGGTGCAGAATTGCCATCTGTATGCTGGGTATGCCCAGTTTGTCACAGAGTTCCCTGTAGTCTGTTTTTACCGAGTTACCTAAGACTAGCTCTGTTTTAATGTCATAGGGATTCTCTGTGTCTTCTATTCTTTTTTGTGCAAGGGCCATTGTTTCGTCTTGTAATTCAATTCCAATGCCATTTCGACCCATGCGTTTACATTCGATTAAACTTGTGCCGCTACCTAAAAACGGGTCGATAATCCAATCGCCTTTTTTTGTGTAGCGTTCCAACATTTGCTGCGGAATTTGTGGAATGAAGTTTCCCCAGTAATCGCCATGGTGGGTGCTGCTTCGGTCCCGTTTCATTCCCGTCCATAGGCTGTCTGTAATAATATGCTCATATTCTTGCCAGCGGTTCAAATTAATGTCGTTATACGCTTTTGTTTTTACCTCAGAGAGTGACTTTATTAAGCGGTTGGTGTAGTAGTGCGCACGATCTAGCGTCTTCGTTTCTAATATTTGGCTAATAGATTTGCTGATGATTTTAATATCAGGGTGATTGGACACCTTTAAAATGGGTTCTAGAATGGCTTCTTGAATATGGGTATGGAGCTCGTGAAGGGACGCTTCTCGCAAGGCAAGTTGTAGCTGAGTGATTAATAGTTCGTTTGATAAGTTCATAAGAACCTAAAATTATAACATAACAAGACCTTCTAGGGGGTGTGCTTAACATGTAAGCCGGATCCCCCTGATTGGGGATCCGGCTGTGTGCGCTAGGTAGCTGGGAATGACGCTCTGTACTGGACCTCTAGATAGAGGGGTGGGTTAGTAGCAATAGAAGTGCTTTTACTTCATCCGCGTTCATTGCAACATTGCTTTGCGTGTACCCTGAAATGGCGGTTGTTCTTGCTTTAAGGCGGGCTATAAATCCTTCTTCGGCTTGCCTGTGAGCTGCCATGTCACTGTTTGCATTTTGGTGATCATTGCCGCGCTTATGGTCGATAATCATTAAATCGTCCTTGAGTAGAAGAAAGTGTTTAAAACTTGTGGGGTAAGCACTGTCTAATCCTTCTATTGTCGCGCGTTGTCCATTGCCATTTAGCCAAGGCATGGTGTTCGGTATGGCCAGTGAGTCTTGGGTGTAGTTTAGCTCACCACCTGCGGCAATGATTTCAGCGATCCATGTCATTGGTACTATTTCTGTTAATGGTTTGTATGGCCAGGTACTAGTGTCACTCGCGTCAAAACCTGGGTATGTTGCGTTATATTGACGAATAAGGTGTGGCGGTAAGTTATCACTTATATTGCTTGTAGTGGTGTCAAATCCTGTTGGCAGTATCGCATACATAGCATCTATTTCCGTTTGCGTTGCGGTAATGTCAGAAATGAATGTGTTATAGGCCTCAAAATAGGCGGTTCCAATTTCTTCCGATTTGGTATTAAAATCGGCGCTGTCTGGATTTTTGAAATAATCCGCAAATTGGGCTTCTATATTTGTTAGTGTTGTTTGTAGATTTTCTACCCCTGTATTAAAGCGGCTTATTTGTTACTCAGATGCCCCTAACGTGCTTAGTGCATTTCCGTAGTCGGCAATAATAGCGGCCAGTTTCACTCTGCTATGAAAGGCGCTGATACCTGCTTCCATGCTGTTTTCTACTTCATCAGAAATTGCTTCAAAGTGCGCGTCAACATCGGATCTTTCACCCCGCAACGTTAAATGCCGCTAAAAAGATTTTTAGATCGATTCCTGCTTTACTAAGGGCACTAATAAAAATTTCACCCATCATCCCGCCCGCTTTTTGTTGTGTTTCATCAAATTCAGTATCGTTATCTGCGTTTACCGCATTTTTGAACATTGCGGTAAAATCGGAAATGTCTTTTGAATCGGATGAGTTATTGCAAATAAGCGCATTTTCAAACGTTTGAAATTTCGCGCTTGTTACATCCTCATGATTGACGATGTAATCGCGCATACCATTCTCATCGAGTAAAATATAATCGGCCGCGCTTGCAATGTTTTCGGCTTCTGCATCTGACATGTTTGGTGATCTTAAAATAATAAGCGCAAAACCTGCAAAAAACGGACTATCTGTTTGTGCGATTTCAAAACCGGATAATATGGCATGTGTTTGTTTGGTAGATAAGGCGGTTGCACCCAAATTTACTGTTTCACCTGCTATTGGTGCCGGAACTAACGCTTCTCTTACTACCGTTGCGCCATCTGAAATGCGAATGACTAAGAAATGGCTATCTTCACAACTTGGCACAGAGGAAAAAGAATATGCCAATTTTCCCTCTAAATCGGCCACAGCAGTGCTTGTTGCATGTGTTTTGAGTGAGCCATTGTCTTCTACCGTTCATAAAGTAACGGTGTATGTGGTGCTTGCGTCTAATGCAAATACCGTGCTACTGAGTAGTAGCGACACTATTATCGAGAAAATTGCACAAAATATGGTAAAATTAATCTCGTTTTTTTTTTTTTACCCCATCCTGTTTTCCCCCCCCCCCCTCCTTTTCGGTTTCTCTTACTTCGCTAATCCGGATACCTGACCGGATGTGCTCGAACTGGATGACCCACTAGCTGGTGTTAAACCAGTGCAGGCACTTAATGATACGCTTAGTGCTAACACGACTGATAACGCCATTAATTTTGCGAATAAATTGTGTGATAAAACGTTTTCCATACTATTTCCCCCTTAACATAATTCTATTACCTATTATGCGTTCTGCCGAACATTAACCCATTGTTAAACATTGAAATAATCTGTTTTTTAATTTACAGAAAAACTGCTGCCACAGGAACATGATTTTTTAACATTCGGATTAACGATTTGAAACCCACTCATCAATAGGGTTTCTGTGTAATCAAGAACGCTGCCAATAACAAACATGTAACTTAGCTTTTCAACCATAAAGGTTGCGCCGTTTTTGGAGAAAATTTTATCTCCAGCGGATTCAGAGTCTGAAATCTTGGCTAGATCCATTGCGTAGGAGTTTCCGGAACAGCCGTCTTTTACAACGCTTATTTTAAGACCATATTCTTCTGGGCTTTTACCATCTACATTGCAAAAATGTTTAATTTTTTCGGCTGCAATATCAGTAATGTCTAGCCCAGAAATACGTCGTTCTTTGACGGCTTCTTTAGATGCTTCATCATTTGCTGGTACGAATACTTTTTTTACATCGCCACAATCGCTCATTTTACAGCTCCTTTTTTCATTACTATAGCATATATACCCATTTTTAAGCTAAACTGAAACCATGTTTATTTCAAAGAATACAGTTAGAATGCATGATACGGATATGGCAGGTATTTTGTATTTTGCTAGGCAGTATCGGTTTGCCCATGATGCCTGGGAAGATTTGTTGGAGTCTGAGGGTATTGTTCTTAAAGATCTTTTTGCAAAAAGTCCGTATCTTTTTGTGATTGTACACAGTGAGGCCGACTATTATAGATCTCTTATGTTAGGGGATCATATCGAAGTGAGGCTCACTATTTCTTCGGTTGGTAATACGTCGTTTACTGTGGCGTATGGTATTTATATTGATGGTACTGATGACTTGATGGGTATGGTTAAAACGGTGCATGTTTGTGTGGACGCAAAGTCACGGGAGAAAATACGTGTTCCTCAATCACTTCGGGATAAAATGACGAAGTATTTCTCTTAATTCGTTCCGGCTTGGTTTGATTCCTGCGTTATGTTCTGGATATGGAAAAAATGCATCGGGCACCATGTAGCTCGGACACACTTTAGTTATATTTCCTTTAATTTCGTTAATTAATTGTAGGGGTAGGGGGTTATGGTTTTCTTTTTTTTGATTTTGAATGTAATTTTCTTTTATTTTTACAAAGGCAATAGGGCGTTCCCCATATGCAGCGTTTTTAACACTAATCACCCTGCATGCTAGAACGTCTGCCACTTCCATGATGCATGCTTCAATTTGTGATGGGAATATATTTTCTCCTCCAGAAATGATCATGTCGTCCGCGCGGCCTAAAACAATAAGCTGCTCGTTCTCCCATTTGCCTAGGTCGCTGGTATTGTACCACCCGTTTTCGGTTATTGCGTTTAATGCCAGGCATGGCCCGGAAACCCAAATTCTATTTTCGCTATCAATGCGCAAATTACGTTCGGTTAGTACGTTTCCAGACCCCTTGTCCGCGTTATTTAGGGGCATTAACGCACTGGTTGTGACTTGACCACCCATCTCGCTTAATCCATATGTCGTTTGTATTGGTAGCTGTTTCTTTAGTGCCATTTGAATTAATGGTTTTGGTATTGCGCTACCACCGACTAATAGGGATTGTAGATTAGACAGATCTAGGCGAGAGTCAACTAATTCTCGTAATTGTGGGATTACGACAGAGGCGTGTGTAATGTGATACGCTGCGAGTTGTTCACTTAAGGTTTTGGATGTGTTGTAGGCGTAAAGGCTGGCACCTGCATATCGGCTTCGTAGTAATATACTTAACCCAGATACATGAAATAAGGGAAGCGATAGTAACATTTTGCTTTTTGATGTTACATGATTCGCGTTGCAACTTCCTTTCGCGGCAGCCTGTGCCTGCTGCTTGCTGTGAATAATGGGTTTTGGGGTTCCTGTGCTGCCACTGCTAAAAATCATGGTGTACGCGTTAGCGTGTGGCGCTGGCTGATTGTGATACTGGTCTTCAAGTTGTGCGCGTTGTACTTTTGGAATCTTATTTGAAACGGGTACCGCGCAGTCGCCAGTTTCCCAGCACTGTAAGATCATGTCTATGTCGTTTTGTGCGCGGTCACATGGAATGATTTTTAAAAGAGGGTGTTTTACCATCCGATCACAAATAACACTGTGTAGATGACTAATAAACTGGCTGTTTTAGCTAGAGCTGTATTTAGTGCCTCCCCTGATTCTCTAGCCACCAATTGTATGTATGGAATTGCAAATAAAAAGGTCAGGATTGCAAATGCCGAACTAAAGTGTGCTTGTGTTTTTACAATTAGATATATGGGTATGGCACACGCTGCAAACAAGCATGTTGCATATTCAAAAATGGCAAACTCTTTTCCAATTCGAACAGCTAATGTTCGTTTGCCAGCCAGTTTGTCTGTTTGTATATCGCGTAGATTGTTGACGGCTAGAATTGCCATCCCAAATAACCCAGGCGCTAAACCTGCGATTAAGACATCTGTATGTAGCAGGCCAGTTTGCAGATAATAGGTGCCACCTACCGCGATGGGACCGAAGAATAGCAGTACGACACAATCTGCTAGGCCTGTGTACGCGAATGGAAATGGGCCGCCTGTGTAGGCATACCCAGATATGATGGCAAGAATTCCAATAATTAGAATTGGCGTTCCCCCAACTTTGGCCAAATATAAACCTAAAATAAAGGCTAAAATAAAGGTGATAATTGTGGCAAATTTCATTGCTTTTATTGTTATGGCTCCGCTTTGTACCATGCGTTGAGGCCCTAGTCTGTCCTCGGTATCAGCGCCTTTTTTAAAATCGATGTAGTCGTTTGAGAAGTTGGTGCCAATTTGTATTAGCACGGCTGCGCATAGTGTAATGACTGCAACCAGCGCATTAAAGCTCCCTTCCTTGTACGCCAACCCTAAGCCTAGTACGACCGGGCAAATTCCTACGACTAGGGTTTTAGGTCGGGTTGCTAATACCCATTTTTTGAATGGGCCTGGTTTGTTTATGGGGCTTTCCATGGTGTATATTGTATCATACGAGGCATAACGATGATAAAGTTAAAATCCATTCTTACACTGGTTTTAATAGTCTTTTTCGCACCAACTTCTGTATTCGCGTGGAGTTGGGAAAAGGTGTGCTTTGATAATAAAGAATGTGTGCGCGTGGAAGTGGCGCAAACGCGTGCTGAGGTACGGCGTGGATTAATGTTTCGTCAATACATGCCAGAACGTCATGGTATGTTATTTGTTTTTCCCCATATGGGTAAGCATGCATTTTGGATGAAGAACACTATTATTCCTTTAGATATTATTTGGATGGATGATAACGGAGTTGTCGTTTGGGTTGAACCAAAGGCAAAACCTTGTGTTGTTGACCCGTGCCTATTATATCGGCCAATGGCAGATGCAAAGTATGTGCTTGAGGTAAATGCGGGCATGGCAACGGTGTTAGGTGTTAAACGTGGATCTCGGATGAGGGCTTTTGGGCAAAGCCACTCCTCGCTATACTATTAATATGCATTCTAAACCGAATTTATTTAATTCCTCTGGTTCTTTTACTATTTTTGCCCATCGTTTTGATCATAATGGGTTTCGTGATAAAGACCAGCTAGGTGACTGTACAGAAAATAGTCGTCAGGCCCTTGATAGAGCCTCTCGAAGAATTCTTGATCATGCCGCGAGTTCATCCTTACGATTGGGTGTTGAATTTGATGTGCAACAATTTCAAGGAAAGGGGGGCGATACCGATGCGGTGGTTGTGCATGATGCAACTTTTGAACGAGTAATGCCCCAAGATCATCCACTGTCAACTCGTCCAATATCTGATTTTAGTCGTGATGAATTTAATTTGGTGTCACTGCTTAGACCAACCGATAGCGTTGTGTTTTTAAGTGATGTTCTTACCCACGAATTGGGCCAAATTAACATTGAATTGAAACGCAATGTTGGTGTGAAAACGGATCGACTAGTTGGGGCTGTTGTCAGTCAAATTAAACGCTCTGTTTCGTCGGGTTCTCAATCGGTAAGATCGTTTATAGTGTCGTCTTTTGATCATGATTTATTACAGACGTTTCATGAGGCATATCCTGAAATCCCTACTGCCGTTCTTGTTAATAGCGCTCATTCTTGTTTGAGAGGTTTAAACGTTAATACGGATACGTTTATTCGGACTGTTTCACCAATTTTAACCCGTTGCGGTTCTCAAACCATTAATGTGGATTTGATTTTAGCCCAACCTGAGTTAATTTCTGCGTGTCATGAGGCTGGTTTGTTGATTAATGTGTTTACAGCGCGATCTTTAGATCAGTTTGAATATGTATTGAAATCAGGTGCTGATGGTGTGTTTGTTGATTATTTTCAAGCTTGTATTTCACATTATAACGATCTGACTGATACTGAGGCTAACTAATCGTGTCTTTCCCTAACATAATTTGTTCTGAATCTCTGTCGGATTCTAAAATTTTAGTTGCTTGTTCCGGGGGGAGTGATTCTATGGTTTTGCTCTATTTACTTGCAGAAAGGATGCCAATTGATGCGATTGGTGTCATTCATTGCAATCATCAACTGCGATCACAGGAGTCTCATGAGCACGAAGCGTCCATAGTGCGCGACTTTTGTGTCTCTAAAGGCATTTCTTACTTTTATAGAGTGCTTAATGTTGCTGCTCGCGCCGTTAATCAAGGGATCTCAGAAGAGATGGCCGCTAGGGCCTGCCGGTATGAGGCTTTTTCTGACGTAATGGAGTCTAATCATTTTGATTGTGTTGCATTAGGGCATCATTTAGATGATCATATTGAAACCCTATTATTGCAATTGTGCCGGGGGGCTTTTGCGAGTTTTGTGGGCATTAAACCGGAATCCATTGTTAATGGGATTCAAGTTGTTCGGCCGTTACGCCTTTGGGAGAAATCAGCGATTTTGGATTTTGCGCGGTTGCATTGTATTGAATTTGCGCTTGATGAGAGCAATTTTGATGTCTTGTATGAACGCAATATGATTCGTAAGTTAATTTTGCCACTTTTACGCATTGGGTTGCCCAATTGCGACTCTCATGTGTTGGCCCTGGAGCAGTCTGTGGCTGCTGTGGTGGACGCCTCATTAGCGCGTATTCCAAACGGGTTCAAACAACCTAAGCAACATGGTATATCAGAATGGAGCTTAGACCGCGTAATGTGTCGCCAGATAACTGATTACGACTTGGGTGTGTACTTGGCGCGACATTGGAACGCGTTCATGGGTATTACTAAGGTGGACCCAAATGAGACCGTTATTTCTAATTTGGTAATGGCGATGAAAGACACGCATTATCGGGAAATACCATTTGGGGAATTTTGCGTGGTTATGGACCAACGGGTGGTGCAATTGCGTAAAAGCGCGATTGCGGATCGACGTAACGAAACATATGAAATTCCACTAAATGGTCGCGTTGGTTTTGGTTTGCGTTGCATCCAGTCTACCTTACTTACTTCTGCGCCATCTATTCAGGATATGGTGCGCGATGCCCCCGACACTGTTTATTTATCACTTCCGAATAGCACTGAATCGTTTGTTCTTAGATGTGTGCGGGCAACAGATGTTTTTCATCCACTAGGGGCTCCAGGTAAAAAACGTGTGCTGGATTATTTATCTGATAAGGGGTGTGGGATGTTAGATAGGGGGGCTGTTTATGTATTAACTTATCAAGAAAAAATAGCGTGGGTTGTCGGTTGGCAGATAGATAATGCATTCAAAGTCACCCAAGAATCTGTACTTTATTTTAAGGTCCAGGTGGAATCGTTTTGATTTTTTCTTTTTGTTTATGTAGTATGTGAATATGAACGCGTTATATCGATTACTATGTGTATTTACTATTTGTCTGCTGCTTGGGGCTACTTCAACCGATGTTTTAGCTAAAAACAGCTTGCCTAGATCATCTTCCAAATCCCGTGCTTCAAATGCACCGTCTGTTTATATGATAGACAATTTCTTAGATGGTGATTACACCACTACTCGTGAATGGTTTTCATTCGGAAATGTAAAGCTTTCGGTTATTCCAAATCAAGATAAAGAAACATATTTATCAAAATATGCCTTACAGCTTACGGGACAGGCTCAGCAATGGTACGTGGGTGGCATCGGGCAATATCTTGGGTTAGAGGCGGGTCATTTTACCCATTTAAAACTTGTCATTAAGGGAAATGGTTTGAATTCAGGTTATTTGCGAATTGAATTATTTGATGATGATAATAGAAATGCAAAAGTAGACATAAACCAGGATACAGGAATGCCAAGTGCTGATGATAAGTTTGTGCATTCCATATTAGTGGATTGGGAAGGTTGGCGTGTTGTTACAGTGCCCATCACACAATTTGGTGATTCAAACCCTGGTGTCGGTGACGATTCTTACAATCCGTACCAAATTGCGGGGTCTGCAGGTTTACTACAAATTCAAATTATAGTCACCACGGCTAAGGATCCAATGGGTGGAGTTGAGATGTTAATTGACCAAATAAAACTGGTTAAAATGTAAGTATTTCTCTTACGATTGTGTCGGCAACTTTTCTGTTTTGTCGTAGTTCTTTTAATGCCTTTTTTTGTTGAGCGAGCCCAGCTTTATCGTAGAAGTGCGTTGCAATTTTAGTTGCTAGTGCGGATGTGTTTAATTTGCCCACGTATTCTGGTACTACGGGTTTATTAAGTTGAATGTTGGGTTTAGAGAAATAGGTGAAGTGTTTTGTCGCGAGTTGGATTAGAACTTGTTTAACGAGTAACCCTACGACAGGAAGCGTGCTAAGTAAACCTAGGATGCCATCGAAAATTAATGCTTCAGGTTTATTGGTTGGTAATATGCAGACCATGGGCGTACCTAAATATCCTGCTTCAATGGTATTTGTTCCAGGTATACTTACCATCATTTCTGCAATGCTTATTAACTCTTTACTATCGGCTCTGAGTACAAATTGTGCATTTTCATTGTTTGTTCTCACGATGGACTCTTCTAGCTCCTTTTCAATAAAAGGTGCGATAAGAATGAGTGGCTTAAAATCGGCATGCATGTTTCGTATTTGTGAAATAATCTCACTCATTAATGGAAATAGTGGTTCAAAATGCTTGCGCCTGGATCCTGGCATAAATAGGCAATATGCTGAGTTTGGATCCAGATTGTATTTCCGACACAATTTTTCACGATCAACTGGTTCCGGGGAAATTGCCGATTCCATCAAATCACCATCATGTTTATTGGTAAAACATTTTTCGAACCCTTTTAAGGGACGTTCTGCATAGGCAAATGCCGGGTAACCAAATTTTCGTGCCAATTGTTTGCTGTAATTTGGGTCACCCCCTAAAAATAATACGGCCCCACCAGATTGTTTTTGTCTTCGGTAAGGTGGTGTTAGCATCGCTTTTAATGTGTCATCGGGGGAATGCACATGGGTGATATTAGGCAATGTTTTTGCAAATTGATATTCCTCACCGCTTGAATATTGGCATGGTGTTAAAAACAACTCGATGTCGGTGTTTGGAAACTGTGATTGAATGCTGTTGCAGATGGGGGCGACCCAATGGCTAAGTTCTCCTGGAGAGTTACTTTGAATGACGAGGTGAAAGGCTTGGCTGGTTTGAATTTTTTTCAGATCGTCGTCTGATTTAATGGGGCAGAAACGGGACTCATCCACTAATAGGAATTGTGGTTTCTCATAGGACTCAAGTAACTTTCCGATAACAGTTTCAAATTGAATGGTGTCTTGATTATTGATGCGTTTTTTATTGCCCAGTACTTGGAGTGGAAATGCATTTCTTTCGAGTAAAGTAAGTAGGCTAGGCAGGTGTATCCATAAATTATTGGTGTTAAAATATGGGTAAGTTTGAATCTGGGCTTGCAACGCATCAGGTAGTTGGTTTTGCTCGGCTGATTCTATGATGGTATGTGACCCATCGCTTAATTGAGCGACTATCCCACCTTTCTTATCTTGAGGTGATTTTTTAACCACTTCCATTAACAGTGGTGGCGTGTGAGTAATGCAGTGATTCAATATAGTTGGCTCAGCATTCGCAGCTAAGTTATCGATGTTGCTTATAAATGCGTACTCAATACCATTTTCAACCAACTGTTTTAATTTGCCTGATTGTTGAAGCAATAGAATTAATTCCCCGTGACCAGGTGGCGCTTTTAGGGTTGTTTGGCATTTTTGGCTTGTATTGTATCTGGGAATTTCAGATTGGGTGACATAATCATAGGTAAATTCGGGGTAGCTCTTTTCCATTTCCTTTAATGTTTGTGACTTTGTGAAAGGGCTTAGCATAAACATGAACGGTATCTTTTTTTGTACTTTATCCTCTAATTTTAGATGATTCAAAATGCATTTATCTAATATGTTGTGGCGTGCATTTAGTGGCACTAATGCCTTTGGGCCGGTCTGACTCATTGAGGTTGCTAGGCCACCATTTAACTTAATAATGACGCATTTTTGAAATAAGGTTTCAAGTGATTCGGAGGCGGGTATAAGGGATGTATACTCTATTAAGAGGGATTCCTTCGGCGACTGACACGTTTGGTACCGTTTGTCTAAGGATTCTTGCGACTGCCAGGTGTTTAAGTAGAATTTGAAATCAGTTTTAGTTGCGCTTGTCATTCTAAGTATTGTATCATTTTTTCAGTCTTATAAAATCAAGGAAGGTGACGCCCAAATGTCGATAGAATTTAACAGTTCAACAGATGATGATGACTTTGTAGAAATAGATGCTGAGGAATTGGCAGAATGGTTGCCTTCCGAAGAAAATGAAGAAGACGATGTGAGCTTGTCTGACGTGTTGGATATGGAGCAAGACGATGGAGATGTAGAAGACGATGAGAATGCCTATGTGTCGTCGTCTGATGTGCAACAAAATCCGAAGCAACGTCAGCGTATGAATGATTTGAAAAAACGTGGTTATGGCGCAGTGTCAATTTATCGCGATATTTTGGATGGGGCAGGCGAATTATCTGAATTGGAGGATTCTATTTCTGCCTTATCTGAGCTTGTTACTGATTATGGCGATCCAGAAGCATTAGATGAGTTAATCACCTTGTTTGGTGAGCTTGAAGAAGATTTTGCGGAAAGTGCGTTAGGCATGGTTGAAGAGTTTTTTGTTGAATTTGCCACCTCTGAGATTTTGAGTATTGGGGATAGTAATTTGGGTGAGTCTCCTGAACAGGTAACTATAGAATTGCAACAGCAATTGGTGCATGCTCTTTCGTTAAATATGCCTGGGCCTAGAAGTGCTTTGGGTCGTATTTTTACTGCTTTTTCCGAGAATTCTAATTTTGCGGATGACCCACAAATTCAAAGCTTAAGCTATGAATTTGGTAAGAACTGATTGACAATTTCTTCGAAATAGGCTATTTCTTAGAGCACGAAATCTAACCAAAAAGGTGGGGGAAATGACGGACATATCAATTATAGATGCACTGTGTTTAGCAAGTCCTGTAAAGGGGCCGCAATTAAGTAGTGGTGATATTCGAAAAGCGAAGTCGCTATGCGATTTGCCTGTTTTAACCCCCGAACCTGCAAATCAAGTGGAGCAGGGTGGCATTTTAGGCGCGCTTATTTCAGGGCCTTTTGAATTGTTGATTAAGGTTTTCGATTATTTAGATGAGGCTAGTTTGTTTGCCGTTTCTGAAATCTCGCGAAGTTGCTGTCAGTCTGTTTGTGCCTACCGAATGGCGGTTGCAACGCCGCGTTGGGGGCTTCCTCAAGCAATTCAAAATAGTGCGTTTACTTTTCTTAGAGATTTTGTTCAACCGGCAGTACACAAAATGAATGCTGGGGATCAGACTGCTTTGTCGCGTCATTTAAAGGGAGCGTCGACTTTTCAACTTGGCATAGATAGCCCAATGCTAAGAATGGCATCACCTGAATTTCTGGATTTAAATGGTACTGAATTTAAAATTTTATCTAGCTGGTTTGCGAAAGGTGGCTTTGAAAAATTGACTTTGGGAATATCGCGATCTCATGAGTTTGATGGTGGAGTAGCTCGCGATAGTTTAGTATATGGGACTATAGCAGTTAAGGATGTATTTGGTATGTTTTCCTGTTCTGGTAGTTGGAAGGAAATAGGAAAATTTGTGTCGAACCCTACTTTTTCTGCGGGGCAAGTGTTTATTCATTCTTCTTCTGGTGGAGCACATTGGAACGCAGCCGAAAGTTCGGCCTGTTTTACTGATTCTGGGAAGTTGGTGACAGGTCTATTACGAATGACAACTAGACTTTTTAATTCCAGGTTCAAATCAGTGTTATTAACTTGTGACGTATCTCATTCTCGAGTATCTCGCGTTTATACGATTTTGGTTCATTCTTCTGATGATTCCGATGGTGGTGGGGATAGAGATTCAAAGCAAGCGCGTTATGAACATGCCGATTGGAAAGGTGTGTTGGCGTTGCTATCTAACCCAAAAGCGATATTAAGCACAATGTCTATCTAGTCTTTCGTTTGGTTGTGTTTTAGTTTGTTAATAATAATGTCGCATAATATATATTATGTTGAAATGAGACTGGTTTTTGTCTTTTATTGCAGTATTCTTAGCTGCGATTTCAGTTACAATGACGCATGGCATTGTCTATATCCGTTGTCACCCAGTTATTGAGTGCGGATTGGGCATTTCCTATGGTTGTTTTTAGTTCAGGTAATTCCTGGCTAGCAAACGTGCTTAAAACAAAGTCTTTTGTTTGCCATTGAAGCGGTTTTGGCCCTATTCCTATTCTTAAACGTGGGATTTCATTTGTGCCTAATTTCAGGATAATGTCTTTCATTCCATTATGGGTTCCGGCGCTACCTGTTGCTTTTATACGAAGCGTGCCAAGTGGTAACTCAAAATCATCGTAGGCGATTAATATGTCTTGGTTTTCCATTTTGTAAAAGTTTTTCGCCGCAATAACGGCATCTCCGGACAAGTTCATGTAGGTTAACGGTTTTATCACCACTATTTTTTCGTTGTGTATCGTTCCACTGTAGACCATCGACTTAAACTTTAATCCGAGCTCATTTAACGCGTGTTCTTTGATTAGTCGATCAACAACTAAAAAGCCGGCGTTGTGCCGCGTCATTTCGTATTCAATTCCAGGATTTCCTAAACCTACGATTAACTTCATGCTTACTAATGTAGCATAACTTGCTTTCTTCTTGGTATAATAGGGCTAATTCAATGTAGATAAGGTGAAACAATATGCTCTCAATTTTCAAGAATGGCCGTTTGGTCTTTTTAATTACCGTTTTATTAGGAATTCAGCTGATGATTTCATTTGCTCGAATTGGTTTGCCATTTACTGATGGTCGCCTTCATGTGCATC
The DNA here is from genome assembly GCA_027623425.1 of bacterium. Classification (GTDB taxonomy): domain Bacteria; phylum Margulisbacteria; class Marinamargulisbacteria; order UBA817; family JAQBTH01; genus JAQBTH01. The sequence continues at coordinate 20,040 of JAQBTH010000010.1, read as the reverse complement.
ACAATAATGCCTCTCAATTGCGACAAGCGTTACACAGTAATTCCTTACCTAACGCCACTGGGGGTAGCGTTTTGGGTGTTGCCAATGTGGAATTTGATACTAAAGGCGAGGTGAAATCGGTTCGTAATACCCTATCCCACCCTATCCTCTCCTCAATTTTATTTAAATTGCATACAAAGCTGTTTGGTTATTCCGAATGGGTACCACGTACATTTGCCTTACTTTTTTCCATGACTTCCACAGTGTTGTTATTTTGTTTGTTGTTTTTATCCACAAAAAGCATGTTTGCAAGTTGGTTTTTAAGTTTACTTTATGTGGTTCTGCCCCTAAATAGCATGTATCAAGATCAGTGGCAGTTTTATCATTTGAATATCACCCTTTTATTAGGGGCACTCATTTTGTTGTCGCGTCAAAAAAGCCATCCGTATAACCGGCCCCTATTTTTAACCCTTTTGGGTCTGAGTTTGTTGGCGGATTGGCCTAGTTATTTTGCAGTTGTTATGGTGTGGAGTTTCTTGTTTTTTAAACGCCGTGTTCCTGAATTTCAACGCTTACACACACTTGTATTGTGGGTTGGGTTAGGGTGTGGGTTATTGAACTTTTTAATTCTTAATCGCTTAGGACTTAATTTGGATTTGATTAAAACTCAGTTCATAGCTGTGTTTAATGCTGGCATGGTAGAGGTAGGGTCGTGGATGTGGCTTTTAAAACAATTCGTCTTTTTGGATTTTAATTTTGGTCAAATTAATGTGGCGTTATTTATCATGTTGTTGATCTATGTTGTTGGCGTTCGATTATTCTGGGGGAATATTTTATTTTTTAGCAGTTCCGTAATGTTGTTCACAGGGGTTATTCTTGTAACCGTATTTCGTACCTATAGTTTTACTCACCATTATGCACAAGTGTATTTAGCCTTAGCTTATGTACTTTTATTAGGTGGTGTACTAATCAACGTAAAGCAAAAGATTTGGATTGGTCGTCATTTGCAATTTTTAGGCATTTCAATTGTAATTCCGATGTTATTGATGACCTGTTATAACTCCTACATGTCTCAATCGGCGTTGCAGCACTCTTCATTTGGTCAGACTCAGGATTTAGAAATAATTAAAGCGATGGATATGCAAATTGTGTACGCACCTGGGTCTAGCGGCCCTGAGTCGTGGTGGGGCTCCAGTGTTATTCAGCTCTATACGGATAAATATTACAAAGGCACTGGAAAGCGCATGGTGCCTGCATCTGGTGTGGTTTTAAATGCCTTGAATCCAGATACGCAGGTGATTGTTGTTCATAATCGTACTGATCGTGCTGCTGCCCTTCGGTTTTTTCAGCGTAAATTTAAAGTTCGTGAATTGCGTGTGTATCGCCGTTCGCCTAATTTTACGTTTTACCGCTTTACCTACTGATTTAAATTCCATTGGATTATTTAGGTCATTTTCAAAATCGTCTATCGTCTCAGTTCTCAGGTTTACATACTAAATTCTGGGCGGATTATGCCGCTGTGTACCAACAACAGGTAGATGGTATTAATGGTAAACGATTTAATGGTTTTTTGAATTCTCTGCCCGAAGCTTCAGATTGTGTTCTGGACGCGTCTTCTGAGACTGTCTCACTGTCTGGTGCTATTTCTTCATCAATGGCGCCAGCTGCTATTGAGAGTGCACTGAAAGGGTTAAAGCCATGGCGTAAAGGCCCCTTTAATTATTTTGGTGTTACTGTTGACGCGGAATGGCGAAGTGACGTGAAGTGGGATCGCTTTTCACATTTGGCTCATGATTTATTTTCTGGTAAGCGTGTATTAGATTTGGGATGCCACTGTGGTTATTACATGTGCCGTACCCTACCCTATAATCCTGAGTATATTCTAGGTGTAGATCCTATGCCGTTACCTTTTTACCAGTTCTTGTCGTATTACAGGTATGTTCAACCAACAAATATGGGGTATTTATTGCTAGGAATAGATGATTTACTACCTTTAGAAGAGGAGTTTGATACGATTATGTGTATGGGTGTTTTATATCACCGACGGGACCCTGATGCAGCTCTAAGGCAACTTAAGGCTTTGTTGCGTCCCAATGGTAAAATAGTGCTAGAAACACTCGTTATCCCTGGCGATGGCGATGATGTGTTAATTCCTAAGGGGAGGTATGCGGCTATGCCAAATGTGCGTCAATTACCTACTGTTTCGCGTTTACTGAATCAACTGTCCAATCAAGGGTTTTCCGCTGATGTGATACATTGTGATCGAACTCGCCCGTCTGAACAGCGCCCAACACCCTGGAGTACCCCCACTTCTTTAGCTCAGTTTTTAAATCCAGATGACAACACACTTACACGTGAGGGATACCCAGCTCCTATGCGTGCGATGGTGTTATGTGAAAGGCAATAATTTTGACCCAACTTGATAATTTACTTGATTGTATTACTAAAAACTCTGGTTGTATTCAGAAATGGATGGATGGTAAATCACCCTATATTGATGCCCCGCTTTATACCAGTGTGGATATTCGTGATGCGGGCTATAAAATGGCTGTAGTAGATACTAATATTTTTCCAGCTGGCTTCAATAATTTATCACTAGGTGGTTTAGAATCCGCTATATTTGAGCTTCGGCGCGCGATAAATGCCCGCGTTCATCCGTGTAAGAATATTTTGATAGTGGCAGAAGAACATACTCGTAATAAGTGGTATTTTGAAAATGTGAAGGTTCTAAAGGAAATAGTTGAAGCTGCAGGATTTAATGCAACGGTAGCCACCTTTTTGGATCATAACTTTCCGGAGTGTGCCAAAAAAGGGGTTGTGGAGTTAGAGACTGCGACGGGTGCTATTTTAGACGTTTATTGTATTAAATATGCGGTTTCATCGCTTGCGAATGGGTCTTTGTCTGCGGATATGATTATTTTGAATAATGACCTTAGCCAAGGTATACCAGACGAAATGTTTCAATTGAATATCCCAATAATGCCTTCTATTCACGCAGGGTGGCATTCCAGAAAGAAATCCAATCATTTTGAATTAGCCAATAGTTATTTAACTGCGTTATGCAGTGAAGTGAATTGCAGTGAGATAGATCCTTGGCTTTTGAGTACACTGTTTGATTCTGTAGATAATATTGATATTAATGAAGCCGCTGATCGGGATATTTTGATGGATAAGGCCAGTGATCTTTTTGGGCGAATACGAGTTAAATTTAATGAGCATAATGTGAATGAGAAACCATTTATATTTTTGAAAGCCAATACGGGTACTTACGGAATGGGTGTTATGGCAATTGAAGATCCATCCGATATCAAGGAACTAAACCGCAAAGGTCGCAACAAAATGAATAAGGGAAAGAGTTCGGTTTTAAATACTAGTTTTATTATTCAAGAAGGCGTTCCAAGCAAACAAAAATACGACAGGGGTACAAGTGAAGTTGTTTTATACCAAATTTCGAATACGCCCGTTGGTGGTTTTTTGCGTGTTCATGCGGATAAAGGTGCTAGGGATAATTTAAATTCCAAAGGCATGCAGTTTGTTCCATTTCGCATGGATGATTCCAAGAACGCGTTCCCCTTCTTACCTGTATATAGGCTGATGGCACAAGCTGCTGGTTTAGCTGCCACACAAGAAATTCGTCAATTAGAACCCATAAAGGATGTGACATAAATTATGGCTAGTTTTGCTTTTATTATGGACCCACTAAGCAGCGTAAAGCCTAAAAAGGATACGTCATTTGCGTTTATGACCGCCGCGCATAACTTGGGGCATGAGATCCATTTCGTTCCTGTCGCGGGCCTTGCTTTTGACGGTACTACAGTTCAGTTTCACGCGACTCCTGTTCGCATAACAGACGATGCGAGTTTTCCATTTGATGTTGGCGAGACACAGTGGGTATCGAGCCATACTTACACGGCTGTTTTTGTGCGGCCAGATCCTCCATTCGATGAGCGCTACTTTTTACTCACTCAATTGCTGGACCACGTTATTGTGCCTGTTTTTAATTCGCCTTCTGGGTTAAGAAATGTTGGTGAAAAATTATGGGCGTTGGGTCTGCCTGGCACACCAATTACCCACATTACTCAAGATAAGGCCCGGTTTTTGGACGTATTATCTGATTTAAAACGGTGCGTGATTAAACCTGTTGATGGGTTTGGCGGTGCAGGGGTTTTTGTATTATCTGAGGGTGATACGAATGCTGCGGTTGCCTTTGAAACGTTATCTAAAAATGGTGCTTTTCCTGTTGTTATTCAGCCCTTTTTGGAAGAGGCCAAGCATGGTGATAAGCGTGTTTTGACCTTTGATGGTGATATTTTAGGTGCCATACGCCGGGTTCATTCTGGTTCAGATCACCGAAATAATTTGGCGGCAGGCGGTACGGCAGCAGCGGCAGAGGTTACTGTTGCCGAGCGTACCATTTTAAACACCATTTTACCTGGATTAATGGACTTGGGTATTCGATTTGTCGGGTTTGATTTTATTGGCGAGAAATTGATAGAAGTAAATGTCACCTCACCCACTGGATTGCAAGAATTGATGCGGTTTTCGGGTCGAGATTTTGCAACTGAAATTATTCTTAAACTATGTAAGGAGTCGGTAAAATGAATTTAGAATTATACTATTATGAGAGCTGCCCATTTTGCATGAAGGTGTTGCGCTTCATGTCAGAAAATGACATTGAATTGAAGTTGAAAAACACACTTTCTGACCCCATGGCTAAGGCTGAATTAATGGAACTCGGTGGAAAAACTCAAGTACCAGCCCTATCCATCGACGGACGTATTATGTATGAATCTAACGATATAATCGATTATCTAATGACTCAATTTCTGTCTTGAAACCTGTTTTATTCAGGCTTTAAAGCACTTTGTAATTCCCCGTTTTGAAACATTTCAGTGATAATGTCGCAACCACCAAGGAATTCGCCATCCACATATAATTGTGGAATTGTTGGCCAATCTGAGTAGTCTTTAATGGCTTGTCTTAGGTAAGGATCTTCTAATACATTTCGGGTTTCATAGGGTTCGCCGACCATTGATAACATATGATTTACTTGGCCAGAAAAGCCGCATTGTGGCGCCATTTTAGTGCCTTTCATAAATAAGACGATGCGATTACTCTCGATGTCTTTTTTGATTGTATCTTTTGTTTCGTTTAATTTGGTTTGATCTAATTGTGGCATATCCATGGTTTGGCTCCTTTACGCATGTTTCTACTGGCATTATTATAGACCTATCATGAATTTGGGGGCAAGGAGGTCTTCTTTTTGTACCCTTGGGTAAATGAATTGCTACTCTGGTTTGATCAACACCAACGGCTGATGCCATGGCGCAGTGAGCCCTTACCCTATTACGTGTGGGTCAGTGAAATTATGTTGCAGCAAACTCAGGTTGTGACTGTTATTCCTTATTTTGAACGTTTTATTTCACGATTTCCAAGACTAGAGGATCTTGCAACTGCAGATTTGGATGATGTTTTAGGCTTGTGGGCGGGCTTAGGGTATTACTCTAGGGCCAGAAATTTACATAAAACAGCTAAGCTCATCATGTCTGAATATGAGGGCGTATTTCCGTCTACCTATGATGGGTTGCAGCAATTGCCTGGTATTGGGCCTTATGTGGCCGCTGCAGTGGTTAGTATCGTATTTGAAGTGGCGGTGCCAGTTGTTGATGGGAATGTGCTTCGGGTGTTTGCTCGTTTTTGGGGAATTGATGATGATATTCGTTTGCCAAAAGTTCGCGTTGATCTATTTGAACAGTTGTCCCCTATTGTGCAAACCTGTCAGCCAAGTCAGTTTAACCAAGCAATCATGGAATTGGGGGCCTTGGTGTGCACGCCTAAATCACCGTCGTGCCCAACGTGTCCGCTGGCTAAAGAGTGTTATGCGTTTAATAATTTGTGCGTGCCTGCATTGCCCTATAAATCAAAAAAGGCACCTGTACCGCATAAAACAATAGCGGTGGGGATTGTGCGTAAAGGAAAGCGTGTGCTAATAGCCAAACGTAAAGCGGATCAGATGTTGGGTGGGCTTTGGGAATTTCCAGGTGGAAAAGTTGAGGATGGCGAAAGTATTGTGGCTGCTGCTTTAAGGGAAATTAAAGAAGAAACAAATCTGGATGTGTGTGTTGGTGAGAAATTAATCGCGGTGAATCATGCGTTTAGTCACTTTAAAATAACAATTCATGTATTTATGTGTGAGTATGTAACGGGTACCGTATTGCCTAACAGTTCAGATGAATTACGTTGGGTGCGTGTTGATGAATTGGAAAACTTTGCGTTTCCCTCTGCAAACCAACGAATTATTTCCGCTCTAGAGCAAAGCTTGCTATAATCTTTGGCATGAAAGAAGCAACATATATTTGGAAAAATGGTGAACTTATCCCTTGGGCTGATGCGAAAACGCACGTGCTTACTCATGCATTGCATTATGCAACCTCTGTTTTTGAGGGCATCCGTGCCTATTCAACGGCCGATGGACCGGCCATCTTTAGGTCTAAAGAGCATTATGATCGCTTGGTCGCATCGGCAAAAACTTATTATTTAAAAATGCCCTACTCAGTTGATGAAATGACGCGGGCCACTGTTGAATTAATTCAAGCAAATACACTTAAATCCTGTTACATTCGCCCTATTGTGTATTCTGGTTATTCGGAAATGGGTATTAATCACATGAAAAATCCGGTGGATGTGGTTATCGCCGCCTGGGAATGGGGAAGTTATTTGGGCGATGACGGGGTGAAAAATGGTATTCGAGTCACCATTAGCCCGTGGGAAAAATTTAGCAGTCGTGCGTTACCAGCCACTGCGAAATGTGCCGCAAATTATGCGAATAGCGTACTGGCGAAAATCGAAGCCTTAGATCGTGGCTTTGATGAAGCGTTGTTGTTTAATCAAAGTGGTATGGTGGCTGAAGGCCCTGGCGAGAATTTATTTTTAATTAAAGATGGAAAGATTTACACACCGCCGGTTAGTGAAGACGCCTTAGATGGTATTACTCGGTCCTCTGTCATGGAAATCATTTCCGATTTAGGGTTTTCTATTGAAGAACGCATTATTAGCCGTGAGGCCCTATTTGATGCGGATGAATTGTTTTTTACTGGTACTGCTGCTGAGGTCACGCCTATTCGAGAAATTGATGGGACTATTATTGGTAGTGGAACAGCAGGAATTATAACGAAGCAAATACAAGATACTTATTTTAAGGCTGTAAATGGTGAGTTGGCTCAGTATAGAAAATGGTTAACACCAATCTTACTTCCTGCCTAACTCTAAATGGAACAAGGAGGAATTAATATGTTAGATGTTGGAACAAAAGCCCCAGATTTTTCAGTAAAAGATCAAGATGGAAATACGGTTACTTTATCGGAATTTAAAGGGAAATCGGTTGTGCTTTATTTTTATCCGAAAGATGATACTCCAGGGTGTACCCGTGAAGGTATCGGGTTTTCTGAGAAAAAATCAGAATTCGAGCTTAAGAATGCGGTGGTGTTAGGTGTGAGTAAGGATTCTGTCAGCTCTCACAAATCGTTTTGTACAAAATACAATCTTAATATTTCTCTTTTAAGTGATGAAAACATGGATATTCTTGAACCGTATGGCGCGTGGGGTGAAAAGAAAAACTACGGAAAAACCTATATGGGCATCATTCGTTGTACCTTCATTATTGACCCTACAGGCGTTATCACGAAGGTTTGGAAATCCGTAAAAGTTGATGGGCATGTGGATAAGGTTCTAGAGGCTTTAAGTTAATTCATGAGTAGTAAACACCCTCTTGCGCAGCATTTTGAAAATATTATTTCAGGTATAGGCGAAGATATTAACCGTGATGGTCTTTTAAAAACACCAGAACGTGCAGCAAAGGCCTTTGAAAATTTGACGCGTGGGTATGACCAGAATATTGATGATGTGGTGAATGGGGCTATTTTTGAGTCGGATAATGACGAGATGGTCATTGTAAAGGACATTGAACTGTATTCAATGTGCGAGCACCATTTATTACCTTTCTATGGCAAATGTCATGTGGCATATTTACCAACAGGGAAAGTAATTGGTCTATCTAAAATTGCACGTATTGTAGAGGTATTTGCGCGACGATTACAGATTCAAGAGAACTTAACGCAGCAAATTGCGGAAACCATTGAATCTCAAACGGGGGCTAGAGGTGTAGCTGTCGTGGTTGAAGCGCGACATCTGTGTATGATGATGCGTGGTGTTGAAAAGCAAAATTCATCCATGACAACGTCTGCAATGCTTGGCATATTCAGAGAAAAACAAGCGACCCGCGCTGAGTTTTTAAGCTTAATTAACCGGTAAGGTGACGGGTAAGCTTCCGGAATCTGGCGCCTTTTATGACATTAGTGATTACGGGCGGGGAATAGCGCGATTCTTAGTTCGGTGTGTTTTCTTTCCTTTAAAGATGGGGCCTATTTCAATCACATGGTTGTTTTTTGGTGTGGGTTGTTTAGCCATTTATTGTATGTATTTGGGTATGTGGTGGGCCGTTGCGCTTTTACTTCCATTAAAAAGTATTATTGATGCGGCAGATGGTGAAATGGCACGATTCCTTGATAAGCCAAGTTATGTTGGGCGCTACTTAGATTCCAATCTTGATTTGGTGCTGAATGTGGGGTTGTTTGGTATGTTATGGTATTTGAGTTCCCATAGCGGTCTTCTTGTGTTTTTTTCTTGGTTGTCTTGGCAACTGCAGGGTACATTTTACAATTATTATTATGTAATAAGGCGGTCTCAATTTTCAGGTGACACAACCAGCCAAAGCAATGAGTCTACTTGCCCTACCCCCTACCCCTATGAACGTGCCTGGATGTTGCGTTTTTTACATAGACTATATTTGCTTTTCTATGGTTGGCAGGATCGGTTTGCACGTGTTGTTGACCCGGGTGCTCCTCTCGTTATTTTGCCTAAATGGTTTATGACGCTTTTATCTGTTTTTGGCTTGGGGTTTCAACTTCTACTATTTGGCGTGTTACTTTTTATGTTTCCTTCTGTATATATTCTTTTTTATGTATTAATTATTAGTAATGTGTTTTTGGTTGTATTACTTATTCTGCGCTTCCTTTATGCATAATTCAAATAATTGAATTTTTATCTTTTCATTTTTCGATAATCAGTATAAATTAAAGGGGAAAATGGTTATTAATAAAATAAAAAAAATTGCTTTAATTCTTATTCCTTTCTGATCAAGATTCCCGCACATTTTCTCAGCAGGTAGAGGATGGCGTGACCTCCCCTTACATTAATGGTGGCGTTAGGTATTATACGATTACATATGATTCTGATGTTATTCGAAATCATTATAAATTGGAGTATCAAATTGGCGTGAGTTTTGGTGGTGTTGATGATGTGGTTCGTGTTCACAGATCTGACTATAATAAGGACTTTGATAAAGTTTCTGAACGGACTGATTATTACCAAATTACCGATTCTGGAATTTATCAGTGGTTCAATAATCAATACAATATTGTGTTAAAGTTGCCGCTAATACTTAATAATGAATATTCATCTGGTGATGACAGCTCTATAAAAATAATTGCCATTGGTGACTTTGAGTTAGATGGTCAGAACTATTTTGGGGTGTATTTTCAAGAAACTTTTGAGTCTGAGTTTGTTTCTCACTCGTTTTTTGATGTAAACTTGGGCTTTCACACAATAGATGCTGGTATCACCATCAAAACTTTTGATGGTGATGAGTCGGCGTTAATTAGCCCTAGCCTCTATAAATTGCGATATTATTTTCAGATTCTTCTAAACGAATTTCATAAAGAAGATCGCCTAACTCCACTTTTAAGTCATTCCAAAATACAGTCACTAAATTTTCAATGGTTGGAATGACTTCTTTTAATTTTGGAATGTCATAATTTAAATGCTTATGGTCTACAACATCAATTACAAGTCTCTTAATAATGGCCTTTAACTCATAAAGGTTGATGATGAGTCCGTTTTCATCGGGCTCGCCCTTTACGGTTACATAAAGAATGTAATTGTGACCGTGGCCGTTAGGATTGTTGCATTTATCATAAATACGCCTATTATCCTCATCGCTTAATTTAGGGTTGTGCAAACGGTGAGATGCACAAAATGTTTCTCGTCGGGTTAAATATACAAATTTTGAATTAGTCATTACACAATACCTCCAAGGTCGCGCCAGTTACTTTATTAGAGCTTACAGGATTTAATAGATTTATTATAGGGTAAGCAATGTCATTCGGTTGAGTACTTGCTGAATAATCGGGAAATGCCGTATTCAATAATTGGGTGTTTACGGCTCCTGGCGCAATTGCGTTGATACGTACACCCAATGGTTTAAATTCAGCGGCCAGAGCCTCTGTCATACCTATTAAACCTGCTTTGCTGGCGCAATAAACCGACAATGCAGGAAATTTTGGCATGCTACGTATGCCTGATAATGAACTCACATTTACTATTGCACCACCTTTTGGCATTTTTTTTATCACATGTTTAATTAGGAAGAATGGTGCTTTTAGATTCACATCCAGTTGGGTATCCCATTCTGTTTCGGTCACATTTTGTATGTGGTTAGGCATTATATTGCCAGCATTATTTACTAAAAAGTGAATTGGGGCCTTAATGGGTGCTAAGGCTTCTGCGATTGTTTCTGGTTTGTTTAAATCTAAGGCTAAAAGTGTGATATTGCAGTTAGGCGATACTTTCTGAATCTCTGCTTTTACTTGTAAAAGGTCAGCTTTACTGCGACTGCATAAGATTAAGTGACAACCCAGTCTCGCAAGTTCCACGCTAACGGATTTTCCAATCCCCCTACTGGCACCTGTGATTAAGGCTGTTTTGTTTTCAAATTCGCTCATGACTAGTATTATAACGTTTAAGACTGAATCTGAGGAGCAATCATATGCATTATTCAATAGGTATCGCGGATTATGAATTGGTATTGCGTATCGGTTGCCACCCTGGCGAGCGTTTACATAAGCAACCCGTTTATTATTCGGTGGAATTAAGCGTGCTTGGCAATGCCCATGATACTGATGATATTAACGATGCACCAAACTATTACAGTTTATCTGAGGCCGTAAAATCACAGTGTGAATCAAAAGAGTATGCGTTATTAGAGCGCTTATGTTATGACATAGGACAACTATACTTAAGCGATGAGCGCGTTATAGAGGTTGTTGTTACTGTCCATAAACCAGAAGCGCTCCCAAATGCTCAGAGCGCTTCTGTTACGATGTCATTTTTAAGAGACTAAATTACCACTCTAAGCTGCCGCTTTGGTATTCGCGAACTGTGCCTTCGAAGAAGTTTACTTCGATCATATTTCCTTGTGTGTATTCATCAACCCAAGGAAATGGATTTTTGGCATTGTATTGTTTTGGTAAACCAAGAGCTGCCATTCTGTAGTCGGCAACAAATTGCAGGTATTCGTGAAGCAGGTCTGGCGTTAGGCCTAAAATACCTTCATTGATGCACGACGCGCCCCACTGGTATTCCATTTCAACAGCTTCTTTAAAGTTTTGAATTACCTGTGCTTGGAATTCTTCAGTCCATAGTTCAGGCTGTTCTTTACGAATCGTGTTCGTGATGTGTGTAAAGAGCATGCAATGTAAATCTTCGTCGCGATTAATAAACTGAATCATCTCTGCACTACCTGGCATTTTGTTGTTGCGACGTAGTACATAAAACACCATAAATGCGCTATAGAAATAGATGCCTTCTAAAATCACATTTCCAATACACGCCTCAAGAAACATTTGGTCGGTTTTGAAGGTTCCTGTTTCGAAGCTCATATCAGAGATCTTTGAAACGGCTTTTAACACGGATTTGTTTTTTTCGTATAACCCTTGGTCTTTACGGTATAGTCCATAAATTTCTTCGGGGTCTAACGCTAAGGCTTCTACAAGAGTGGCATAACTCTGAACGTGTAATGCTTCTTCGTATGTTTGTCGGGTAACAGACAAAATTACTTCAGGGCTAGTTAAGTGACGAATGATGTTACATGCTAAGTTATTAGTTTGTAGACCATCTAAGTTCGATACGAATGCCAAACTACGTGAATACACTCTACGCTCATTGTCGCTAAGTGCTTTAGGATCATTCCACATATTTACATCTTGTTGAAGTGGTACTTCACCAGGTACCCATGTGTTTTTAATCATTAATTCAAAAATTTCATAGGCCCAAGGGTGTTTTAACGGACTAATCTGCATTAAACCGTCATCGTACCCATTGATTACGCGTCGTTTATTAATAATTTCCGCGTTAGTCATCTCATTATTGTCTAATCCGTCTTGAAATAAGCTTCTTTTTTTAATCTCGTCTGTCATTTAGATCTCCTTTTATTGGCAGGCTTCGCAACCAGGGTCATTCAGAAGACAAACCGGAATTTCTGTAGAAGCACTGGATGCAATCCTAGTATCGCTGTTTGCATTTACAGTCATTTTCTCTTCTTTGTTTTCCGGTTCAGAGGATGCTGTTTCAGACACACTCATTTTCTGAACTTGGCTAGCGCCTAACGTTCTTAGGTAATAGGTGGTTTTTAATCCGTATTCCCAGGCTAAGAAGTATACATCATAAAGCACTTTTCCTGAAGTAGTGGAAATAAATACGTTTGTGGATGCGGATTGATCGATCCATTTTGCACGTAATGCGGCTTTCTTAACAACCCATTCCGATTCGATCTCAAATACTTCTTTGTATTTATCACGAATGTTTTGTGGAATTTCGATAATGTCTTGCAGCGATCCGTTATTCACTTTGGCTTTATTGATAATATCTTGATTCCATAATCCACTGGATTTTAAGTCATCAATTAGATACCGGTTAATCACAAGGAAGTTACCTGATAAATTTTCTTTCATATAAATGTTTTTGAAAATTGGCTCAGTACACGGATACACACCTGCAATGTTTGCAATAGTTGCAGTTGGTGCGATTGCCATTGTGTTGGAGTTTCTCATTCCTTGTTGTTTCACCTTCTGCTTAAGTGAATCCCAATCCAGCCTAATGGCCTTGTCGACTTTTAACTTTTCACCACGGTTTTCTTCCAAAATTGCCAAGCTATCGTATGGGAAAATGCCACGTGACCATTTACTTCCTTCATATGTTTCATACGCACCGCGTTCTTTTGCCAGTGCACTACTCGCATCTATCGCATAGTAAGAAATCATCTCCATTGATTTGTCTGCAAACTCTAAGCTTTCGTTACAGTCAAATTTAAGGTCTAGTTGGTATAGTGCGTCTTGATAACCCATTACACCAAGGCCGATTGCACGGTGACGCATATTGGCGCGTTTGGCTTCGGCTGTTGGGTAGTAATTGTTGTCAATTACGTTATCTAACATACGGATACCTGTGTGAATGGTACGTTTGATTTTTTCTTCGTCTAACTCGCCTTCTGGAGTAATCATCTGTGCTAGATTGATGCTGGCCAGGTTGCAAACTGCGGTTTCTTCTTTACTTGTGTTTAGTGTGATTTCAGTGCATAGGTTAGACGAGTGAACGACTCCAACGTGATCCTGTGGACTTCTTAGGTTGATGGGGTCTTTAAACGTAATCCACGGATGACCTGTTTCGTATAACATGGTCAACATTTTTCGCCACATGTCACTGGCTTGAATCGTTTTTGCACGGCTTAGATTTTGTTTTTCGTATTCCACATAACGCGCTTCGAATTCTTTGCCATAAAGGTCGTGCAATTCAGGTACTTCGGACGGGCAAAATAATGTCCAATTCTCGCCACTTTTAACGCGTTTCATAAATAAATCTGGAATCCACGCCGCTGTGTTAATATCGTGTGCACGGCGGCGTTCGTCACCTGTGTTTTTCTTCAGTTCAAGAAACTGTTCAAAGTCCAAGTGCCATACTTCCATGTAGGCACACATCGCACCTTTACGTTTGCCACCCTGATTTACCGCCAAGGCCACGTCATTAAAGATTTTGATAAACGGTATGACACCTTGTGACGTGCCATTTGTGCCTTTAATTCTAGACCCGGTTGCGCGAACCGGAGTCCAGTCTGTGCCAATACCGCCGGCCCATTTACTTAGCATCGCGTTGTCTTGGTACAGTTTAAATATTCCAGATAATGAATCGTCTGTAATATTGATGTAGCACGAACTCATTTGAGAGTGGCAGGTTCCACTGTTAAATAGCGTTGGCGTTGAGGACACAAGATCAAGCTTTGAAAGTGTGTTATAAAATTCGATTGCACGGTCTTCTCTATTTTCTTCTTGAATAGCAAGGCCCATCGCCACACGCATCCAGAACCATTGTGGTAATTCGAAAATGTGTCTTGTGTCAGTTCGATCACGCAATAAATACCGATCGCTCAAAATTTGAATGCCTAGATAATGAAATAATTTATCGCGGCTTGGCTCTAAAGCGGCAGCAACTTTTGAAATGTCATATTCAGCCAGAACGGGGTTTAACATTTCAAGGCTAACCCCAGTTTTAATGTAGTCTGCGAATTGGGTTTTGTAGCTATCTTCTAGATTGTCTGCATTCATACTCGAATTTAGAATGGTTTTATACATGCCATTTACTAATAAGCGACTTGCTAAGCTGGAATAATCATAGTGGCGTTCGATACGCTCTCTGGCAGCACCAAGTACAAGAAGGTCGATATCTTTTTTGGAAATACCTTGGTAGATTTGACGCGTCACTTGATTGATAATCTCATCGCAATCCACTTCTTTTAGATCTGGGGCGATTACATCAAGGCGCTGACGAATAATTTCTGGATCAAATAAGTCTTTGTGTGATTCATCAAGTTGAATTTCTAGGGTGTGATCGGCTACCTGTGTCAGGATTTCGATCTCACGTTTCATTTTTTGTTTTTCACGGTACAAGATGAAGTTTTTAGCCACACGGTGGTGGCCATTTTTCATTAATACTTCTTCAACAACGTCCTGCACAACCTCAACCTGGGTGAGTTCAGTTGTGCCAAGTCGGTTTGTGATTTCGTTTACAACCTGGTCTGTAAGGGTTGCAACTGTAGGAATATCACTGATGTTTTCAGAAAGGAACGCTTTTTCTACCGCTTTAAGAATACGAGTTTTTTCAAAAGGAACACGCTGACCGTTTCGTTTAATAATTTCTCTGATGGTTTTTGTGCTCATGCTTTTGTTCCTTTTGATTTAATTTTGCGTTTTTAGGGCGCAAGAACCCCTGGTAAGATTTTCCCGTTAATTGGGGACTGCTTACCCATCGCCTATATTTTGGCTTTTTTGAATTATGGTGTTGTGAGGATGTATTCCGTCACAATTTAGTGATTGCTTAGCACTACCGAACACAACTTAACATTATAAAGTGATACTAATAATATTGTGTTTTTTGGCGTGACTAGGTGCGATCACCGTATTTAAAGAGTATTAAATTATGAGGGTTAAAGTCAACAAATATTTCTAAAAAAATGTATGGATATCTTTTGGTGCAAGGAACTCAGATTGAGGCTGAAAAAGTGATGATTTTTTGTGCTCATCTTTTTATGCTTGTAGGCATGAAATACTTCATTTATAGGCAATTTGTTTTTGTTTGAATAGTCTTTCAATAAATGCATTCAAAAACTCTGTTGTTCAACCTTTTTCTGCGACTGAGTCTCAGTTTTCCATGTATTAGTCGTCATACATGATTTCTTAAATTAAGCTGGACGTCTAGAGCCAGCATACCGATAATAAGTGCATGTCATATTCAGTGAAATTGTTGCAAGAAAATTTAGATTTATTTGAATTGGTTTTAGTCGACATCGAACGGGCTTGGTCTGAGCTAGGCAATGAGAATTCCATTCGTACTGACTTTGAGTCTAAATTTAAATTGCTTGATGCGGGTGCGATTCGTGGTGTTATTTTAGTGCATAACGATTTACCTGTTGGTGTCGCGTGGTTTGAAATTGCGGAAGGCGATCATTATGGTAGCGCCCTATTCCATGCTGTTGATAAAGACCATCGTAATGCGTTAGTACAAGCGTTTGTTGAAACGGGCTGGTCTAAAGGCTTTGTGTTTGAAATTATTCAGTTTGATTCGCACTTCGATTTTAGAGACGCGCTCATACATTTTGGGCTATTAGAAAAAGAGCGGCAACGTATGAAAATAGACATTCCTTCTGATTACGGATTAATTAATGCAAAACCAGGAATAACGTATACCCCACTCAATGAGTCTCCGGCTGATATTTTGGGTCAAATAAGTGCATCTGCTCATGGGTATCGGCAGAAGATTGAGGGCTATCATGATTTTGCCACCCCTGAAAATCGAGCCGAAATGGAGTCTAAATTACGCACCGATCAATTCGGTAAAATGGTGCCTTCCGCATGCAAATTAATGTCCTATAATGGCGATCCTATCGGAACCATTACGGTGATCGAATTGACTGGCTGGGGATATGATCGTATTGCGTGGATTATGGATGTGGCAATTCGCCCTGATATGCAAGGCTTTGGCTATGGCGGTGATTTGGTGCAGCGCGCCACATATGGCGCTAAACAAGCGGGTATTCCAGCAATAGGATTGGGTGTGACGGTGAGTAATCAAAACGCGTTGCGACTGTATGAAAAGCTAGGCTTTAAAGCGTTTGATTATTTTGTGGAATTTATTGACTATCGCGTTTAGCGTATCGATTTTTGAACAAGAAGACGATCTAAAATTGTGATGGCAAGCATGGCCTCAATGACGGGCACAGCGCGCGGTGCAATGCAAGGGTCATGACGGCCGTGTACTTGAACGGAGGTTTGTTTGCCTTCTTTTGTGACCGTACTTTGTTCTACTGTTATGCTTGATGGGGGCTTTAAAGCGGCTCTAACGACGATATCTGCTCCGTTGCTGATACCACCAAGTATTCCACCGGCATTATTCGTTACAGTGGAAATTTTACCGTCTTTAGTTGTGAATTCATCATTGTTTTGACTGCCCGTTTTTGTTGTGGCTGCAAATCCGTCACCTATTTCGATGCCTTTTATGGTTCCTATGCTCATAATGGCATGGGCTATCATAGCGTCTAACTTGTCAAAAACAGGATCGCCAAGGCCTGCTGGACAGCCCTGAATGACCGCTTCGATTGTACTGCCAATGGAATCCCCTTTTGCGCGCAAGGCTTTTATTAAGGTTGCCATCTTGTCGGCAGCTTTTGCATCGGCACTTCGCACGGGATTTCTTTCAATCTCATTAAAATCTGTGGTTTCCGCGACAATGTCACCAACAGACTTGGTATATGCAGTAATTGAAATGCCGTGTTGATCGAGCGCTATTTTTGCGATGGCACCTGCGGCCACTCGGCATGCGGTTTCTCTGCCTGACGAACGCCCTCCGCCTTTGTGGTCGCGTAAGCCGAATTTTTCTTGAAATGTATAGTCGGCATGCCCGGGTCGATAAAGGTCTTTGATGGCGCTGTAATCTTTGCTTTGTTGGTTATCGTTGCGTATTAGCAGGGCAATGGGCGTGCCGGTACTTAAATCCTCAAATACACCTGATAAAATTTCCACTTTATCCCCTTCTTTTCGAGGGGTGGTTACATCCGATTGGCCTGGACGACGTTTATCGAGTTCTGCCTGGATTAGGGCTTCGGTGATTGTAAGTCCAGGTGGAGTGCCGTCTATAATGACGCCAATACCTGGCCCGTGGCTTTCACCAAATGTGGTTATTCTAAATAAATCGCCGAAACTATTTCCTGCCATAATGGCTCATTGTAGCATTATAAGGGGCTCTCGTCGCCCCCTCTCGCTCCCTGGGTCGCTAGGGCCGCTTCCGCTTGCCCGAAAGAGTTTTGTGCGCTATGTTGCGTCTGCCCCACGTGCAATGGCCATTTTACCGGAACGCACCACTTCCAATACTTTGTACTCTGATAGCATGTCTACCATATTATTTATTTTTTCGTGGGTACCCGTTGCCTGTATGATGAGATAATTTGAGGTTAAATCCAGGGTATCCGCCTTATAATGCTCTACAACTTGCAAAATATCGGTGCGGTTTTCAGGTGTTATTCCTACCTTAATTAAGGCCATCTCACTTTCAACTGCGTCTTCGGCGTTATGTTCAGATGCGCTTACTACATCTACCAACTTATTGGCTTGTCTGATAATTTGATCGAGTGTGTTTGGGTCACCGGAGGCGGTGATTGTCATGCGTGAAAATCGGCCGTCTAAGGCGCTCGATACAATTAAGGACTCGATGTTGTAGCCCCGTCTGGCAAACATTAGGGTAATGCGGAGCAATACGCCCGGTTTGTTTGCGACAAATAAACTAATGGTATGTATGGTGGTGTGCATTAGGTACTCCCCTTTGGTTTGGCTAATTTATGGGTGGGTGCTTCTATAATCATTTCCTCTGCGGTGCCACCGGCGGGTACCATAGGAAATACGTTATCTTCTTTTACCACTTCGGCGTGAATGATGCAGGGGCCGTCATTGTATTCTAGGGCGCGTTTTAGAATTTTTTCCACGTCTGCTGGTCGTTTAATTTTAAAGCCTTTGCACCCGTACGCTTCACCTAGTTTTACGAAATCTGGATTTCCTTCCAAATCGACTCCAGATAAGCGTTGGTCATAAAACAATTCTTGCCATTGCCGCACCATGCCTAGGTATTTATTATCAATAATGATGATTTTAACGGGAAGCTTGTGTATGACGGCGGTTGATAATTCAAATGCGGTCATTTGGAAGCCACCATCCCCTACTATGGCAATGACGGTTTCGTTTGGTTTACCCAATTGTGCGCCCAAAGCTGCGGGGAATCCAAACCCCATTGTTCCGGCTCCGCCTGAACTTATCCAGGCATTTGAACGGTGGTTTTTGTAAAATTGTGCCGCCCACATTTGGTGCTGACCTACATCGGTGGTTACGATGGCGTTTCCATTTGTTAGCTTGTAGGCCACATCTATTACGTGCTGAGCCTTTAACCCACCATGAATTTTGTATTTTAGTGGGTATTTTTTCTTGAACTTTTCAATGGTAGCGACCCACTTTTCGGTTTTAAGCTTTGTGGCCTGTTTGTTTAAAAGTGCCAAGGCAATTTTAGCGTCCCCTACTATAGACACATCTGGGTTTACGATTTTGTTGATTTCGGCTTTATCAATGTCTAAGTGAATTTTAGTGGCATTTGGGCAAAATCGTTCTATATTCGCAGGCGTTATGCGATCGTCCCACCGTGAGCCAATCGAAAATATAAGGTCACATTCGGCCACGGCCTTATTTGCATATGCGGTGCCGTGCATGCCTAACATGCCTAACGATAGCGGGTGATTTTCGGGGAATACGCCTTTTCCAAGCAGGGTATTTACCACGGGTGCTTGAATTGTTTCTGCAAATTTAAGTAATTCGGCCTCTGCCCCAGCAATCATGGCACCATGCCCCGCTAAAAGAAGTGGTTTTTGGGATTTGGCCAATGCCTTTATGGCCAAATCGATGTCTTTTTGTTTGGGGTCCATTATATACGCGTACCCAGGAAGATCCATTTCGGGCGTTTTGGTGGACATAATGCAAGGCGCGCCTGTTACGTCTTTTGGCAAATCGATTAGCACAGGTCCGGGGCGACCGGTTGAGGCAATGTGAAAACTTTCTTCTACAACCCGAGGAATGTCATTGGGGTTTTTAACGAGGTATGAATGTTTTACGATCGGGGCTGTGATGCCATAAACGTCGGCTTCCTGGAACGCATCTTTGCCCAACGACGGGGTGATGGTTTGGCCTGTGAGAACGATCATTGGAACGGAATCCATTTGCGCAGTAAAAATACCGGTTACGGTATTTGTGGCACCTGGCCCGCTGGTAACCAAAACCACACCGGGCTTGCCTGTTGCCCTTGCGTAGCCATCAGCCATGTGGGTGGCACCTTGCTCGTGGCGAACTAGGATTAGTTTTATACTACTTTCATATAGAGCATCAAAAATTGGAATGGCAGCGCCACCAGGGTACCCAAAGATATACTCTACACCTTTGTTTTCTAGTGCTTTAATTAAACTTTCTGCTCCAGTTATGCTTTTTTTGCTCATTTTTGTAACCTCTTTTATTTTTCAGAGGCCATCTTAGCATAATTCTATTTGTTTTTGAACTCTATTGTTATTTATCTTATTCACTAAATTAAATC
>JAQBTH010000079.1 GCA_027623425.1 bacterium | reverse complement strand
TAGCAATGTGGATTTGAGCGGGGCGAATTTGACTGAGGCGAATTTGAGCGGGGCGGATTTGACTGAGGCGGATTGCACTGACTGTATTCTACATTGCTCTGCCTTTAACATGTTCGGGGTATATTTTCTGGATCTCCTAAGAAAATTCATGTGGATCCGGCCTACCTCTTTAATAATCCAGATCTCACACTCAATCATCACAACAATCCATATACTGGATCTATACTTTCTAAAATCCATACACACCCTAGTCTATCTCCTGAGGTTAAACGTGACTTTATGTCCTCTTTAGAATCTATTTTGTTCGATAGACCCCGTATCTTATCTCCTGTACAAGATGCGCTTTTGGAGATTTTTGGACATTATGTCGATATCCCAGAGGTGAGTACACTCTGTTTGTCTTTACTAAATAATAAGTAGGCCCTGCTGACGCAGAGATGAAAGTTTTTGCGGTTCCAGAAATGGGGTTTGTGCACCCCGACTTGATCGGGGATCTAGGAGCCGTGACAAAACAGAGAAGCGCGGGAATCTGTTTGTTAGGCTTGAGTAGCTGCCCGATGAAGATTCATAGCGACAAGGCCTAAACGGATCTGAATTTTAGCGCCAT
Source organism: bacterium (assembly GCA_027623425.1). Lineage (GTDB taxonomy): Bacteria > Margulisbacteria > Marinamargulisbacteria > UBA817 > JAQBTH01 > JAQBTH01. The sequence goes on along the minus strand of JAQBTH010000079.1, from coordinate 6,429 downwards.
CTTTGACTCTGAATACTATTTTATCGAGGTTGAAACGCTCTTTGAGATGCCCGAAAGTAGCTTCAATAGCATTACGTTGACCTTGTTGTTTTTTGAAGGTGGTTTTGTCCTTTTTTTGGATATTTTGAGCGACATTTGGCGGACGGCCTATGCGCTTAAATCCGTGCTGGATATCGTGGTCTTTCCACATGACTGCCACTTGCCGGAAATCGACTTTGTGAAATGGGTGCCACTGAAATGTGGCGGTTGCTGGGACGGTGGTTTCAAAGCCGTGTACTTGAAATAAGGGGAGCAACTCACATGTTAAAACACACTTCACACACTTTAAAATGGAAACTTTTTGCCATTCTAGACACCTTGGCCAAATACAAATGTCCCTTTGCACATCGGCTAGCGTGCCTGTTTTTGCCGTATTAACGATGGCTGTAACTATGAAATTGGTGTCAGTGGGCACAGTTACGTCAAGTAGAGAAAGAGAAAAGAGCGCAAAAAATCCTGGGGGATTGCGTTCCAATGCGCCGCCGGTGGCGGGCGGCGGCGCATGTTTTGCATCAGGCCTGGGGGATGAGCAATGATCCAAGATCTTTTAGGAATCAATACGCAAGAAAAAATCACAGTAGATTTGTACATCCGAGTCTCCACGGATCGCCAAGCCAAAGAAGGTGATTCTTTGGAGGAACAAGAATCAGAACTTAAGAAATTCTGTGAGTACCGAGGATTTAAGATCCACAAGGTCTTCATTGAGCGTGGGAAGTCCGGCGGCAATACCAACCGTCCTGAGTATCAAAAACTTGTGAAAGACATTGAGGCGGGCAAAATTAATGCCGTTGTGGTTAAAAAGCTGGATCGGTTGTCCCGTTCACTGATGGATTTTGAGCAACTCATGATTAAGCTTCAAGAACAAGATGTCGGGTTCATCTCGTTACGAGAAAACTTCGACACCACCACCGCCATGGGCAAAGCCATGCTTCGAGTGGCCTTGGTGTTTGCCCAATTAGAACGAGAACAAACGGCTGAACGCATCAAAGATGTTTTCGCCTGGCGAGCAGAGCAAGGGCTGTACAACGGGGGCACTCGTCCCTTTGGGTATGATTCGGTATCGTCTGAACTCATTCCGCACAAACAAGAAAAGAAAATCCTTCAATTTATGTTTGAATCCTTCATTAAAACAAAATCAACAACGATTGTAGCCAATGAGTGTAATTCAATGGGATTTCGAAATCGAAATGGCGCTTTGTGGGACAAGCGTCAGCTTCATAAAATCCTTAATCATCCCGTGTATTTGGGTAAAATCCGTTGGAATGGCCAAGTGTTTACAGGGGTTCATCAACCGCTTGTCTCTGAGGCGATCTTTAATCAAGCTCAAGAGATCTTTTCTGAACGCAAGATCTATCGGGAAAACAAAATAGTCTTAGGGTTGCTTAAAGGGGTTTTGTTTTGTGCAGAGTGTGGGCATCCAATGACGCCTAATTACACAAAGAAACGTAACGGAAATATCTACAGATACTATCGCTGTGTCAGCACGTTGAATCCCAAAGAAAAGCTTTGTCCAAACAAATATTTCAACATGGAACATGCCAATGACATGGTCATGGAAAAACTTCTTAAGTGTGCCACTGAACATCATTTTCAATTAATGACGGAACATGTAAATCAGAAAAATGAGTTCATCCACAGACAGCTACAAGCCATTCAAGCTGAAATTGAGGGTTTAGAAGGTCTTTTGGAAGCTGTGAAATCTAAGAAAGAAAAGTATTTGGATTCTCTCATTTCCAATCAGTTTGTAGCTAAAGAACGGGAAATGATTAACGCCAAAATCGACGAATTCACGATTCATGAAAAGCAATTTAAGGGCAGCGTTATGAAGCAGCAGTTTGAATACACACAAAAAGAAGAGCAACTCACCAACCTTGAAACCCTCAAGAAAGAGCTGGTGTTCTTTAAAATCAACGCCAAGTCCTTGGAGACAAACGAACTTAAAAAGTGGCTGTCAGCCAACGTTGAAAAGGTGACTATATCGGTGGAATCTGTGATGGTGAAATTTAGATCGGTTGATCTATTGGTTTGACGAGGAATGTATATTGGCGGAGGAGGAGAGATTCGAACTCTCGCTGCCCTTACGAACACTAACGGTTTAGCAAACCGTCCCCTTAAGCCACTTGGGTACTCCTCCGCGATCATTTAACAATCCTAGTATGATACCCTCAGAATGATTGATTTACAAGGGGACTCCGGCCTTCATGTCGCCTTAGTTAAAGGCGTCAGCCGGCCAGCCTCGCGCTTGTCGCAAAATGGCACGCCATGTTGCTAATCCTCGTTCCCACTCGGCAGCACTCGGTTTCGGAAATTCCCGCCCCATGAAATCCTACGGATGATGTGGCTTCATTTTTGTCCTGCCATAATAGAAATAATCCTATTGAGTACGGGATGAGTTTTACGCGCTTTTTCTAATAGTGATTTTGTTGTTTTATTTTTAAAAAACTTTTCATAGTCGTGACATGATGCTTTTGTTGTGGTCTTTAAAGTGTCTTTTTGAAATTTCTTTTTGCAATTTTCCGCACTGATAGTATTAGAAACTTTAGTTTTAGGTGAAAAAATTGTTAACAAAATAGACTCAAGACAAGGGGATAAAATAAGTAATTCAATCTTGCTGTTCTTGAGGATTTGTTTTTGTTTAAAAGGCTTGTCTCCATCAATAATCACGAGTTTTTTATCAAAATCTCCAGGAGAATGAATGGCTTTTTTTACCATGTCATCAGGCCCGCCTCTGCCATCGCATCAGTACAGCGCAATATTAAATGAAATTATTAGAATAGTATTAGCGATAATGGGTATGTCGGCAGTATTAGCACGGGTAAGTCGCAGTTTTTTTTCTACCACCTTAAATGGTAATCAAGGCATTGTGAGACGCGGTATGGCGGGCACAATCATACAATCGAAAGGTGATTCTCAATTAGAGTCGCCAGATGTGAGAATATCAGTGAATGTACGGCCAAAGCTTGGCGCAATGGTTGGGTTGGATTGCGTTGCTGTAAATGAAAGTGCGGACATGATTGCGTTATTTGATGGCGCAAATGGAATGGAAAAAAGCGATTTGGTTGTGACGGCATTGGCAGAGACTGTCGCAGAGTTTCCGCAGGGTGGAGACTTTCATATGTTAGGAAGTTGCATTTCACAAAAACTAAAAGGGTTATCTGGTGGTTGTGCTGCTGCAACCTTTACTAGAGTAAAGCACTCAGGTTCGGGTGGCATTTTGTTAGACACAATGCTATTCGGAGACAATAAATATTTTTTATTAAACCGAACAGGACAAGTGGAACAGGAGTCCCGCTGCCATATTTCAAATTTCATTTTTCAGGCAACCCGTTTTGATAGATACGGTGAAAATCCAGGCAAAGAAAAAGAAGGGTTAGCTGAAATTTTAAGATCAACGGCGCACATTGTTGTTGGCGGCATTACTCCTGAGAATTTTCCCCCACCCGCAACTTCACGGCAGCGCTTTATGCAGCCTCTAGAAGAGGGGGCTGTTGCTGTGGTGATGAGCGATGGCGGTGGTGAAAACGTGTTGCGATGTGAATTGCCTAAGCTAGCAAAAAGCGGGGCCTTTATAGACTCTTTAAAGGAGTTGATAGAATTACGCTCAGAATTAGCGTTTGTGATAGGTAAAGGCAACCCCATATCAACAATATATGATGATATTGCTCGACTAATACAAAAAATGGAAATCATTTATACCGATAATGAACGCATAGCCGTGCAACAATTTTTGGCAAAAAATGACGATCTGGCGATACTAACAATTACTAAACAGCCTACTGTTCAGTAACAAACCGCCGCTTAGACTCACTTTGCAAGTGTTCCAGCCATTCTTCGGTCAACATTTTTAATTCTTCTTTATCATAAAAAACAGCGATAAAGAACCCGCCAACCGATTGTTCTACCGTAACAAGCGTCGAATCTTTATTCCATTCCTCAAATTTCCAAACACTCACAATGCCATGCCCACCGCTCAAACTGCTGTAAGACAATACATTCGGTGAGCTAGCAGCCCCAATCGTAGACACAAACTCATGGTCATTATAGACCCACTGAAATTGGTTCCCACTGACCGCTTGAATATCGCGTTTTTCCATTTTAAAGACAGAGGCATTCCACAATGGCCAACCATCAATGTCGCTCATTATTTCCCATACCACGTTTACTGGCGCATCAATAATGCGATCCGAATTAATAATCACATCTGCCTTTGTATTCACCTCCTGCTCAGAAGCCAATTGCTCCAAATAAGCCGGATCTTGCGCGTTACAAGCGCTGAGTCCCACTAGCATACTCACGCAAAATAGCCCCATATATATCCATTTACTCATCTTATAGTGTCCCATCTTCGATTTTTCCAAGCTTATTGTACAGTGATTTTCGACTTATGCCCAAGGCTTTTGCAACCTTGGATTTATTGTTGTTGTGGTAGGCCATCATCATCTGAATATAGGTCAATTCCACGTCCTCAAGATTCATGCCTAATTTTATAGGTGAATCATTGATAATCGTAATCGGTTCATTATGGTCAACCAAACGAGCAGGTAATAAATCCGCTGTGATCATGTCCGTTCGCGCCATAAGTACCGCACGCTGAATAATATTTTTTAACTCCCGCACGTTTCCAGGCCAATTGTAGCGTTCCAAGTAACTGGCCGCCTCTGGGGAGATATCACCAATATGTTTGTTGTACTTTGCGCTAAATTGATGAATAAATTGCCTGCTTAATAAGGCAATGTCACCGGGGCGTTTTCGAAGCGGAGGCAGTGCGATATGAAACACGTCAAACCGGTAAAATAAATCTTCTCGGAATCGGCCTTCTTGCACAGCTGTCCATAAATCTTCGTTGGTTGCGGCAATGACGCGTACATTTACATTAATTTTTTTGCGCCCACCTAGGCGTTGAAAGCTACTCTTTTCCAATAAACGCAGCAGGCTCACCTGTACTTTTTGGTCCATAGTACCAATTTCATCTAGGAAAATAGTTCCGCCATCCGCTTGCTCAAAATTGCCCGGATTTGATGTTTCCGCACCCGTAAACGCCCCTTTTTCGTACCCTAATAACTCACTAGCGATTAAGTCTTCCGGCATTGCACCCGTATGCACCACCACATAGGGCTCGTCTTTCAGTGCGCTGGCATTATGTATCGCGGCTGCCACTAAATCTTTTCCAGTGCCAGTTTCGCCAGTGACCAATACGGAAATATCAGTGGCTGCGGCTTCCTTGATTTGCAGTATCACATCTTGCATCGAGACATTGACGCTTGAAATGCCATGAAATTCCACGCCCAATCGTTTCATCGGGCTAAGTAGGGTGCTTTCGCCCACCACCGGCTGCTTTTGAAGCGCCAAATCAATTAAAGAGACCAACTCCGCTTTGTTGATGGGCTGCACCATATATTGGTAGGCGCCTGCGCGAATCCCTTCGACGGCCATATCGAGGTCTTTTTCATCTGAAATAATGATGATTTGTGTTCTGGGACTATCTTTCGATATTACCTCTAGCAATTCAACGCCATGGTTGCGGTCTTGCTTGGAAATGTCTGTTTGCCAAATAAGAATGTCGTAAGCCGTTGCAGAGAACAGCTCCAATATCTTATCAATGGTGCGAACGGAATCAATATAAATATCCCGTTCAGGGAAGGCGCCTTTCAGTAAATCTCGTATTGCTGTTTTCGATTCTACGATTAAAACGGATGTCATGTGTAAAATATAATCATAGTTAATCAAAAAATACCAGTCGGCTGGTAAGTGGCGGGCCTATGAATGCATGAGATGTATAAAAAAGTTACAAAGCAGCCATAAACTTCGCAATGCCCTCAACAATCATTTGAACGCCGATAGCACCAATAAAGAACCCATTTAAGCGTGTCATAATGCCTAAATATTTATCAAAGGCAACTTGGCGACGCTTGCGAAACAAATCCTTGATATATGCAAACATAATAACGATGACATAATTTAGCAGCATGACCCCTGATAAAATGAGGCTGGCCTGCAAGAAAGAGTCCGCCCGCGTACCGATTAAGATAGACAGATAAATAGTGCCTGCCCCCACAATAAATGGCAATGCGATTTCCGATGCTAAGTCATCAAGGTCTTCACGGGTTTGGATGATGCCCTTTGCGCCGCGCATAATAAAGATATAGGAATAAGAAAAGATGATGGTGCCCCCAAATATTCGAAAGGATTCAAATGATATGTCTAGCACCTTTCGAAACAAAAATTCCCCAAAGGCAGCAAATAACAAATAGATAACAAGAGACATAATGGTCGCTTTTCCATAGACAATAGCAAAGGTGCGCCACTCCAAGTCATCGGCTACTGATTTTAAGTATAAAAATTGGGCAAAGGGGTTCATTAATATGAAAAAAGCGAGTCCAAGTTGTAGCA
>JAQBTH010000009.1 GCA_027623425.1 bacterium | reverse complement strand
TTGCAGCAAACAGTGAAGAGAATTGAAGACGCGCTAACATTTATTAAAAGCGTTGTTGCTAAAAACGGATCCGTACTATTCGTAGGGACCAAAAAACAAGCTCAGCAAGCCATTGAAGATGAAGCCAAGCGTTGCAAAATGCCGTTTGTATCTCAAAGATGGTTAGGTGGCACCTTAACAAACAACGTGACGATTCGTAAAAGCATCAATAAATTACGCTTTTTTGAAGCCGATAAGGCAAGAGGCGTGTTTGATAAATTGTCCAAAAAAGAAGCGAGCCGACGCAACAAAACACTATCTCGCTTAGAATTTTATCTAACTGGTATTAAAGATATGGGCAAATTGCCAGATGTTCTTTTCGTTGTAGATACGAAAAAAGAACAATTAGCCATTAATGAAGCCAACAAGCTTGGTATTCCAATTGTAGGGCTAGTTGACACAAACGCCGATCCAACAGAAGTGAAATACCCAATTCCAGGTAATGATGATGCCATTCGCGCGATCAAATTAATCTGTACAATTGTGGCGAACACAGTAATTGAAGGAAGTCAGGCTGGCGTAAGCAGTCCTGTGGCAGCATCTCTTGAGGACGAAGCGTCAGTTTCAGATCCAGAGTTAGTAGAAGCCAAATAATAGAGGAGGAATTTAGACGATGAGTATTTCAGCAGCACAAGTAAAGGAATTGCGAGAAAAAACAGGCGTAGGCATGATGGATTGCAAGGCCGCATTGTCCGAAACGGGTGGCGATATTGAGAGCGCCATTAAGTACCTTCGCGAAAAAGGGCTGGCAGCAGCAAATAAAAAATCAGACCGCAGCGCTAAAGAAGGCCGTGTTTTTACAACATCAAATGGAAATAAGGGCGCGATTCTAGAGCTTAATTGCGAAACCGATTTTGTAGCGAGCAATGATGCCTTTATTGAATTAGGTGAAAGCCTTGTTAAATTGGCTTTAGCTAACAACATCACGACAACAGACGCTCTTTTAGAGGCCCAGTTAAACGGAAAATCGGTAAAAGAAGTCATTTCAGAAACCGTTCTTAAAGTGGGTGAAAATTTAGTGCCAAGTCGCATTCAAATTTCCGAAACTAAGGGCGGATTCAGTGAGTATATTCATTCGAACGGTAAAATTGGAGTATTAATCTCTTATTCAGCGCCAGTTGATGACGCTCTTGGGCGTGACATTGCAATGCATGTTGCTGCGGCAAAACCGTCGTACACGCGCCCAGAAGAGGTTCCTAACCAAGAATTAGATAGTGAAAGAGATGTTATTCGCAAGCAGCTTGAAAACGAAGGAAAGCCTGCGGCGATCATCGACAAGATTGTAGACGGTAAAATCAATAAGTATTACAAAGAGATTTGTTTGCTTGAACAAGCGTTTGTTAAAGACCCTGAAAAAACCATCAAAGCAATTTTGCCGGCAGGCGCCACTGTGGAGTCCTTTGCCCGCTTCGAATTAGGCTAAAGTAAGTGAGAGAGGCGTTCGAGGAGCGAGAACTTCAAGAACTCTCTCCTCTTGCCGCAAAAAGCAGCTGTTCAAAAGGCCGCCGAGTCGAAGAACCACATTCGTTTAATCGCACCTGTTTTCAGCGCGACCGCGATCGTATCGTTCACTCAAAGGCATTCCGTCGGTTAAAACATAAAACACAGGTTTTTGTTGCCTATGAGTCCGATCACTTTCGTTCGCGCCTAACGCACACCATCGAAGTGGCTCAAATCTCCCGGCACCTTGCCCGGCTGCTTCGGTTAAATGAAGATTTGTCTGAAGCGATCGCGCTGGCCCATGATTTGGGGCATACGCCATTTGGCCATGCTGGGGAGAAAACCCTAAACAAATTAATGGAGAACCATGGTGGGTTTGAGCATAATTTGCATTCGTTACGAATTGTGGATGTATTAGAACAACGCTACCCCCTATTTAAGGGCTTAAATTTAACCCAGGAGGTCCGAGAAGGCTTAATGAAGCACTCTACCCCTTATGATCACCCAAACAGCGATTCAATGGGCGTTACTTTAGAAGCTCAAGTTACAAATTTGGCAGATGAAATCTCTTATAACAACCATGACCTAGATGATGGGTTATCTGCAGGTATTTTAAGTGATACAGAATTAGACAGTAAAATTAGTTTATGGCGCGACGCTAAATTACACGTTAGCAAACAATATACTAATCTATCGATAGAACAATTACGTTTTTTGATAAACAGCCACCTTATTTCCCAACAAATAGAAGACGTGGCAACCTATTCGCTGCGCCATATTTCTGAGCAGAATATTGATACCTTTGAGGCGCTTCAACAAACCACTAAGGCATTGGTGCGCTTCAGTCCCGAGATGACAGAAAAATCCCGTGAATTACGCACCTACTTATTCACGCAATTTTATACCCATCACAGCGTGTATCGCATGAATAAAAAGGGCCAAAACATCATTAAAGATCTGTTTATCGCCTTTGTGGAAGACCGGAAACTGCTTCCGCGGCATTATCAAGACTGCATTAGTAGCGAGTATCCGTTAGAGCGAGTTGTTTGCGACTATATTGCGGGTATGACAGATACTTATGCTGAGAAGGAATACGACACCATATTTAGGTAGAATTCCAGCGCTCGATGTATTGCAGCGATTTTGTTATACTTTTATCAAATAAGACAACTGAAACTTTTGCATGTGGCAGACCGAAAATAAGTTCAATATGCAAAAAAAATGGAGGAAATAAAATGGCCGTAAATAACGTAGTAGACGCAACATTTAAAACTGAAGTTCTTGAAAACAGCTTACCAACAGTGGTGGATTTTTGGGCGGAATGGTGTGGGCCTTGTCGCATGATGGCGCCAGTTATTACCGCATTATCAGAGCGCTATGCTGGAAAAATCAATTTTTTCAAAATGGACACGGATCAAAATCCTGAAACGGCCCAAAATGCACAAATTACGGGTATTCCATGCTGCATCGTTTACAAAAATGGTGAAGAAGTCGGGCGCATCGTAGGGTATAGAGCTGAAGATTCCTTTGCTGAAGAATTAGATAAACTAAATCTGTAATTTTCATCAGTGAAATATTGTAAAAAACATGTAATTGCCCTGATTCTTGTCGGGGCAATTTTTTGTTGCAAAAACGCCTATTCTTATACAGTTCTACCGATTAGATCGGTTGGGCAAAACGACATTGCTGAACTGCACCCACATTTTGTGTTAACCACCCTAGATGATGCAAAAACCACCGAATGGCTGCCTGAATTTAAACCGCAAAGATGGCCAACCATGGCGCCATTCACCGTGGCAATCGATGGCAAATTCAAACAGGCCTACATGCCTGTGCCCCCTGGGTTTTACAAGTATAAATTGATGCCATTTCCCACAAAGGGAAAAGCGGTGTCTGTGGCCATTACGCCCACTGGAAGGCTGGCGGTTATTACAACACAGCCCGACCGCATTATTATTGCGGGGTGGAATAAACAAGGCACTCGGATAGAGATTATCGCTGATCTTCCTATTGCCAAGGCGAACCATGTGGAGTTCTTATCGCACAGCAAAGTGGTGATAGCGTACCCAAATAAGCCCCTGGTCGCCTATCGAATTGGGGAAGAAGTGTTAATCCCTAATGTGGAAATAACCGACCGACTGACCCGTTATGGCAAAACAGAACCGATTCGAGACCTTGCCCGAAATGACGAGGGGAATTTAGTTGTTTTGACGGATCGCCACATCATGGTGTCCAGCTCGCAGGGGTATTTGGTGCGACGCATACCAATAAATCTTGATTTAATCGCGATTACGGCGGATGAAGAAAATCATATGTGGGCACTTCATCGAAACAGGCGCGCCGTGCATCATATTTCGATGAATGGACAGCATCTTATGAAGTATGACAATTTTGTGTCAAATACAGAGAAAATAAACGAAATAGCAGTTTATAAGAAATTTATGGGTATTTGTACTCAAGGGCGCATAGATGTAAAATTAATTCAAAAACCATTAAAAGATTTGCTGAAAAAGCCGATCGAACAGACATTAGCCGATAAGCGTCGGTCCTTTATTGAATTGCAAGAGAGCTATAACACCGGCGAAGAGGCGGAGGAGCGTAGCCAAAATCATGTGTTAGATGCCATCAACGGAGAAAAAGAATACTCCCTTCCAGAATCTCAAAAAAGAAATAATCGATAAAAATTCAAGTTGACGTGATGGTTTGCTCTTAGTTATATTATATGAACTGTGCTCGTATTATAAACACTGTGTTTGTAGAGATATGACGATAGCGCATTGCAATACTCACTACCTAATCATCCAAATGTAGAGTTTCTGTGATGGTCATTGAAGAAGGGACTTCTGAAAAATGGGAAAACCAAAAAAACTTTACAAAATAGGTCATCTCACGGAGTTATTGGGCGTTACACCACGAACGATCCGGTACTACGATCAATTTGGGCTACTGCCTCATGTGAAACGCTCAGAAGGACGAGTAAGGCTTTTCGATGAGGAAGATTTGGAAATCATTCGAAAAATTCGCCGCATGCAGAAAGAGGAGTATTTACCTCTGGATGTGATAAAAGCCCGATTGTTTGGTGAAGGCGCAAGCTCAGCGATCGAAGACGCCGTAGTGGTAACCGATAGCACGGCAAGCTTGCCAAAAGAATTGGTTGAACGATTAAACATTCATGTAATGCCACTGCATCTCAAAGTGGGAAAAACAACCTATCAGGATGGCAAAGACATTACCACGCGAGAATTGTGGGAGCGATGTGAAAAACGCAAAGAAAAACCTCAAATATTTGTTCCAAGTGAAGATGATTTTGTAGAAAAGTACACCCGATTAGCCAAGCAGGGTTACAAAGAAATTTATTCGTTTCATTTATCGAGCAAGTTTTCTGATACCTACGAAAATGCGCTTAAAGCCTCGTACAAAGTCGCCTCTCAAGTGGCCATTCATGTGATTGATTCAAAATCTGCTGGTGCGGGATTGGGTTTGATTGCGGAGATGGTAGCTACCGCAATTCAAAACGAAAATTCAGCTGAAAAATTACAGGTGTTAATCAGCAAAAATTTACCACTTGTGCATGATATCGTAGCGGCGAGTAGCATGGGATTCGTGTTCTCAGACTTTGACAATATTCCAGACTCTGGAAGTGGAAAAGGCCTCATTCAGTCGGAAGTAAAGAACGTAAAACCTGTTCTAAGTTTAAACCGCGCAAATGGCGAACTGAAGTTAATTGACTGCTGCAAAAACGAGGATGAAACGATTGCATGCATGGTTAAAGAATTTGAGAGCGAAGTAAGTCAGCGTGGCGGCTATCTAAAGCAAGTATTAGTCGTTTATGGGCATCATTTTGCGGAGGCCACTCGATTAGCCAATGAGATTAAAGATAGATTTCCAAACGTGGCATTATCAATTACGGAAGAAAGTTCAATTCTATCCACATACTTAGGGCCACATAGTTTAGGACTATCTTTCGTTTAGTGTTGGTTTAGCGGCGCTTACCCGCCACGTAGAAGTGCGACCCCACATTGATGCGGAAGTTATCACGGGCAGGATCGTCATTGCGCGCTACCCATTCATACGCCAATTCTACTGAATACGTCATGATGCGCCAATGGCCGCTTGGCAACTCCACGCCAAAGAAGACTTCTGTCATGGTGTCTCGTTCCCGCGTTCCCGTGCTCGCTACAAACTTATTCCCAAACCCAGTACCAACGTAATATCGCGATAATCGGCCGCCAATTGAAAGCGCTAAAAGCGAATACAACACTCGGGCTCCCACAGTATCTTTGTAGCGATTAGACGATTGAGTGGCCCAGCCCACACCCTCAATGCCAAACTTACGATTTAGCCAATGGCGATAACTAAATCCGTGCAATGTTTCAGAATAGTGAATGCCAATTGCCACAGGGCCTTGTGCTTTCATCACGCCGCCAATATTAAGCACTTCCCGATTTGGGAAAGGAATGTGTTGCCCTGTTGTGATTGCCTCATAACGCACATCACCCGTTGGGGATAGGTGAATGATTAAATCTTGACCATCACGCAATGCATAGGCACGGGAAAACAGGGTATTGCCATCGTCACGTACGGTTATTAAATGGCGCCCTTCTAAAACGGGAAAGGCATACAACAGTTCTTTCGACACGCGTTGCCCATTTAGCAAAATGTCGGCATTCCGATTAAGCGTTTCAATGGTAATGGATTGAGCAAATAAAGGAGGCATCCATACGCCAATAATCACGCATAATAATACAAATTTAAGCCATAAGTGATTCAATATCATGTATCTCTTTTGGAATTTCTGCGCTAAGGTTTTGACAGCCTTTAGCCGTAACAAGTAGGTCATCTTCGATGCGTATTCCAATGGTTTCGCAGTAATGCACACCAGCAATCGTCATTTCGAATTGCCCGTACAAACCAGGTTCATTACTCAGTAGCTGCCCCACTTGCAACGGCGTATGGCGATACTCGCGGTGGGGGTCGCCATCATGCACTTGTATGCCCATCAAATGACTCACAAAGTGGGGGGCCGTTTGATAGTCACGCACCATAGATCCCCCTTTGTTCGAGAATCGCTCTGTAAGCAAGCGCGCCATGAAGGCCCAACATTCGGTGTTTATAGAATCGATCGTATTTTTTGGTTTAACCAATGATTCAACATAAGCCTGTGTATCGAGTACTATTTTATATAAAAGTCGCTGCAATGGGTTAAATCGGCCCGATAATGGTATTGTGCGCGACACATCGGATACCACACTGTGCCACCGCACGCCAAAATCCATAAGTAACAAGCCCTCTTTGCATAATTCCGCATTGTTTTTGGTGTAGTGCAAAATTGTGGCGTTAGTACCACTTGCAATAATCGGTGGGAAACTGGGCCCCCATTCGCTGTTCTTATAAATCTCGCCCAGTAAGGTACCGGTTAGTTCCCGTTCGTTCTTGGCTGTTTTAGCACAGGCCAGTACAGCGCGAAACGCCCCATTGGTCACACGATTGGCAGCCAGCACATTATTGCGGTCTGTGGCATCCAGATTTAAGCGAAGGCCCCATGCCAGTTCGGCCACATTTTCAAGAGACAGCCCAGTGCCGTGGCGTGAAAAGTAGCGTTTTAATCGGCTGATAAAACGGCCATTTGAATCGGAATAACGGCTGCCTTCAGTGGCAGAATTCTTTTTTCCAGACGGCCGGGTGTGCCATAACGCACCTAAGGTAAGCGGTTTCTTGTTGCGTGTCATGGCGAGCAAGTAAGGAAAAAGCGATCGCATAGGCAGCACAGTTTTAATGCCAGTTAGTTCTTGAATGATCGCGGTGTGTTCTGCATCACCCACAGACAATTGGTGGCCTTCCCAAAACACGTGTTTTGGATCGTGGGTGGGCAGGAACAGCGCCTCGTCGCCATTGGGGTAGAGTACTAACGCCACACCCGTTTGATTAATACCAGTTAAGTATAAAAACAGCGGTTCTTGAAAATAGAAACTGTGAACATGTGACCATAAGTTTCCGTTTCCTGGCCCACTATCCACGCCTGAAATGACAGTAGGGTAGTGCAGTTTCGCTTTGAATGCATTGCGTCGCTTTTGGTACCGGTTTGCCGCTGTTTTTGGGCGTAAACCATCGGTAAAAAAAACTTCACTATATTGCTGCGCAAGGGTGTCCATAGGCACTAGTATAGCAAAGTGGTCCGCAACAATCGCTGCGGACCACTGAACATAGAAAAATTGCATATCGGGAGTGCACGCGATTTGGGTGTGTCCCCCCCATAAATCATTGTCAAAACCACCAATTTGTCCCCCCAAACGCTGGCTCAAAACGCGGTCCCTCATGCAATAAGACAGGTTTAATATATCAACTGTAAAATATTACGTCAACTATTTATTTTTATATAAATTAAGATAACTTAAACTGCTTGAAGCAATAGGAGAAATCGTCATTTACCATGTAGTTTGACGCATACACGCCTTCAAACTTACCGTCAGGCAAAGACGGAAAAACCGTGTCACAGGCAAACGTCTTGGCAATTTTAGTGATATAAACACCAGTGCAATCGCAATGGGAGAGCGCCTCTTTATACAGTTGACCGCCACCAATAACAAAGGCGTTTTCCACATCATCTTTATTGGCTAAATCCAGGGCCAAATCCAAAGAGCCTGCCAATAGCACTCCGTTAGGAAGCTCATAATCTGTTTGGCGACTCACCACGATATTGATGCGACCTGGCAACGGGCGAAACCGATCGGGAATAGATTCCCATGTTTTACGACCCATGATCACCACATTCATTTTTCCAGGTGGCGCGGTGCTGGTAATGCGTTTGAAGTAGGCCAGGTCTGCAGGCAAGTGCCAAGGCATAGTACCATCTTTACCAATGCCCATTGCCGCATCTGTTGCCACCACAATGCTAAATTCCAACTTCGCCACTTTTATACTGCAATCTCGAATTTAATAAAGTCTTGTGGCGCATAATCATGCAGTTCAAAATCCTCAAATTGCAAATCAAACAGGGGTTTATCTGCAATGTGTACCTGTGGTAACGCGCCGGGAACACGTGTTAACTGCTCTTTAACGCCGTCAATATGATTCAGGTAAATATGGGCATCACCAAAGGTATGCACGAAGTAACGCGGGGTTAATCCACATTCCTGAGCCACCATCATTAGCAGTAATGCATAACTAGCAATATTAAATGGCACACCGATCGCCACATCGGCACTACGCTGATACAGCTGGCAATCTAAGTGGCCGTTAATTACATAAAATTGGAAAAACGTATGGCAGGGTGGTAAGGCCATGCGTTCCACATCCGCCACATTCCACGCGTTCACAATAATACGCCGAGAATCAGGCGTTTCTTTAATTTGCTTTATGACTTGGTTTATTTGATCAATATGGCGCTTGTCATAGGCGCCTGTTTCAGGATTTTGTGTAAATTGTTCCCAATGGCGCCACTGATAGCCGTAAATAGGGCCTAAATTGCCATCATCATCCGCCCACGGATCCCAAATCTTGCAGTCGGGGTTCAAACCATCGTAAATATTTGTAGCGCCCTTTAAAAACCACAGTAATTCCCGTACCACACTATTAAAAAATACTTTTTTAGTGGTCACCAACGGAAACCCATCTCGTAAGTCATAACGGTTTTGCATACCAAATACAGACAGGGTTCCGGTGCCAGTGCGGTCTGTGCGCTCTTCCCCGTTATCTAATATATGTTGAAGTAAATCTAGGTATTGTTTCATCACCTTTTAGTGTACAAGAAATTGGCGTATTGCACCATTAGAGCTCTGGATTTTTTATGCAAAGCCAGAAATCCACTGGCTGTCATCCCGGGCTTGATCCGGGATCCAGAGTGTAGCACTTTGCTTGAATGGCTGGATTCCCAATCAAGGTGGGAATGACAAGATAAAACAACACTTTCATAGGACAAAATTTGGAGGAAGATTTGGTCATTCCCAATTCAGTCAAAGCAAAATTGCGCCCAATATTGGGATAAAAGCAATTTGCACTTGAGCTTAATTGGAGAAACGCCTACCGGAGGCGTATTCATATACGTTGAGGACAGGCATATTCGAAAAAATGGGCGAAGATTACCCAATTTTTGTCCTATGGCTAAAAAACGAAAAAGCCCGAGCAGATGCTCAGGCTTTTCCTGTTGTTCTAAAATCTAAATTAAGATATTAGAATAGGTATGCGATACCGAAACGGCCAGAACCGAATAATGAAGTTCCAACTGATGGATCCTCAGTTCCGTCGATATCAACAGATTCAGTACGGTAAACTGAAATTTCACCAGTGATCATCAAGTTAGACGCGATGGATTTTTCAATACCAACGTTAAGGTCTAACTGAGTAGCAGCAGTAATTTCATTTTTAGCTGTTGCAGCAGCTACGCTAGAGCCAGACTGACCTGACCATGTTTTGTACGCCACACCAGCAGTTAGCGCTGTCATGCTGTCAACGGCCATTTTGTAGTTAGCAGAAAGACCAATACCAGCAAGGTTTTGCTCTTCAGCGGTAGAACCTAGGCCACCATTGTCGTTTGCATAGGACTGGTATGTTAAAGACGCGTTGTACATGTCATCAGTTACGAATACACCTACGCCACCGTCTGTGTAACCAATTGCGCCGAAGCGTGGGTCAGCGTGAGCTACAGTTACTACAGCTAGAACAGCTACTAATGATAATAATGTTTTTTTCATCGTTTGTGTCTCCTTAAGACTAAAAAATTTTTCTGAAAAACCAGATGAAGTTGTTAAGAGATTAACTTCACTAAAGATAGTATTTCTCTCGACTTCACCCCTTTCCTCTTGAATTTCCGAAACTGCCGAAACAGGCCAGGATTTTTTTGTTATACCCTTCCTTCTCAGGAAGGCAGTTTTAAACCCAATATGAACTCAAAACTAAGTAGAGTATGAATGAATTTTTAACACAATGCAAGTTTTTTGGAACACCAATTTTAGCCTCGAAAATGCATATTTTGTGATCAAAACAAGATTGGCTATTGCCACAAGCTACGTGAATCCATACAATTAAATCAAAGGGAAAACGCACTGGGGTGTTATCAGTGAAATTTCCAAGAAAAGCCAGGGAGGACGCCATGAGCGACACGTTACAAAAGATAAATGAATTTGTTGAGAAAGAATCGGCATTCGTAGAGGGTGTTACAGCGGCCATTCGCAGTAAAATAGTAGGGCAACAAAATCTGATAGACCGTTTAATTATTGGATTATTAACGCAGTCGCACGTATTAATAGAAGGCGTGCCGGGTTTGGCGAAAACCCTAACTGTGCACACACTGGCCCAAGCACTAGATTTAAGTTTTAGTCGTATTCAATTTACACCAGACCTCTTGCCAGCCGATATTATTGGCACCATGATTTACAACCAATCAACCGGAAACTTTACGGCGAAAAAGGGCCCTATCTTTGCCAATTGTATTTTGGCCGATGAAATCAACCGCGCGCCAGCTAAGGTGCAAAGCGCATTGCTAGAAGCCATGCAAGAAAAGCAAGTAACCCTAGGTGACACCACCCATAAGTTAGACGCGCCGTTTATGGTGTTGGCGACTCAGAATCCCGTTGAACAAGATGGTACCTACCCGTTACCAGAGGCCCAGTTAGACCGATTTTTAATGAAGATTACGATTGATTACCCAAGTCGAGATGAAGAACGCCTCATTTTAGATAACATGGATTCGATCGAAAAGGGCGACGTTAAAACAGTTATTAATGCCCAAGATATAGTAAGGGCACAATCTGTGGTAGAGAAAATTTATGTGGATGGGCGTATTAAAGATTATGTATTGGATCTTGTCTTCGCCACACGCAACCCAGACGCCGCAAACTTAAAATCATTAGCACCACTGATTCGCTACGGCGCGTCGCCTCGGGCATCACTGGCCCTCATTAAGGCCGCAAAGGCACACGCGTTTATAAATCGCAGAGGCTATGTGACACCAGATGACGTGAAGGCGATTGGTCGTGATGTATTGCGCCATCGGGTCATTCCTACTTTTGAAGCAGAAGCAGAAGAATTGACATCAGACGATATCGTGGATCAAGTATTCTCAGAAATTATAGTGCCATAGGGGGCCCCGCATGACGGACGGCATATCCAGTGAGCTATTAAAAAAAGTTCGAAACTTAGAAATTAAAACACGAAAAATTGTAAGCGGCACCATGTCGGGCGAGTATCATTCCCGTTTTAAAGGGCGAGGCATGCACTTTGCCGAAGTTCGGGAGTACTTTCCGGGTGATGATGTTAGATTAATTGATTGGAATGTAACCGCCAAAGCACAAAGCCCACATGTGAAACAATTTGATGAGGAGCGGGATTTAACGGTTATTATAATGATCGATATTAGCGCGTCTGGGCAATTCGGTTCCGGTGAAAAAACAAAAGATGAAATCGCAGGGGAAATTGCAGCGATTCTTGGGTTTTCAGCCATTAAGAATAATGACAAGGTTGGGTTAATCTTATTCACAGATCAAATAGAGCAATATATTCCACCAAAAAAAGGAAAAAAGCACATGTTTCGCATATTGCGGGATATTTTTTATTTTGAGCCTCAGTCTAAAGGCACAAATATTGCCCACGCGTTACGCTATCTACAGCGCGTTCAACACCAAAAGGCCATTGTATTTCTCATCTCAGATTTTATGGATCACAGCATTAAAGATACTCTAAAAATAGCGAGTAAACGGCATGAGATTGTACCTATTATTCTAGAAGACCCGAAGGAGCTTAGTTTGCCGAAATCAGGGTTAATTGTGGCCGAGGATAGTGAAACGGGAGAGTCGGTTATTATTAATACGTATTCACCAGATGTGCGAGGAAAATTTCGCAATATGGTCTTAGCGCGTCAGATGGAGCGTGAGCGAAATTTCAAATCACTCAGTCTGCCGACCATCACCATAAATATTGATAAAAACTACATAAAACCGTTGTTTTATTACTTTAAACGAGAGCACGGAAGACACGGATGAAAAGAGTGCTACTATCAGTTCTGTGCTGTGGGACGCTTTATGGCGGAGCCTTTGCGTTTCAAGCGCAGCATGTTGCGACGCCAAACGCCGCGCATATCGGTGATGAAATTAGCTATACCCTTCACATATACACCAATTCCGATGAAACACTAAAACGACCCGTAATTAACACGCAATTGGGTGCGTTTTCAGTGTTGCAACATGAAGTAACTGAGGATGAAGACAATGGAATAACCCATTACCAACTGATTCGTCACATTGCCACCTATCAAATGGGGGCTCTTATGGTGCCAACACAAACCATTCCCATTACACACAAAGGAAAAACAATATCCAAAATATTGGCAGCCATTCCCATCACAATAACCAGTATTCGAAGCAGTACAGCAGACATTCAAGTGGCAAGTGTAAAACCACCGTTGCCACTCGCAGGGCGATGGTTCTTTTGGGTGTTAATCGCCACCATTGGTGTATGTGGCGCGCTCATTATAGCGGCAATTATGTTATACAAAAACCGTCACGCGCTCATGTCACGATTCAAAAATCAAACATCTTCAACTGTGTCGCCTAAAGAATTTGCCCTGCACCAGATAGCTACTTTAAGGGGGCAAAAAGCCGACAATGAAACCGATCAAATTGCCATCTATGATGCCATTTCAGATTGTCTGCGCACCTATTTGAGCGCAACGCTTGAGAAGGGGTTTATGGAGCGAACAACCGCAGAGTGCCACGCGCTTTTACGAAAAATCGAGTTAGATCAAGGAGCGATTGCGCAAATAATAAGTGTATTAACCCGTTGTGATGAGGCAAAATTTGCAAATACAATTGCACCAGCGGCATTATCTGACACATTATCTAAAAGTGAAGCGATAATAAATGCAGTTCACAACAGTCTTATTCCCAGCGAAGAAGATGCCGCCCAAGACGGGGGTAAATCATGAATTTTGCCGCACCAGAGTTTTTAATTTTACTTGTGCTTTTAGCCGCGCTAGCCATGTGGTTAAAAGGGCGAAAACGCCACCTAACCGTCAAATACCCAGACGCAGGACGGTATCGGCAATTGGAAAATCGGTTTACCCGCTTTTTAAGCGCGTTAATACCCATATTGCGTTATGCGGCGATCGCCATGTTGATTATTGCAATCGCTTTGCCGCGAATTGTGGACCACGAATCAAATGTAAATACAGAGGGCATTGATATTATGTTGGCCTTAGACACATCGGGCAGCATGAGTGCAGAAGACTTAAGCCCGAATCGATTTGAGTCAGCAAAAGACACGATCAAGCGCTTTGTGGCAAAACGAAATGCGGATAGGCTAGGATTAGTCGTGTTTGGTGGAACCGCGTATACACAGTGTCCGCTCACGCTAGATCGCGACGTGCTGGCATCGCTAATTGACCAAACCCAACTAGGCTTGGGTGGCCAAGGGACGGCCATCGGCTCAGCGGTGGCCACTGCGGTAAGCCGCTTGCGTAAAAGTGACGCGAAGAGCAAAATTATTATTCTGCTCACGGATGGTGAGAATAATGCCGGAATCATAGACCCGCTTACCGCTGCGAACTTAGCCAAAGAATTGCGCATTAAGGTTTATGTCATTGGAGTGGGGAAAGAAGGCGGGGCGCGCATTCCAGTGATGCATCCACGTTTGGGCAAAACCTACCAGCGAAACCCAGATGGATCTTATGCGGTTACTAAATTAGACGAAAACCTGTTAAAACAAATCGCAGTACATACAAATGGCCACTATTTCCGTGCCACGGATAATGAAAGTTTAGAGCAAATTTACGACGAAATAAATCAGTTGGAAAAAAGCCAAATCAAATCCCAGTTTCATTACAATGTGACTGAATTATTTCCCTTATTTTTGCTCATTGCCTTTTGTTTGTTAGTATTGGAAAGCATTATCGCAAATGCAATATTGATAACCGTCCCATGAAATTCGCCAATAGCCACCTATCATATCTATTTCTCGCTCTTCCCATTATTTTGGCACTAATGGTGTTTGGTGCACGACTGAAAGCAAAACTACGAAATGCATTCATTTCTGAAGCATTAGTGACCCGTATGATGCCTGATTTTAGCCACACCAAGCAATTAATTAAGCAAGTTTTGTTTTTACTTGCGATTACCTTGGTAATAGTCGGGTTGATGCGCCCTCAGTTTGGCATAAAATTTAACCCAAAAGAGCGGCAAGGCTTGGATATTATCATTGCTGTGGATACTTCTCTGAGCATGCAGGCACAGGATATTAAACCAAACCGATTGCACCGTGCAAAACAGGAGATTCGCGCCTTATTGACTCACTTTGCAGGCGATAGAGTCGGGTTAATGGCGTTTGCAGGCACCGCTCATGTGTTGGTGCCACGCACGGCTGATAGTGATGCGGTGCATTTGTTCGTGGATGATATTGATCACGGTACCGTCTCTAGACCCGGCAGTGATTTAGCCGAGGTGATCGCAAAATCATTAAGTTTATTTGGTAAAGACAAAGCGCCATCCCGAGCGTTATTCGTTTTTACCGATGGGGAGCAGTTTGGTAAAGGGCTACAAAAGGAAATTAACGCCGCTAAACGCTCAAAATTACCCATATACACTATTGGTATAGGAAACGCGGCTGGCGAACCCATACCCGTTGAAAACCCGGAAACAGGGAATACGGAATACAAGAAAGATAAGGACGGTAATGTGGTCTTATCTCAGTTAGATGAAGGCACCTTAAAGCGCATAGCAAGCGAAACGGGAGGCCGGTATTTTCATGCCACAAACGACAACGCCATCGCGCAGCAATTGTATAAAGCGGTTTCCCGACAAGAAAAACAAGCCATCTCTCAAGCATCAGCCAACAAATACAAAGACCAATTCCAATTCCCCATATTCCTAGCCATTGGTGCGTTAATTATTGAGCGAATACTAACGGCAAGGCGTACCTTAGGCAGGAGAAAACCATAGATGAAACTGATATATGCCGTTTTAATCAGCGTATGTATTGCCTCGTCTGTTCAGGCGTTACCCCCATTTCAAGCCAGCAAATGGAATCATGCTGGAATCTCTGCGATGGAATTAGGTGACTATGATTCCGCCGTGTCTCATTTTGCAAAAGCCTTATCGTACGCACCAAAACAAGGTGAAATTCTATACAACCTTGGCAATGCATTTTACGCGAAAGATGATGCGCAAAATGCTATGAATGCCTACAATCGTGCCCTCGCAGCGCTACCTGAAGCCACCCATGGCGCGATCTATTACAATATGGGAAACGCCTTCGTAAAAGCACAAGATTATGACAGCGCCATCGCAGCCTATACGGAAACCCTAAAGCGTGAACCAAACGATAGCGATGCCAAGCGAAATCTGGAAATAGCCATACAATTGAAGCAATCCCAACAGAATCAATCGCAGCAGCCAAATCAAAAAGAAAACCAACAGCAGCAAGAAGATCAACAACAACCCCAACAAAACCAGTATAACGGCTCTATCGAGAGTATTTTGAACCTGATCGAAAATGAAGAACAAAAGGCGCGAGAAAACGCACCAAAGCAAGAACGTAATAATAGAGGAGTCGAAAAAGATTGGTAAAAACAGTCGCGACAATCGCAATCTGGATTAGCATATTAACATTACCGCTTGTCGCTGCAGATGAAGACCTATTCCAATTTGTGGCCACCGTTGCGACGCAAACAGCCGCTGTGGATCAAAGCTTTGTGTTAGAAGTGACGCTATCTGGACCCGGGCTAGAAAAGGCCTCAGCACCCAGTTCGCCAGACTTCGGGGATAGATTAATCGTTAATTCGGTCGCCCAATCCAACTCTTTTTCTTGGATCAACGGAAAAGTAAATTCATCAAAGTCATATCGCTATATTTTAACGCCCACCAAAGTCGGCAGTCTGCTGATCCCTTCCTTCCAACTAGAGATCGATAACACCCGATACCAAACAGAGCCCATCAAAATGACAATCGTGAATCAAGCTGCCGCGCCACAAGTCGCGAAGTCGCCAATCGCCCCCAAAACCCATACTCAAACCACCGCACAATCCCCCACAAATCAAGAGTCTTTGATTTTGGTGAATGCGACGGCCAATCGCACAAGCGTATTTGAAGGTGAATCCATAGAGTATCGGGTCACTTTGTTGCGTCGGGTCTCCATCTGGAGCAATATTTCCTATGAGGCGCCAGATTTTTCAGGTTTTCTTACCACTGATAAGCCCCGGCAAGAGGATTATATTGTGAGCATAGACGCTCAGCGCTATTATGCGTTAGAAATTCTAAACAAAGCGCTATACCCACTTGAGCCTGGAGAAAAGGTTATTTCACCCACGAAAGTCAGTTTTATTATCAATCCCTTTTATGGCCAGAAACAACTGGACACCGAACCCATTACGATTGAGGTAAAGCCATTACCTGAAGACGGTAAAACAGATCAATTTGCAGGTGCAGTAGGTCAGTTTAGTGTAAGCGCAAGCATTCAGACCAATACAGTAAAACAAAATACACCGATAACCGTGAAATTAAACATTGCTGGTCAGGGCAATTTAAGCACGATTTCAGACCTAAATGTCACCGCACCGGAAAACATGCGTATTTATAAATCCACAGTCATTGATAGTGAGTTAGGCAGAGAGTTCGATTATATTGTTGTGCCTGGAGCGCCTGGTAATCACACCATCCCAGCCTTTACACTGCATTATTTTGATCCTGAATCCCTGTCTTACATGACGGCAAGCAGCACCGCGACTCCAATCACCATCCTCCCTTCTGGCAGTGCGCCAGGCACGAATTCAGATGCTTTGCCTCAATCCATCAACCAACCCCACTATCTTAAATCTCTCGTCGCATTAAAGCCGGCGCCCACCAGCCCGCATCGAAACCCATTATTTTGGGTGGTGGTGTGTCTGAATTTAATTGGCGTCTCTATCGTTACTATGCGAAAAGTAGCGCACCAATACCGCCACTCAAACCCAGAAAGATGGCAGAAAAAATCGGCCTTTACAACGGCAGAACTCGCGCTGCAACACCTATTAAAATCCAAAGATGTAAATGGCATTTCAAGCATTAGTGCCATCGTATTACGCTATATCAGCGACACAACTAACGTGCATGTGATGGGGCTGGCAGATACTCAACTTAAAGTGGCGCTTTCAAACGCATTAAGTGACGGTTTGGTGGACCGTATTAGAACTTATTTAGCGCGCATCACAACCATCGCATACCAACCAAAGGAAAATACAGAAGAACAAATTGCGCAATTCAAAACCGTAGTAAATGACGCACAGGCCCTCATCAAGGCCATTGGTAAGGAGAGCGGATGATGAAACGTCTATTCTGTATGGCGATTATTCTATGTATGCCAGCACTGTTGTTTGCCACGATGGACAACGCACGAATGGCAGAACGGCATTACCAAGCGCAAGAGTATAAATCGGCAGCGCGACTGTACGAAAATTTGAATAAGCAGTACCCAAAGAATAGTGACATTTTATATAACCTTGGCACCACACTATTGCAGGATGGCCAGTTGGGTGCCGCGGTGTGTAATCTGAAAAAAGCACGTTTATATGCACCTCGAGATAAAAACATTCGCCACAATTTAGAATTGGCAGAGTCAAAAATTATTGATAATCCAGAAGGCATGACTAAAAACCCTGTTCGAATTATTGGAATGCCGCTGAAGTTTCTGGAGCTAAACGAGCAAATCGGCATGTTACTGTTCTTAGCCACACTGCTTAATGTGATGTGGATGATGTGGACATTTACTGGAAAAGATGAAAAATTGAAAGCCATCGTGGTGCTGTTATTAGTCGTTACAGGCTTGTATTCGGCAATGTTCATTGCCAACAGAGTGGATGCCTTAAACAGCAAAGAAGGGGTCATACTACCAAAGAAAATTGGCATCAAGCAGGGCCCACTTCAGTCTTTGCCAACCGTGTTTTATTTGCACGAAGGTGCAAGCGTGCGTATTCTTAAACATGCCTCACTCTGGACAAATATTGCGCTTGAGAACGGCTTTGAAGGTTGGATAGAACGAAAGGATTTATGTGGTGTTAATTAAAACTCGGCGGCTTGCGATACTCATCCTAATTTTGTGTGCAAGCCCGGTTTTTGGTGAAACAGAGCCATTTTTCCCAGATCATACCCGTCGATTATCGGGTGTATCCTGGGGGGATAAGCCCTTCAGTGCGGTAGAAAACCTATTTCATAACCCTGCCACACTGGCAACAAATAAGTCATGGCAATTTCATGTGTCGCACGGTCAATACGCCTTCGATTATTCCAGTCTCACAGTCGGCCTTGTTATCCCCCCTATTTGGGGAACCACCATCGGTTTCGCCTTCGATCACTACGCCTCCGACACCATTCCCGAAGTAAAGCACAACGGGTACAGGCCCTATAAGGCAGGCGAATTTGCCGATACCTACCAAACCGCTAGACTCAGTCTGGCCCATCCCATTACCAAAAAATTATACGCAGGCGCCGTTTTAGACATGAAAGGACGCCAAATTAAAGAGATTGGCGCGACAGGGGGATCCGTTGATGTGGGGTTGGCGTGGGAAGCCCACAGACTCGCAAATATTGGATTGCATACCCGCAATATGATGCAATCACCATTAAATTGGTCTACGGGTCACACCGAAACCTTTTCCCCTTCCACAGTAGTTGAGTTTAATAGCAACTGGAAATACGGATTAACCGGGCTAAATATCGAGTTTGGAGAAGATGGTGTTAAGCAGCACAGTGTGGGGCTAGAAACCCTCTTTGCCGACACCTTAGGGCTATTCGGACGTGGTTTTTTTGAACCAGAGCATGGGATGACGCAATATAATATTGGTGTTACCCTATATGCATCAAATTTCACGAAAAAGGAAAATGGCGATATGCGGTATTTTGAAACGCAATTCAAGTATGTCTATCAAAATTTCACTAAGAACGACTTAGCCGATACCCAGCATTTAATTGTAATTAACCTAATATATGAGTAAGAAAAACACAGACTATCATTTAATTGGCATCGGAGGCGCGGGCATGAGAGGCCTCGCTATAATCTTGCTGCAAGAAGGCCATACAGTAAGTGGGTCTGACATTGCCGAATCCGAGCATACTAAACTACTCAAAGAAATGGGCGCTATCATAAAGTTAGGGCACGATCATAATCTTCTAGAACAAGCCGGTAAAATCGTTTATTCCAGCGCGATTAGGGACGAGAATCCCGAATTAAAATTAGCAAAATCACTAGATAAACCCATTTTGCGTCGTGCGGAGCTGCTAGGGCAATTGATGGACAAATACAAAAAACGTATCGCGATTGCGGGTACCCACGGCAAAACCACCACCACTGCTATGATATGCAATTGCGTGGAAGCGGCTGGAATTGCGCCAACCTATATGACAGGGGCACAACGTTGCGGCGTGGGAAAAAGTGCAGAAAAAGGAACCAGCGATTATTTTATCACCGAATCAGATGAAAGCGACGGCACGTTTTTAATGCTTCGTCCGAATATCGCAGTGGTGACCAATATTGAAGAAGAGCACATGAATTATTTCACGAATAAAGAAAACTTATTGAGCCATTTCAGCCAATTTATCGAAAAGGCAGCGGATGCGCCAGGCATGATAGTAGTGAATAAAGATGATGAAAATTGCGTGAGCATTTCTGAAAAGATAAGCCCAAAAAAAGTCATGTTTTTTTCCATACGAGAAATATCAGACCTACAAGCGCGCGATGTCACTCACCACAGCCGAGGCATTTCTTTTAATGCCTACTATAAAGGCCAGTTGTGGGAAAAAGTGCAATTACAAGTCTACGGCATTCATAACGTATACAATGCGCTTGCCACAATTTGCGTGTCGATACACGAAGGGTTTGAAAAGAAGACGATTCTAGCGGGCTTAAAAAAGTATTCAGGCACGGCACGCCGATTCCAAAAAGTAGGTAACGTAAACAATATTCAGGTTTACGATGATTATGCGCACCATCCTACCGAAATTCATTTAACACTACAAAGCTGCAAAAAAAGCTTGAAAGGCCGACTAATCGCGATTTTTCAACCGCACCGCTATTCCAGAACCAAAAATTTTCTCACGGCCTTTTCTCAAAGTTTTGAAGCGGCAGATCGCGTCATTATTACCGATGTATATGCGGCAGGAGAAGACCCAATTCCAGGGGCTGAATCTAAAAATCTTGCAGAACTGCTTAAACAAGAAGGCAAGGAAGTGACTCATTTTGCAGACAAGTTTCATGTGACCCAACACCTATTAAATCAATTAAAGCCAGGCGATATTGTAATTACAATGGGTGCAGGTGACATTTATAAAACGGGATTAGAGTTAGTAAAAGCCTTGGAAGCACCTGTTAAAGCAAAATGAATCAACGGCGAGATGTACCGTTAAAAGAGCTCATTACCTTTGAACTTGAAGGCCTGGCACCAGTCGTTTTTGATGTGCAAACAATTGACGAACTTGTCAGCGTTAAACGAGACAATCCACACGCTATCATTCTTGGAAAAGGCTCAAATACACTCCTCAACCCAAATGACGCCATTCCACCGATCATTCGTTTGAGCCAAGAGTGCGTTGCCACTACCCGAAAGGGCAATGCCTTAACCATCAGCGCAGGAACAAGTATTAATCGCATGACACGCCTATGCATGGAACATGAATTGTCAGGATTAGAATTTGCAGCAGGCGTTCCAGCAACGTTAGGGGGTATGGTAACCATGAACTTTGGGTGTTGGGGGGAAGAAATTGCCCAGCGCTTACAAAATGCATATGTTCTTACGGCAGAAAATGACACGATTTGGGTCACGTGCGACGAGTTAGAAATGAGCTACCGAAATAGCGCGATCAAACGTAATAACTGGGTTGTTTTAGCCGCAACATTGGCCCTGTCACCCACTTCAAAAGATAAGGTGCAACAGGCCACGCAGGCCGCAATCGATAAACGCCTCGATAAACAGCCCCTTCGCGCACCAACCTTTGGCAGCACGTTTAAAAACCCAACCGGGCAATTTGCAGGTGCGATTATTGAAGAACTCGGCTACAAAGGCACGCCACACGGAAACGTAAAAATGTCCGACAAACATGCAAACTTTATGATCAATACCGGACACGCAACATTTGAACAGGCAAAGTCCCTGATCGAGGCAATCAAAAAGGATGCCAAAACTCAAAAAAATATTACTTTAGAATGTGAAGTACATATAGTACCTTGATACCATGATAGACGCCCTAAAACATAAAAAAATTACAGTATTATACGGTGGGTTCTCTTTAGAACGCGAGGTATCATTGCGTTCAGGAGAGGCCGTCTATCAGGCCCTAAAACGCTTAGGGTATAACGCAGACAAATTAGATCCATCGGTGGACGCACCAGATGCATTAAATTGCGATTTAGCCTTTTTGGCCTTGCACGGGGAAGGCGGAGAAGATGGCATCATACAAGCTGAACTCGAATCTAGAAACATCCCGTACACATGCGCGGGGGTTGCCGCATCCAAAATCGCGATCAATAAGTTAGAAACCAAGAGAATAATGCGCAAAATCGACATTCCAACGGCGCCATTCACACCGTCTGTGTTGTCTTATCACAGTTACGCCTACCCACAAGTTGTAAAACCCATAATGGGCGGCTCTAGTATTGGCGTGCATATTTGCCAAAACCAAGATGAACTCAATTTTATTATTGAGGAATTGGGCGCCGAAGCAAAACACTACTTTACTGAAAACTACATTCCAGGAGTTGAACTTACCGTAGGTGTTATTGATACAAAACAAGGGCCAACAGTGTTTCCTACGCTCGAACTTCGCCCAAAAACACGGTTCTACGATTACGAGAACAAGTACACGAAAGGGGCAACGGAGTTTATTTGCCCAGCCGAAATCGACCCCTTTCACGATCAAAAAGCCGCCGAATATGCAGTTCAACTGTTCAACGCCATTGGTTGCAAAGGAGTGGCGCGTGTAGACATGAGAGTCGATCCAGAATTTGGGCCATATGTACTAGAAATAAACACAATACCAGGTTTTACAGAAACCTCAGACGTTCCGGCTCAAGCGGCAGCAGCAGGCATCAACTTTGATCAGCTTGTGGAAATGGTTTTGGAGTCCACTTTGTGATCCGTTTGAGAAGTTTATTAATTATTATCACACTCACCATTTGCACCATTTCAATTAGCATTACCCATCCCTTCTTCGCCATTAAAAGAGTGCATTACCACACTGAAAACTTTGTATCTATAGACCAGTTAATCCCCTATGGAAACAGTTTAATGGGCAAAACCATCTTTTGCGTGTTGTGGTTGGGCGGGTTTAAATACACCTTAAGCACGCAGTTACCTGCAATTAAAACACTGTCGATTCGGGCCGATTTCCCAAATGGAATTATCATTCGTGTCACAGAAAAAGAACCCTGGGTGTCCTTTGTGGGCGCGTTTGGCTCTATTATTGTGGCTCAAGATGGCACCATTCTAAATAACCCAGACTCTATCGTCACGCTGGAAAAGTTAGAAGACATCATTATTATTGGCGGCATCCAACCAGAGGCATTGTCGGGGTCTCGAATTTCATCAGAGTTACTCGCACAATTGACACAGTTAGTCGCGCACATCCAATTTTATTTTCCCACTGTTAATTTACAAATGGAATTTGATAGCAATGAATTAATGCTAATCAAAGACGATCGACTTCCCATTAAGATTGGCAGCCTTGAAAATCTAGACATAAAGTTTCGAAACTTAAAAAGTTATTTAGAAAATACGCCCAATACGGACCGTCTTGAGTATATTGATATTCGCGTCGAAGACCGAGTCGTTGTAAAATAGGCCAATATGACAAAAAAGATAAGTGAATTTGAAGCAAACTGCATTGCCGGAATAGATATCGGACGTACCACCACGCAAGTCATAATTTGCCATATTTCTGCGGATCAATCCATCCAAATATTAGGGGCTGGCAGCAGCATGACTAAAGGCCTTACAAAGGGCGAGATTACCGATAAGGCCGAGCTAATGGCATCCATTGATCGAGCGCTGTCTCGTGCGCAATTCTCCGCATCAATTTCCCCAAAATCTGTTATCACGAATATTCCTGATTTCGGCATACAGTTCGCTAAAAGCACCGGAATTTGTGTGCGCCAAGAGCAGTCAGAATTTATTACAAAAGAAGATAAAAATAACGCAATTAATAAAGCCAAGCAGGTGATTATTCATCCCAGCCAAACCATCATCCATGCCATGGCAGTGGAATATAAAGTAGACGGCGCCTCGGTAGAAGACCCTGTTGGAATAGAAGGCCATCATGTAGAAGCCAATTGCCATTTTCTGCTATGTTCCCAGTCACATATCAAAGCGTTGCAAGAATGTTACGCGCAAATGGGCCTTCATATTTCAGGGATTGTGCATGATAGTTTAGCCCTTCAACATGTGTTGTTAATGCCACAAGAACGCCAAGAAGGTGGGGTTATTATTGATATTGGGGGGCAAAAAACAAAGGTAAGCGTGATTCGCAATAATGTGTTGGACACCATTGTCAGCATTCCAATTGGTGGTGAAACGGTCACAAATGACATTCAAATTTGCCTAAAGGTAAAGCGTCAGGATGCCGAACGTCTCAAAATTATTTATGGAAACACCTGCGTAAGCCAAGTCTCTGCGTCAGACATGGTGCAAATTAGCACAGAAGAGGGGCAGCAAACCATTAAAAAACGCTTGCTATGCCAAATTATTGAGGCAAGAATTGAAGAACTGCTGAAACTAATACGGGCAAATTGTCCCGATGTTATGAACACCTATAACAGTATTGCATTGACCGGTGATGGCGCATTGCTGGCAGGATTACCGGAATTTATCAGAAAACGATTGGGGCGCTCTGTGCGTCACGGTTTACCAAATGATATGTCAGCAGACCAAGGGGATGAAACCTTCCCTGTGGCATTAGGGGCAATATTCTTTGCCTGCTCATCTGGCGCAATTACCTATAAATCCCAAAAGCAAACCTCACGATTAAAACAGCTCTTTGGACTCATTAAGCCATAATAGTGTATACTCGTTGTTAAATTTCAACATGTGGAGGACAAGGTGCCAGAAGAAGATATCAAAGCATATGCAACGATTAAAGTCATTGGCGTCGGTGGGGCGGGCGGAAACGCCGTCAACAGAATGGTTACATCGTCACTTAAGGGTGTAGAGTTTTGGGCCATTAATACAGACGCTCAGTCACTGAATGTATCGCTAGCCGATCATAAATTACAAATCGGAGAAAAAATCACAAAAGGTCTTGGCGGTGGAGCCAAACCACAAGTTGGGGAAGCCTCAGCAAACGAATCCAGAGAAGATTTAGAAGCAGCGTTAGCAGGATCAGACATGGTTTTTCTTACGGCTGGAATGGGTGGCGGAACGGGAACGGGCGCGTCTCCAATCGTAGCTAAAATTGCGAGAGAATTAGGAGCATTAACAATCGCGGTTGTAACCAAACCGTTTCGTTTTGAAGGCCCAATACGTGCAGAACAAGCGGAAAAGGGCTTAGATGAGTTGCGCGCACAAGTGGATGCGCTCATCGTCATACCAAATGATAAATTATTATCAGTAGTAGACCGTACCACGGCATTAGTCGACGCCTTCAAAATCGCCGATGATGTATTGCGCCAAGGTGTCCAGGGTATTGCCGATTTAATCACCATTCCTGGCCTAGTAAATCTTGATTTTGCGGATGTAAAAACCATTATGACGGAATCCGGTTCTGCGATGATGGGAATTGGCCGTGCCAATGGCGATAACAGAGCTGTTGAAGCGGCTGAAAACGCAATTATGTCCCCACTTTTAGAAGAAACAATTACTGGCGCCACAGGCGTTATTTTAAATGTTACTGGTGGCGCAAATCTAACCTTACATGAAGTCAATGATGCGGCAGATATTATCTACGGCGCTGTTGATCCAGATGCCAATATTTTATTTGGTTCGGTAATAGATGAAGGCATGCAGGATGAAATAATGGTTACAGTAATCGCAACGGGTTTTAAACAAAACAGAGAACCATTTAAACGTCGCGACATTTTCACTGAGTCTTTTAAAGCCGCGCGTGATATCGAAGAGCAAGAGCCTCAAATGCAACCTCTTCAAGAGCAGCAAAAACAAAATCTAGTCACGCCACTAAGTGCAGGTAATGACGCGCCAGCGCCGTCCATGGCACAACAGCGTCCTGGTTCAGCACAATCTCAGTATGCAAACCAAGGCACGCAGGAATTCAATCAGCATAGCCCGATTATCAAAGAATCATTGGACGCGCGTCACTCGGCGCCGCAACAGTTGGTCGACCCAGCAGGCTACCGTCATCAGGCACCAGTTGCGCCACAGCCGCCGGCAAACCCAATGAATCCAGCGCATAATCGCGCACATGAGCAACCGCAATCTATGGGGCACTCACAAGCCGCCGCGCCGCGCCAAATGCAACACTACGATCATAAGCCCACATTGGATAGCACAGAATTAAGCATCGATACCGTTGAAAACGATCTCGACGAAAAATTAGAAGTACCGTCCTTTTTACGTAAATTAAAATAAGGTGAGTTTAGAGCCAGATGCGTTAAGTGCGGATAATCACCGCACGTGCACGCCAACACAGCGCCGAGGCGGTGCGTTCATCGAGCGCCAAGGCCGCACCCTAATCGATTTTAGTGCAAACGACTATTTGGGACTAAGTACACACCCAGAATTGGCGCAGGTGATGGCAGAGGCAGCCCTAGAATATGGAACAGGAAGCACAGGGTCTAGGTTGGTATCTGGTGACCGTGCGATCACTCATCACCTTGAAGCAGAGTTGGCTGCTAGCATGGGCGCCGAGTCCGCATTGGTTTTTAATTCGGGCTACCAAATGAACGTGAGCCTAATACCTGCAATCGTGGGTAAGGGCGATTTGGTAATCGCCGACAAATTTGTTCACGCCAGCTTAATTGACGGCATTCGCTTATCTGGTGCAAAACTACTGCGTTACCGCCACAACGACATGGGGCACTTAGAAGCACGTCTCCAGTCCGCTAAACATTCATTTTCACGGGTCTTAATTGTGACTGAATCGGTATTTAGTATGGAAGGGGATAGCGCGCCAATTTCCGAGCTGATTGCGTTAAAAAGCATGTACAATTGCGAGCTATTAATCGACGAGGCCCATGCGTGGGGCGTGTTTGGCCCGAATGGAATGGGCTTAATTGCCAAAGAGGGCGTGCAAAACCAATGCGACTACATTACCGCCACATTTGGCAAGTCTGCGGGGTCAGCCGGCGCCTTTGTGGCATGTTCCAAGGAACGTAAAAACCAACTGATCAACACCTGCCGCGGCTTCATTTATTCCACAGCGCTACCGTTGCCTGTTATCGCCGTGAATCGCGCGGCACTCACCAAAATTAAATCCATGAATTGTGAGCGCGAAACGTTAATTCAAACCGCTGATCAGATTCGAAATACACTTTCAACCGCAGGGTTCCAAACCCGTGGGAATTCCCCAATTATTCCCATTATACTTGGGGAAAACAGAACAGTGCTTGAAGCCCAATCCAAGCTGGCCTTAGCAGGGTGCAATGTCATCGCCATGCGGCCACCAACAGTGCCAGACGGCGAAGCGCGCCTTCGTATTGTAATAACAACTCACCATACGCAAGCCCACATACAAACATTAATAGAGGCATTATGATTGAAGCAATTGCTCTACCAGGGTGGGCCACCACGCAATCTCTCTTTGCAGGCATTCAATTGCCAACACAAACGCATGTTGCGCCGAACACCACCCATGATGCGATTGCAATTGCGAAAGAAACGCTACTTTCGGCGCCTCAACCGATCGATGTAATTGGGTTTTCCATGGGGGCCATGATCATCGCCCAGTGGCTACAAGACCCAGCCTGCCAAGAGAACATAAAATCAGCTCATCTTATTGCCCCATTTCCACATTATAGTGCCGAAAGTTTGGCCCCAATATACACTCAGTTAGACACACACCCTCAAGCGGCAATGGACGCGTTTTATCGCGCAGGGTTTCAGGGCATTATCACGCCATCTATTCGTGCGCAACTTGATCATTGGAAATCCC
The DNA here is from genome assembly GCA_027623425.1 of bacterium. Classification (GTDB taxonomy): domain Bacteria; phylum Margulisbacteria; class Marinamargulisbacteria; order UBA817; family JAQBTH01; genus JAQBTH01. Next base: position 12,975 of record JAQBTH010000009.1, on the reverse strand, counting down.
AACTTGATGCCCATGCACTTAGGAAAACCCTAGACTATTTAGCCACCATCAACCTGACGCAATACGAGTATTCAAACAATACCATTCCGGTTACCTGGACACATGGATTAAATGACCAAATTGCACCTTATGCGCCCACCAAACGCTTTTTTAAGTCATGGGGCAATCTTACCCATGTGCCAGCGCCAAATTTTGGCCATTTCTTGATTCAGGAGGGTTATTTTGCCAGCCTTTAACCAAGCGGCAGACACCTACCGAGATGCCGCCAGTGTGCAACAGACTGTTGCCGAAGACCTACTCCATCATATTCGAGACCTACACCCCTCATCCATACTCGAACTTGGCGGTGGCACAGGCTTTCTATCTGAATTACTCGCTACCACGTTTCCCAACACCCCCATAACAGTTATTGATAACGCGCCAGCCACAATCCAAGTGGCGAAACACACCATCAATGCCCCTAATATTCACTGGTTATGCCATGACATCGAAACAATTTCTCTACCAAAAGCCGATCTTATCGCCTCAAATATGACGCTGCAGTGGGTGCCCTCCAATAAGTGGATAGCAACATGCCACGATCACCTATCACCAGATGGCACCTTGGCGATATCTCTAGCGGGTCCAGGTACATTTCGTTCGCTTCAGTCTGCCGTACAACAGGCGTATCCCCATTTTCCCAGATTGCCTAGTGCATCCTTTCTGAATGTTGACGCACTGAGCCAGGCCCTTTCAGCGCAATTTACAATAGCCCACGTCAAAACAGACACTCACGCCTTATACTTTCCAGATGTGTTTCATGCCCTACGGCACATCAAAGCCACAGGAGCCTATCACGCAAACACCCTTAAACACGGGCTATTTACCCCCCAACACCTTCGAAAAATCACCCAATATTACCCCAAGGTATCCACGCAAATTGCACTAGAATATGAGGTCATTGTCATAATCGCTAAACCCAACTAAGATGGTGGGCTATGGGACTTGTGTTTATTACGGGAACCGACACCGGCGTGGGAAAAACCCATGTCACAGGCCACTTGGCCGCGGCCATACGTTCCCTTGGCCATAACATCACCACCCAAAAATGGGTGCAATGTGGCGATTTAGATTGCCCTGATATTTCCGCGCATAATACTGCGATGGGCGTAACCGACGCCAAAGATGCAATGGCAAACGCGCGAAGTGTCTATGAATTTCAAATGGCAGCCTCGCCCCATTTAGCAGCAAAAGAACAGGGTATTTCTATAAACCCATCCAAATTAAAAGCCGCATCAACAGCCTTACAAAATACACATGATATTGTACTGATCGAAGGGGCAGGGGGGCTCATGGTTCCCCTAACAGACACACTAACAACCTTAGACCTTGTCGCCGAAATGAGCATTCCGACTATCGTAGTTGTGGATAATAAATTGGGCTGCATCAATCATGCCCTACTCACACTAAGTGCCCTAACCACCCACCGCATTCCCGTAATCGGTCTTATCATCAACCACAGCGCCCCACCCACATCAGACCCCACGGCCACCCACATCTCCCAAGACAACCCACACATCATTTCCCAACTGGGTCACGCACCTGTTTTAGGTATTTTGCCCTACAATCCCGACCAAAAGAGTTACCGCGACATAGCAGAAAAAGTAATCCAATATGCCATCAAATAACACCAAATCGCAGCAGGAAAAAGACCTTAAATACAACTGGCATCCTTACGCCCAGATGAAAGAATTAGACCAATTTCCACCGCCATTGATCACCCATTCAAAGGGCATCAAACTCTTTGATGAATCGGGCCACTATATTTACGATACCATCGCGAGTTGGTGGTGCAATGTGCATGGTCACGCACACCCAAAAATCACGCAAGCAATCGCATCACAAGCTGAAACCTTGCCCCATGTTATGTTTGGAGGCCTAACCCACAATCCGGCTATAAATTTATCAGAAACACTTGTAAACATAACACCAGACACGCTCACACGGGTGTTTTATTCAGATAACGGGTCTTGCGCCATAGAGGTCGCGTTAAAGATGAGTTTTCAGTATTGGCAACACCAAAATAAACCAGAAAAGCAGGCCGTTTTATACTTAGAAAATGGGTACCACGGTGACACATTAGGCACCATGTCTGTTAGCGGTGTGGATGTGTTTCATGGCACCTTTTCACCCTGGTTATTCAAGGCCCACGCAATGCCAGTTCCGTTAACCCACCCCACGCTTGATTCTCCGGTGCCCATCAGTGTTGATCAGGCCATTACAACGCTCGAAGCCCATCTCAAAGCACACCACCATACCACCGCGGCGATGGTGGTAGAACCACTGGCCCAATGCGCAGGCGGCATGCGATTCTACAGCCCCGAATACTTAAGCGCACTAAGCGCCTTAACCACAACCTATAACGTGCATCTCATCGCCGATGAAATCGCCACGGGCTTCGGCAGAACAGGCAAAATGTGGGCCTGCGATTGGTCGGGCATTGCGCCGGATTTTATGTGTGTATCAAAAGGGCTCACATCCGGCACCCTGCCCATCGCCGCAACCCTAACCACAAGCCAAATTTATGAGGCATTCTACGGGGATTACCACGATCACAAAACCTTCTACCACGGTCACACCTTCACGGCCAATCCGATCGCCTGTGCCGCGGCAAACGCGAGCATTGCGCTATTTGCTGAAGAAGACACACTGAAAAATGTCGCGCAGCTATCCACATCACTTAATCAGCATATTCATCAACTAGCCGCACACCCAAACTTTAAAAACCCACGTGCGTTCGGTGCGATTGCAGCGATCGACATTATAGATGCCAAAACAAATGCGCCATTCCCAGACTCCCATCGCATTCCACGTCTGCTTTACCAGGCCGGACTAAAACATCATGTAATGCTACGGCCCCTTGGCAACACCATGTATATCTTTCCACCATTATGCACCACAGTGAGTGAATTAGAGGTTATAATGGAATGGATTCACACCACCATAAATGAGGTTTTTGGCCAATGAAACAATTGCTAATATCACTGTTATTGTTAAGCACCACGATGGCGCATGCCACCACAGTTACAGTGACGTTACGAGGAATCGAAAACCCGAATGGTGTCGTTCGAATCGGCCTGTATAACAAGAAAGACGGCTTTACAGAATTAGACAAAGCCTATAGAGGCAACAGTGTCCCAATAAAAGCCGATTTATCAGCGTATACGAGCTTTTCAAAACTCCCCGAAGGGTACTATGCAATAGCCGCCTTTCACGACACCAACACTAACAATAAGTTAGATAAAAATTTCTTAGGCATACCAAAGGAAAAAGTGTTCTTTTCAAAAAACGCGAAGATAAAAATGGGGCCTCCTCCGTTTAAAGAAGCGGCGTTTTATGTGGGAAAAGAAACCCAAACACTCTTATTACATGCGCAATAAAATATGCTACACTAGAATTTATCCCAAAATCTGGAGAATATCACAATGAAATCCGTACTTTCGTTATTGATTACAGCTATTTTATCAGTGCAACTTTTGGCTGCGCCGATTGCGATTATGAATGTCAGAATTGATGATCCAAGCGGCAGCAAAAGCGGCGATATTCACATCGAACTTTACCCAGACAAGGCACCCATAACCGTAGAAAATTTTAAAAGTTATGTGGCATCGGGTTTTTATAACGACACCATCTTTCACCGTGTCATTGACGGCTTTATGATCCAAGGTGGCGGGTTCCAAACGGGAATGAAACGAAAAACCACCAAAGCTGAGATTAAAAACGAAGCGAATAATGGATTAAGTAACGACACGTATACCGTTGCAATGGCCCGAACAAACGAACCCCATTCAGCGTCATCTCAATTCTTCATTAATGTAAATAACAATACCTTCCTTAATTACAAAAACGAACAAGATTATGGTTATGCAGTATTTGGTAAGGTGGTAAAAGGGCAAGAACTGGTTGATTTAATTAAAGTCATTCCAACCACGCGAAAAGGCTATTTTTCCGATGTACCAGAGTATCCAGTAACGGTAACACGTATCCGAATTGTAGACGGCGCTCAATAAATCTGTTACCATCCCTCGGGAAGAGAGGGAACATGAGAGAACTTCTAATTGGTATTGAATTATTGTCTGGTTTAGCCTTGATTGTGGCGGTTTTGCTACACTCACCAAAAGGCGAAGGGCTTGGTAGCATTGGTGGGCAAGCACGTATGTTTAACAACCCCTACAAAGAACTTGAAGCACCACTTAACCGCATTACATATGGTTTAGCGACTATCTTTATGGTTGCAGCCACAGTTTTGGGGCTCTTCTTCTAAATTGCTTATGATGCGTATTATTCTGCTAGCCTGGTGTGTCATTGGTATTTTTTGGAATCCAGTGACGGCACAAACCGCCGCACCCAATCCAGAATCATTAAAAACACTAAGCACCAAAACTGAAATCGGATTACCTAAGCCCACCATAAAAGCGCCAGAAAGCAGTAAAGATGTGGTTGCTGGCATACAAATACGAGGAAATAGTCGGGTGGCATCCTCACTGATACAAAATGAAATTCTCATCGTCAAAGGTGAAGAGTTTAATCCGTATAAAGTAAATCGATCCATCAAAAACATCCAAGCCATGGGCGTGTTTGAATCGGTGCGTTCATCAGTTACAAACGTAAGCGCTGGAAAGCGCGTTACCTTCACCGTGAAGGAAAACCCGCTTATCAAACGCATCACATTCCAGGGCAATAAAACCTATTCAGACCAAGCGTTAGGCGAGGTGATAGTGTCACGCACGGGCGACCTACTAAATCTAGGTAATGTGAGAGACGATATTACAAAAATTGAATCCCATTACAAAGACAACGGTTACTTCTTGATAAAGGTCTATCGCGTTATTACCCCAGATACCAATGGAAGTGAATTAAAATACGTGATTGGCGAAGGGATTCTAGACGAAATTATTATTACGGGTAACACCCGCACTCGCGACAACGTGATACGCCGAGAATTAAAAGATATAAAGCTAGGCGAGCCCCTAAACGATATTTCGCTTAAACGGGATTTACGAAAAATATTTAACCTTAACTATTTTGGAAAGTTAGACCCAAGCTTTGAACCAACCGATGAACCCGATCATTATAAATTAAAATTGAGCTTAGAAGAAAAATCCACTGGTAGCGTGAATTTTGGGGCAGGGTATGGCCAGCGAAGTGGGTTATTTGCGTATTCAGACTTGAATATAGACAATATTTTTGGCACAGGGCAACTTATTATGTTAAAAGGCCAATGGGGCGAAAACGCAAACTCATATCAATTCAAATACCATAATCCATGGATGTGGGACGATAGAAAATCCTTCACTTTCCGCCTGTGGGATACCCAAGGAAATATTGGATTTGATACCATCGGTGGGGGCCTAAGACGGGAACAGAGACAAGGTTTTAGCACCACGTTTGGGGTGCCAATCACCTATGACTTTAGAACCTCCCATGAGTTTAAGTGGGAAAACATAGAAATCCCAGAAAACACCACATCTCTAGGAAATAAATACCACATTCGCAGTTATAACTTCGGCGTGTCCTACGACACACGTGATGTGGCCTTTAACCCACGTGAAGGGATGTACCACTACATTTCAATTGAAAAGGGCTTACCTGTCGATGACATAGCGCTTGATTTTATTAAGTACGATACAACCTGGAACTGGTTTTTCCCCACTTTTGAAAAGCAAACCTTTGCCACGCGCTTTATCCTAGGTCAAATGAGTGGCGACACAGAGCCATCGGAACTGTATTATGTGGGTGGACCAAACACCGTGCGTGGATACGCCCATTTCCCGAATTCATTCGCAAATGGTGAACAACGCTTAATCACTAACTTTGAATACCGTTTCTTAATCAATGATATTTTCCAAACCCTCGTCTTTGTAGACTGGGGATGGTCACGCTCATTGGGCAACCCGTCGAAGGGAAAATGGGGCAAAGGGTTTGGTATCAGAATCATGTCACCCCTTGGCCCGATTCGCTTAGATTTTGGCTTGGATGAATTAAATGAAATGCGCATCCATTTCAACATTGGGCATGTATTCTAAAGGCTAACCATAGCCGTACGATGCGGATTTTACTATAATACCCCAAGAACAAATGGGGATTCGGAGGAAAAAATGAAACTTAAAAGACTATTATTTACAGCAGTATTGGCCTTAGGAGTGGTTGCCAGCACGGTGACAACAGCCCTCGCAGACAGCATCGGTTACGTCGACATGCAGCGCGTATTTGTGGCGTTTACAGAAACTAAAAAAGCCGAAGATAACTTTAAAAAGAAACAGGATAAGCTTAAAAAAGAATTCGAAAAGCGTCAGGAAAAGGTAGAAAAAGCCAAGGAAAAAGGCAAGCCAGAAAAAGAGATCAGAGAGTTAATCGAAGAGCTTGAAGAAGAATTAAAACCACAGCAAGAAGAATTAATGCAACTACATAGCCAATTAATGAGCGAATTGAAGCAAAAAATTCTGTTTGCAGTACGGGCATCAGCCAAGGAATATGGCATTGATGTAGTGGTGGATAAACAAGCCGTATATAACGGCGGTTTTGATTTAACAGATTTTGTAATCGAGCGCCTGAATAGGTAGTATGGTGCGCTTAGCAGATATTGCAAATGCCATCGGCGCCGAGTGTGCCAAACATGCCGATATCCAAATCTCTGGCATGGCGGCCCCTCAAGATGTTGTTGCGGGCCAGCTAACAGTGGTGCATTCCAAGCAGTGGGTGCCCGTGGCCATGCAAAGCGCAGCGGCCGCCATCATCACAAGCACAGTGCTCGAATGCGACACGCCACAGCTCATCGTAAAAGACACACGTAAAGCCATGGCACAAGCGCTTAATCTGCTTTACCCACAAACAATTAAATCAGGCATACATCCCTCTGCAATCGTAGAACCAGGCGCCAGTATAGGGGAACACACTTACATTGGCCCAAATGCCGTAGTGTACGCCGGGGCAAAAATCGGTAACAATTGCCGCATAGATGCCAATGCGGTTATATACGAAAACACCGAAATTGGAAATAACGTTATTGTGTATGCGGGCGCGGTTCTAGGAAAGCCGGGGTTTGGTTATTACAGAGACGAACAGGGGTATCACCCCATGCTGCATGTGGCCAAATTGATAATAGCAGATAATGTGGTAATAGGCGGCAATACGGCCATCGATCGAGGTTGCCTAACAGACACTGTCATCGGGGAAGGCACCATTATTGATAACATGGTGCATATTGCCCACAATAACAAAATAGGTAAACATAATGCCATTGCGGCACATGTTGCCGTAGCCGGCTCGTCTCGAATAGGTGACAATAACCAATTCGCGGGTCAGGTAGGGATGAACTCAGATACTGAAATCGGCGACAATAATATCTTTTTAGGAAAAGCGGGTATTACAAAAAATTTGGGTAGCAATGGGGTGTACAAAGGATACCCAGCCCAAGACCACAGAGAGGAAACCCGAGAGCAAGCAGCCCTGCGTCGGTTAGTGAAAAAAAAGAAATAAAATTGCTTTTTGCAAGAAAAAAAGCGAGAATACTTTTAACGTGAAAAAATTACTAACACTACTCCTATTACTTTGTGCGAGTGCTCCTGCATTGGCGCTGCCCAGCTACACAGGTCACACTGGTTTGGTCATGATGCCAACCGCCGAAGCCTTGCCTTACCGCAAAGCCAATATCGCGGTGGATTACAACATGGGCGAGCGTGACGACGAGGAAAAAGACGTGGAGCGCCCTCATTTTTACAAAGTGAATATTGGCACCTTTCAAAATGTGGAACTAGGCTTTGTTGGTGGCTCGGTTCCCACCGAAGGAGTATTCATTAATGCAAAATATTTCTTGATGTCCAATAACGAACGTTGGCCACTCTCAATTGCCACTGGAATTGAGAAATTAGGCTCAGATAATCAGACAGCTGCTTACATGGTATCCACAAAAGCCTTTAAGGGCGGATGGAAAGGCCATTTTGGTTTTAAGGCCACCTTTAAAGAGGAGTTAGACGCATCGGCAATATTTGGTGTGGAACACATGTTAGACGACCGAATCACCCTTATGGCCGAGGTATTAGGTGAAGAGAAAGAATATATGGTAAATGCTGGATTACGGTTGTATTTATATACCGATGTTGCGCTGCATATATCGGTAATCGATTTTGGGCAAAATGTGAGTAATGAAACATCTTATACCTTTGGCATATCCCTAGCTGGGTTCATGTAGCCTGTTTTACAGCCTCATCAATTATGGTATAGTTTGGTCAGTACAGGAAGATGGAGGAATCTTTAGTGGAGCAATTTTCAAATCTTGAGGTAGTAATTAGTCATGTTGGCGACAAATTCAAAGCCACGTGTGACAACTTCCCAAAGTGCTCTGGAACAGGATCTACCCAAGAAGAAGCCTTAACTAAATTAAGTGAATCAATTGCCAGGTTTATTGGCAGTTTGGCTAAGAAAGCCTTAAAAACAGTATTATCTAGCGATTCATATAGCGAGGTTTTATTGGATACCACAGCCAAAAAATCCGAGCACCGTCGCGTTTTTTCCTTAGACCCGACAATGAATGCCCTAACAAAATCCGTGTTTGTTAAAGTAGAACCGCTCAAAAATAAAACGCACCATTTACCTCAAACACCAGATATCAGCGAGATATTCCAAGCGGAAGTGGAACACCATCCTGCGCTTAGCATGAAAACGGGTGCCACTGGGCTTGAAAGCGCTGCGCTTCAGCGATTATTGCAAGAAAACGAATCGGATGGATTTGTTTTTGGATTCCCAATTAATTTTAACTAAGATGGCCAATTACCCATTATCCACAATTCGCCATAGTGCGGCACACGTTTTAGCACAAGCTGTACAGCGGGAATTTCCAAATGCGAAACTTGCCATTGGCCCCGCTATTGATGAAGGCTTTTACTACGATTTTGAGCTGCCCCGCGCCATAACGCCAGACGATTTGGTTGTGTTTGAAAAACACATGCAAGACATTATCAATGAAAACCAAGAATTTAAGCAGTACGATGTCAGTCGTGAAGAAGCTCAAAAACGATTTAAAGAGACCAACCAAGAGTTTAAAACAGAATTAATTAGCGACCTTAATCTACCCGAATACTCCTTTTATGAAAACGGCCCTTTTGTTGACTTGTGCCGTGGCCCACATGTGAAATCCACCAAAGAAATTGGGGCAATAAAACTACTTAAAGTATCGGGAGCCTATTGGCGCGGCGATGAAAAGCGCCCCATGCTGCAACGCATCTATGGCACTGCGTTTCCAAACCCAAAAGAATTACGCCTTCACTTAAAACGACTAGAAGAAGCCAAGCTACGCGATCATCGCGTTTTGGGTAAGGAATTAGACTTGTTTTCTATTCAGGATGAGGTGGGCCCAGGGCTAATTTTGTGGCACCCAAAAGGTGCGCGCATTCGTCATCTTATTGAAGAATACTGGAAGAACATGCATTTCAAGGCGGACTACGAATTGCTTTATACACCTCATGTGGGCCGCGCCAAATTATGGGAAAAAAGCGGTCACTTGGATTTTTATAGCGAGAACATGTTCGCGCCAATCGAGATCGAAAATGCGCAGTATTACGCTAAACCGATGAACTGCCCCTTCCATATCCACATATATAACGCCAAGCGCTGGTCCTACCGCGACCTGCCGCTACGCCTCGCGGAGTTGGGCACTGTGTACCGCTACGAGCGTTCCGGTGTACTACATGGCCTTATGCGTGTGCGCGGGTTCACCCAAGACGACGCACATATTTTTTGCACCCGCGACCAAATTCAAGACGAGATAAAGAGCGTCACCCAATTGTGTTTAGACGTGTTAGAGGCGTTTGGATTCAAAAATTATAAAATCTACTTATCTACCCGACCCAAAGAAAAGTATGTTGGAGAGCTGGCAGATTGGGAGCAAGCTGAAAATGCCCTAAGAGAGTCACTGGACGCAATGGGCATTAAGTTCGATGTGGATGAAGGTGGCGGCGCGTTTTACGGACCGAAAATTGACATAAAGATCGAAGATGCGATCGGGCGTTTATGGCAGTGTTCCACAATCCAATTCGATTTCAATCTTCCAGAGCGCTTTAACCTCACCTACACCGGGCCAGACGGCAATCCGCACCGGCCATTCATGGTGCATCGCGCACTATTAGGTTCAATTGAACGTTTCTTTGGTATTTTGATTGAGCACTATGCAGGTAAGTTTCCCTATTGGTTGGCGCCCACCCAGGTTCGCATTCTACCGGTTGTGGATAAATTCAACGACTATGCCTACGATGTGCGCGACAAACTCAAGAAAATAGGCGTACGAGTCGAGGTAGACGCCGCAAATGAAAAGCTTGGTTACAAAATTCGCCAGGCTCAAACTGAAAAAATCCCCTACATGATTATTATTGGTGAGCAAGAGATTACCGATAAGACAATTACGCTGCGCGAGCGTGACAGTAAAAACCAAGAGCAGGTATCATTAAGCGAAATTGAAGGCTACTTCAGCGAGCTTGACCGCAAATAAGACGCGGTGATATAGTAGACTGCTCAAATCTAGCTAAAAGCAAAAACTAGGAGGATTTTCATAAAACGCTACATCACAAATGACAGAATTAAAGCAGCCAAGGTCCGTGTAATCGATGCTGAAGGAAAACAAGTAGGCATACTCGGAACAGATGAAGCCCAAAGGGCCGCTCAGGAACAAGGTTTAGACCTTCTGCTTATTTCGCCAGATACCGATCCGCCAGTGTGTAAAATTGTTGATATTGGAGAATATAAATATAAACAATCCAAAAAGGAAAAACTTGCACGCAAAGGCAGTAAGACACAAGTAGTTAAAGAATTGAAATTGAGTCCAAAAATTTCAGATCATGATTATCTTACACGGTTAAACCAAGGGCGAAAGTTTCTTAGTAAGTCATATGCAGTCAAGTTGTCTGTATTCTTTAAGGGCCGGGAAAACGCCCGACAAGACTTAGGTAAGGTAGTTCTAGAACGTTATATTCAAGATATAATTGATATTGGTGTGGCGAATGGTGATATCTCTTCAGGGCATAGGTCACTTTACATAATGATCTCTCCCTCAAATAAACCAAAAGTCAAAGAAGGAGTCCAAGATGGCGAAAAAGAAAGTTAAGAAATACAAACTAAAAATTAAAAGCGCCGCTAAAAAGCGTTTCACTATTACAAGTACAGGTAAGGTTAAACGCCGTAAAGTAGGTATGCGCCATTTATTAGAACACGTCTCGTCAAAGACAAAACGCCAAAAACGTAAAGGTGCTGACGTGTCAAAATCAGATATTAAGAAAGTCAAAGCCCTTATGCCCGGGCTTGTTAAGTAAGGAGACACAACATGGCAAGAGTAAAACGTGGGAACGTAGCCCGTAAAAAACGTAAGAAAATATTAGACCGTGCAAAGGGATTCCGTGGGCAATTATCCACGATTTACCGCCAAGCAAAACCAGCCGTATACCGCGCGTTAGTTTATGCATTCAAAGACCGTCGTCGTCGCAAACGTGATTTTCGTCGCCTGTGGATTGCGCGTATTAGTGCCGGCTTATCTCAAACAGACGTTAGTTATTCTCAGTTTATTAATAAACTAAAGAAAAAAGATGTTGAGCTAAATCGTAAGGTGTTGTCGGAATTAGCAACTAAAAGACCAGAAATCTTTGCAGAAGTCGTCACATTTGTGAAATAATGGGTCGTACCAAGCTTAGAAAGAAGGGGAATAGCTGCAAATGATTGAAATGCAATTGGGTGGACTCGGATTTGACCCGAAAAACATGTCGCCTATAGTTTTACTTAGGGATTCTGAAGAGCGAAACTTTTTACCAATTTGGATTGGCATGTTTGAAGCCGCCGCAATTGCGATGGAATTGCAGGAGTTTAAACCACCTCGCCCCATGACCCATGACTTACTAGCCAAAGTGATCACCCAATTGGGTGGCAAGGTGACGAAAGTTGTGATTAGCGAAATCTTAGAGAACACATTTTACGCAGTGGTTGAAGTGACTGTAGAGGGCAAGAAAGAACCGATTAAAATCGATTCCCGACCATCAGACGCAATCGCGGTAGCCGTCAGAACAGATGTGAGCATATTTGTTTCAGAATCAGTTATGGCCAAAGCAAAAATGGTAAATGCCGAAAAAGACGAAGAAGAAACTAAAAAGTTTCAGAATTTTGTCGATCACATTACACCAGAAGATTTTACCAAGTATTTTGACGAGCGCTAATGCGCACGCTCATTGCAGTGATGACCTGGGGCTTTTGGCCTATCCCTTGCATGCAGACGCGTATAAGCCAGATCAAATTTGGGAAACAAAAGACCATAGTAAACATTTTGGTGGGCATTGGTTTCATAGTGTAGATGCGTATCATATTGTCCATGTGGACATGATTATTTACTTAAAAGGCATGTTAAGTCCTAAACAAGATTATGCGGCCTGTGATTTACTGACCAAACATCCCAATATTGAAAAAGCCACATCCCACCATCGGCATCAGCATATTGGTGTAAAGTTAAAGAATTCGGGTGTTGTAAGTGATCAGTGGATAGAGGATCAGCTTACCCCACTGGGATTTCAGATACTGCAGGTGATTCGCTTGCGCAACATTCCAGATAGTTAATACTCTGGTGTATAATAGGTTGAAGGAGTTCCTTATGAAGTTTAACGTATTATGTCTGGTCTTAGTTTTACTTGTCAGTGTACCTGTTCAAGCAGGCTTCTTTGGGCCAAAAAAGGCAGCATCAAACATAGATAGAGCACATTGGCGCCATCATATCAAAGAAGCAAATATGAAGACACCAGACATCATTGTAAATGTAAAAGGCATGACCTGCATGGCTTGTGAATTTGGAATACGCAAAAAGATCTTAGCCCATCCGGCAATAGCAAAGGTGAATGCCCACCATAAACACCAACACGTGGCCATTAAATTAAACAAAGCAAAAACCATTACCGATGACAAGATCCGGGA
>JAQBTH010000008.1 GCA_027623425.1 bacterium | reverse complement strand
TGTAATTGAAATATGATATATTCTTGGTACATGGATATCCGACCTAATAAATCTTCAATGGGCAACTCTTATGCAAATAAGGATGTAAACGGCGCCGCCAATGTCATATTGGGTATGGGTGGCCAACAGGTACAAATTGAGCTGGCTCAAATCAGAGAGATTTGCCAACGCTTTGCTGAAATTGCCTATTCGATGGGTGAAACAAATGATATTGAAGAATATGCTGATGAAATGTCAGAGAGCATATACAAAGCCTATAAAAAAGTATCAAAAAAACAGGGGAACAAGGGCGCTCGCGGCTAGTTTAGTTGCTTGCGAATGGTATTTAAAAGGACGGTTACGATTTTGGGTGCATCACCATACCTGTCATTCATCTCATAAATAATGTCATCTAATTGCACCTGAAACCGGCATTCATTGATGCGTCTGTATATGGCGAGCCGTTCACTGGGATTTTCCACATAATCTGATGGGATATAGGCCTTTATTGATGGTTTGAGTTGGTAAGACGCGCGCATACTGCCTTCTGGAACAGACGCGCTGCCTGCACCCCCTTTTACTTTGGCGGTGGTGACGGTTTGTTCTAGAAGTTTGCAATAGAGCTCAAAACCAATGGCTGTCATGTGGCCGGATTGTTTTTCACCTAGTAATGTTCCTGCACCGCGTATTTCTAAGTCTTTCATTGCCAAGTTGTAGCCCGAACCTAGGGCCACATACTCTTTAATCGCTCGCAATCGTTTCTTACTATTTTCACTTAACCCCTCTTCTGTGGAATACAGCACGTGGGCAAACCCTTGCCGATCGGTTCTGCCCACTCGCCCACGAATTTGATGAATTTGAGAAAGCCCTAAATGCTCTGCTCGATCTATAATAATAGTATTTACATTACTGATATCCAATCCATTTTCAATGATTGTGGTGCACACCAAAATATCAGTCTTACCCATATAAAAGTCCGCCATAATCGTTTCCATTTTTTTGGCGTTCATTTGGCCATGCACTATTGCGATGCGCGCTTTTGGCACGATTTTTTGAAGTTGGGCGGCCTTATCTTGTATGGTTTCGACGCGATTGTATAGATAGTAGACCTGACCCTTTCGTTTAAGCTCAGCTTGAATTGCATTTTTGACGTGGGGTTTTGAATAGGCGGCCACAGTGGTGCGAATGGGTTTTCGACCTGGCGGCGCTGTTTGCAAAATCGAAAAATCTCTGGCCCCTGTTAATGCCATATAGAGGGTGCGTGGAATTGGTGTGGCAGATGTGGTTAATATATCCACGTTAACTTTCATGGATTTAATACGTTCCTTATGGGTGACACCAAAGCGCTGCTCTTCGTCTACCACTAATAACCCCAAGTCCTTAAATTTAACCCGTTTCTGCAATATGCTATGGGTGCCAATAATCACATCTATCTTATGGCTCGCAAGGTCGGCTATTACTTGCCTTTGTTCTTTTTCTGGGCGTAACCGACTTAAACATCCCACCTTAAAGCCGTACTTCGCAAAACGCGCTTCGAAAGTTTTGGCGTGTTGCTCGGCCAATATAGTGGTAGGTACTAATACGGCGACTTGTTTCAAATTCTCACACGCCTTAAATGCAGAGCGCATAATTAACTCGGTTTTACCAAAACCAACATCACCACAAATTAACCGATCCATGGGTTTTTTACTTTCCATATCCGCTTTTATCGCCACGATTGCCGTTTCTTGATCTTCGGTAAGCTTAAAGCCGCAGTCTTCTTCAAAATTAATTTGATTCTCGGAATCTTCCATAAACGAAAAGCCATCTTCTTCTTGGCGTAGTTTGATGGTGTTGTAAATGGCTTCAGCCAATTCTTTTAGCGCGCGCCGTGCTGCGGTTTTTATTCGATTCCAAGACCCATCGTGCAAATGATTAATTTTGGGCGTCAAACTGCCTCCAGAATATTTATGCAGCAGATGCACTTGTTCGATAGGCACATACAATTTGTCTTGTTCTTTATACTTCAAGTAAACATAATCGCCTTCTTTTTCACCAAACGTAAGATGCATCAACCCTTCATAACGGCCAATACCATAATCTTCATGCACGACATAATCACCCTGTTTAAAATCGGTAATGAGCTTCGCGTCTGCTGGTGTGTTATCAAAAATAAACTGAGGCGTTTTTCCATCCCGTTTTGCTTTATGTATTGTGGTGGATTCAATGGGGTTTAATAGACGCTGCGTTGAAATATCAAAGGTACCCATTCGTTCAATCTCGTCCCCGAAATATTCAATTCGAACGGGATGAGAATGGTTGGTTGAAAACACATCGATGATATCACCGCGAACGGCGATGTCCCCGATTTCCAAAACCATATTCACGCGAACATACCCCAAGTCACTTAATTGTTTGATTAGATCTTGGTGAGTCGGTGGTGATTGAATGGAAATGATCACGTCTTTTTTCATGGGGCTTACTATAGCACAGAACATGGGCGGTTACTTGGCTGGCGCCGGCGGATTTAAGCGCGTTTGCGGCGGCGTTTAATGTGGTGCCGGACGTGTAAATATCATATAATAGCAACACCCGCTTTCCTGACACCACTTTTGATACATCCACCGTAATATTGCCTTCCATCACCTTAGCCCGTTCTTGAGGATTTAGTTCGTACAGTGGAGTGGTGTTTCTTTGCCTAGTTAATCCCGATTCGAATCGTAAACCCTCATTGTCTAAACTGCGTTTAAACAACACTTCAACCTGATTAAATCCTCGGCTCTTTTGCCGCTTTTTGTGAATTGGAATTGGCATTATTAAATCGCATTCCAAATGCAAATGATTTACTGCAATCGCTAATTTTTTACCCACCTGTTCTAATACGGTCCGTGAGCCGTCAAACTTACCGACACTGATTAACTGTTTTATGATTCCTGTATAATCCGCATAATAGGTGATGGACTCGCATTTGGACGGCGTGGGTATTAGGCGTGGAACAAAGGATAATTCGTCTATGCATGTTTGGCAGACAGATGTGCCCAAACGCCCACAACCCGCACACGGCTCTGGCAATAGTAGTTGCAATGCCCGTTGTAGCACCCCCCCAAATCCCATTTAGCCACGCCTCTCCTTAAAGAATTGCTTGAGTATTGATTCACACTCACTGTTTGGTTGATAGGTTACCTTGCACTGGTGGTTAAACTGTTTTTCAGTTAGCAGGTCCACAATGGTACCTGCGGCCCCCCATCTTAAATCCTTTGCGCCAAATATTACCTCGGCAATTCTAGATTGCAAGATTGCCCCCGCACACATGGGGCATGGTTCTAGCGTACAGGCTAAAACACAGCCATCTAAGCGCCAGTCACCCAGGTGAGCAGCCGCTTGGCGAATTGCCACAATTTCCGCATGTGAGGTGGGATCATGGCTGTGTTCCTTTTGGTTTTCCCCAACACCGATGATTTGACCATCTTTAATCACAACTGCGCCCACGGGCACTTCGCCAGCTTGGGCGGCTTTCCTCGCATAATCCAATGCGAGAATGACAGGGTCATTCATTAGTTAAAACTAATGTTAAAGCCGCCAACTGGGCCGCTATCGTTTGAATCAATATCGCCGTTCTTTCCTTCATAATGCTTGATGTTTTCTTCAAGTAAGCGCTTTAAACGTTTCACGTTTCGAGGTGTCATAATCACTCTAGAACGCACCTTTCCTTTCGGCACATTGGGTTGAATAAAGGCAAAGTCCATAATAAATTCATCGTCGTTAAAATTTGACACGACTAAATTTGAATAGTGCCCCTGGGCCACTTTTTCTTCTATTTCCAACTCAATTTCGCCCCCGAATTCGGCATCTACGAAAGCATCATCTTCGTGATCATTATGATCCGCCGGCTCCATTATCTTACGCGCTCCATGTACTCGTTCGTATCCGTATTAACGCGCACAATATCGCCTTCTTTAATAAACGCAGGCGCATTAACTGACATGCCATTTTCTAATTCGACAGGACGAAGTGAAGCAGACGCAGTGGCTTTTTTAATTTCCGGAGGTGCCATTGTGACTTTCAATTCAACAGAGTTTGGAAGCGATAAGCTGATAGGCGCACCATCATGAAACATAACGCTGTAACTGGTTTCTGCTGTTAAATAAATCACTTGCTCACCAATCATTTCGTTGCTTAAATTGAATTGCTCGTAATTCTCATTGTCCATAAAAATATGGCCGGATTGATCCGCATATAGATATTGCATTGTGCGTTCATCAAACTCGGCTTTCTCGACACGGTCCGCACTGCGGAAGCGCTTCTCTAAGTTTTTGCCTGTGATGATGTGCTTTAGCTTGGTCTGCATGCATGCGACGCCCTTACCTGGAGTCACGTGTAAACAATCGGTAACACGGTATAGGTCTCCTTCTAAATCCAAAATCATTCCTGTTCTAATTTGCGTTGCAACTAATTGCATTTTACACCTCTTTGAAATCGTTTTAATGTAACCATTATAGGTTAATTCCAGTATAATGCATACATGGATACCCCATTTAAGAGTCTTATCGGTAAAACCATATGGTTTGGCATACTTGTAACACTGATGTTACCCGTTTCAGCGCACACGCAATCGTTACTAAGTGCGTCTCAAGCTGGAATTAGCACGTTAAATGTGGTGGCTCAAACTGACGCGGTCATTCCTGGAAACGTACTAGAATTAGCGATTACCATCGATTTAGCACCAAAATGGCATACCTACTGGCAATATCCAGGACCAACTGGAAAAGCCCCTGAGTTGAATTGGAATGAGTCTGACATGATACCCATACCCCCTTTACGTTTTCCAGAACCGGAACGTATTCCTTTCGCAGGGCAAACCAGTTACGGCTACCACAATTCTGTTACTTTTTTAGCGACTGTTGCAGTGCCCTCATCCTATATGGGCGAGCGATTTATACTAAATGGCACACTTACGTATTTGGTGTGTAAAGACGCCTGCTTAATTAAAGAAGAGACATTTGTAATCGACTTACCAGTGGCGCAAAATGCGGCCTTAATTTCAGTAAACCCTGAGTATGAACACGCAGTAAAGAACTGGGACATGAGCGGGCCTTCTCAATTGGTGATATGGAGTGTGCTTTTGGCATTTCTAGGCGGTTTATTGCTTAATATTATGCCCTGCGTACTTCCCGTTCTTTCTATTAAAGTGTTGCATATTGTGCAACAGCCTGCACACCGGCGAATGAGTGATGCTGCCCTATTTAATGCCGGGGTGATCAGTAGTTTATTGGCGCTCTTTGGTGTACTTAGTGCGTTAAAAGCGGGCGGCACGCAACTGGGTTGGGGATTCCAGCTGCAGTCTCCGATTTTGGTAAGTGTGCTAATGGCTCTTTTCTTTGGTTTTGCCCTTAATTTATTTGGCGCATTTGAAGTGGTACTTCCTCAATTTATAGCGCGTGTGTCTTCGCGATTTGGTGGCTTTGGCAGTGGGTCCTTTTGGTCGGGTGTATTCACAACAATCGTTGCCACACCGTGCACCGCACCATTTATGGGGGCAGCTGTGGGCATTGCACTGACGCAATCCATTGCTATTGGCGTATTAATATTTATAGCACTTGGTGTTGGCCTCGCCTTTCCCCTTACGCTCATAAGCGTAGTGCCCTTTTTTAGTCGATTAATACCTAAACCGGGCACTTGGATGGTACAGGCAAAATTAGTACTGGGGATACCGTTATTGCTAAGTGCGTTTTGGTTGCTATGGGTGTTAGGCAAACAAGTGCCATTTGAAAACTTTGTTATGGCCACTGTTGGGTTAGGGCTACTTGGGATATACCTGGTTCGTTTGGGTTCATTTCAGAGACGATCGCCACTGTTGCCGCTATCTTTGTCTGCCACTAAACTTGCGGTAATAACTGTGATTGTGGCGGGTTTTCTACTGGTTCCGCACCTGGTGTATCACGGTGGATTATGGCCAGGGGCACAAACACAGTGGCAAGACTATTCGCCTGAATTGGTGCATGAGTTAGAACTGAGCGGCACTCCCTATTTTATAGATTTTACTGCCGCGTGGTGTGTGACCTGCCAATATAACAAACGCAGAACCTTGAACAGATCGGATGTTCGCGCGGCATTTAGCGCGGCCAACATCACGTTAATTCGTGCCGACTGGACCAATCGCAACGCCACCATTGCCCGCGCCCTATCACGTTTTGATCGCGCCACTGTTCCGTTGTATGTGTTCTATTCTGGTTCTGGCGCACCGGTTATTTTGCCCACACTCATTTCGCCTGACGATATATTTGTTTTGACATCCGCTCAGGCAAAACCGTAAGATTAACCTATGGATAATTCAGACCTGACAGTTGCCGTGGCGCGTTTATCAATTCGACTATCAAAATTGGTTGAGTTTGCGTCGCTCTTATTTCTTATGATTGTGGATCTATCCGCCGTACTGATATCAGGCGCATTACTCTATTGGGGTGCGGATTATTTTCTAGGTGGAAATGTTTGGGAAGTTGTTTTAGTGGGCGAATTTACGCTGGTGATTGTGCTTTGGATGGCAAATAGACGCCTTCGCAAAAAGGTCGTTGCTACCTTTTTCAAATAATTAGCTTGCTAAGGGATCTACTACCCTTGGGGGCGGTGCAGTTTGAACGGGTGGGCATTGGTCACTTTGTTGTTGAAACTGTGCTTGCTTAAGATTAGCCGCAATCAACGTCGCGTTTAGGTCATCTCCAAACACGCCACTATTCTGCGCTGCATTTGCAAATGCAGGAAACTCCTCTGGCATCGCTTGGGGCATTTGTAACCCGCCATTTAAGGGCCTTTGGTGGTTAACGATCGATTGAAAAAGTCGGTCCGCAGTATCAAGAACTGTCACATCAGAAAATCCAAGTTTACTTAAATAGCTTCTTAATCCACTGCTATTATTCGCTAAAATCGGTCTAAATAATTGTATGGTTTTTTCCCAAAGTGCTTCCGCCTCCCGCTTGGAAATTGTTGGGGGAGTTCCTCGATCTGTGGTTGCTGCTGATCGCCCGCCCATGGCGTCTAAATCGGCTGTGAGTTGTGCGAGATCATTACTACCAGTATGGTAAGACGGTGGGCCACTTAAGCTGTTAACACGAACAGGGGTAGTTTGCCCGCCAGAATTGTATCCTGGTGGCGGTGATGCGGATAATCCACCTAATGGTTGCGCCATATTTTTTCTCCTCAAAACGAACTTATAGTTATCCCCTATTATTATCGGTAGAATTTGCTTTTAAATTGCAGAAAGTTTGGCTTAACTTATGAAATGCCAATTTTACGGGTTATAATGCATGTGTTAGCATATTGACATTATCCAATTCAAAATATTTATACAAAACCGTCTTTCTAGGCGACAAAAAGGAGTAAAAACGCATGATTGAAGCATTTATAGCAAAATTTGTTGGTATTACATGGAATTATCCCGTTGTGGGACTATGTTTATTTACAGGATTATTTTTTACATTCTTTCGATTGCCATTTATACAAATTCGCAGCTTCAAGCACGCACTCTCCCTAATAAGCGGCAAATATGACAATCCAAATGAAAAAGGTCACATCACCCATTTTCAGGCACTATCAGCGGCATTATCGGCCACAGTTGGGTTAGGTAATATTGCGGGTGTGGCTATTGCAATTTCGTTGGGTGGGCCTGGTGCTGTATTTTGGATGTGGATTGTTGGATTCTTGGGAATGGCGACTAAATTTGCGGAATGTACCTTAGGCACATTTTATCGTGACGAAGATGAAAAGACTGGTGAAGTTCGTGGTGGTCCAATGTATTACATCACCAAAGGATTGGGATCTAAATTTAAACCTATGGCAGCTTTCTTTGCGGTTTGCGCAGCAATTGGTGCATTCGGTGCAGGTGCTATGTTTCAATCTAACCAAGCAGCTGGCGCCTTACTAGAATATTATAATGTGCCATTACTCACCTCAGGGCTACTTTTAGCGGCATGTCTTGGCATTGTTATCATCGGCGGCATAAAACGCATCGGTGAAGTGGCCTCAAAAATAGTGCCTACCATGTGTGCCATCTATGTATTTGGTGCCTTGCTTATTTGTTTTCTAAATATCGAAAAATTACCAGAAGTACTCTCTATTATTATGAGCGATGCCTTTACTGGGGCCGCGGCGGCAGGAGGTTCTCTTGGAACTGTAATTATTATGGGTGTGCGTCGCGCTGTTTTTTCTAATGAAGCCGGGCTTGGTTCTGCTGCCATTGCGCATGCTGCTGTTAAAACGGATTACCCCGTTCGTGAAGGTATCGTGGCGTCTTTAGGGCCATTTATTGATACGATTCTAGTGTGTACGGCAACCGCATCCATCATTATTATGAGTGGCTTGTTTGGCGCGCAAAGTTATAAAGCAGAGCCAGGAACAGCTGTTTCATTTAATTCCCCAACGGCAGTGGTCCGTAGCGCAGGGTGGTCGGTTAGCACTGAGAAGCCTGCCAACACATCAAAACTGCGTCGATTTATTTCCGATCAACCGGCTGCCATATTTACAGGTTCTGGTTTAGGACGACTTGAAATTCGCAATGTGTCTGTTGCGACCAAACAAGACGGTGTGGTGGCATTAATTGGGTCTGGGGTTCGATTCTCAAGTCACCGCGGTGATGGGGAGTATTGGGTTTCGGTAAGAGACGGTGACACAGAGCTGGCAAAACTGAACTTGGGCAATAAAAATGATTCGGCATTAAACCACATTGGTACCGAACAAGTAAAAATGGCGACTCTAACATCTGGTGTTAAACCGCACACATGGGGGGCTCATGTGATTCAATTTGATGAGGGGATCACGTCTCATATCAACGAAAATGGCACTACATCTTTAAACCTCGTGTTCTTTGCGGCTCAAGGTAGTGGCCCGTGGATGATAGACCAAATGGAGGGCGGGTCACCACGAAATGGCATTACACTAACTGTGGCTGCGTTTGACCATTTCTTTAGTGGATTTGGCACCATATTTGTGGCGTTGTCTGTATTACTCTTTGCATTTTCGACTATGATTACCTGGAGTTATTATGGAGAAACGGCGGCTAAATTCTTATTTGGTGGCAAGGTTGTTAATATTTACCGCTGGGTGTTTGTTGTAACCGTGGTACTAGGCGCCGTAAACAGTTTAGACTTTGTGGTTAATTTCACTGATTTAATGATTGGTCTAATGGTTATTCCAAATTCAATCGGAATTTTGCTACTATCTAAGAAGGTAAAAACGGAAGCCAAGCATTATTTCTATAACTTGGCTCACGGAAAATACAAAACCTACAAATAGGAGAAACACGTATGGCTGACAGTTCATTTGATATCATGTGCAAAATAGATGCGCCTGAAGTACTAAACGCAGTAATGCAGGCGGAAAAAGAAGTTACACATCGTTTTGACTTGAAAGACTCTAATAGCAAAATTGATTTTAATCAGGATGCTAATGAAATTAACTTTACTAGCAATGAAGAGTATCAACTGACTGCTGTGAAAGATATTTTCAAACAGAAATTATTAGCCCGCAAAATAATGCCAAAGGTATTAAGCTTCGAAAAGATGGAAGATGCGTTAGGCAGTACTAAAAAACAAAAGGCAAAGCTACAAGCAGGCATTCCCCAAGAGAATGCGAAAGAAATTGTGAAAGATATAAAGTCTGAGAAATTCAAGGTTCAGGCCTCAATTCAAGGGGATTCCATCCGCATTACTGGCAAAAAGAAAGATGATCTTCAAGCCGTTATGACCTATTTGCGTGAGAAGGATTATGGCATTCATATGCAGTTCGGCAATTATCGGTAAGAATTAGCAGTATTTTTGGCGTTAAACAGACATTAAAGCGTACTCAAAGTGTCATCCCCAACTTGTTTGGGATCCGTGCCATGGGGAACCAACGTTTTAAGCCGTCTGGGTAACGCTGGACCCGGTCACCTAATCGTCAACTACAAGCTAAAATTGGCGATTTCACGCTGTGCTGATTCAACAGAGTCAGACGCATGAATAATATTTTCACCTTTAGAGGTAGAAAGATCGCCGCGAATGGTGCCGGCTTCGGCTTCGGCGGAATCAGTCACACCTACCATTTTACGAACGATAGACACCGCGCGCTCGCCTTCAATCACCATTGCCACAATCGGGCCGCCTGTTACAAATGCTTTAAGGCCAGGGTAAAATGGTCTTTCCACGTGTTCTGCATAATGTTTATCCGCCAAGTCACCAGACATGGTCAGCATTTGTAGTTTTATGAGTTTCAGCCCTTTATTTTCAAAACGACGAATGACCTCGCCAACCCATCCTCGTTCAACCCCATCGGGCTTAATAAATACTAACGTTTGTTCCATTTGTAGTGCTCCTTTAATCGTTTCAGCTGGAATTTCACCTGTTTTGTGGCCGTTCCGCCTACCACAGACTTACGGTCTATGGCTGCCTGCAACGTTAACACATCGGCAATATCCTCGCCAATTTTATCGCTTACTTGCTGCATGTCCTTTACTGATAATTGTTCTAGACCACAGCTCTGTTCCTCGGCAAGCATCACAAGTTGCCCCGTGATTTCGTGCGCATCACGGAACGGAACACCTTTTAAAACGAGGTAATCCGCTACTTCGGTCGCCAGTACAAATCCGGTTTCGAGGGCCTTGCGAATTGGCGCCTCATGGATCGTAATGCCTGGCATCATTTTAGCGTAACAATCGAGGCTGAGTCGCACGGTGTCTACCACGTTAAACAATTGACTCTTGTCTTCCTGCAAATCACGGTTGTACGTGAGCGCAAGGCCCTTTACTGTCTCGTGCAAGCCCACGAACGCGGCCAACACGCCACCGGTTTTTCCGCGGACCAGTTCGGCCACGTCGGGATTCTTTTTTTGTGGCATAATCGAGCTACCGGTCGTGAAATCGTCGCCAATGGTTACCCACCCTAAAATAGGCGAGCTCCATATAATTAGCTCTTCACTCATCTGGCTTAGGTGCAACATCATAATACTCACTGCCGCATAATACTCTAAAATAAAATCACGGTTTGACACGCCGTCCATGCTGTTTTGAGTAACCCGTGAAAAGCCGAGTTCTTTGGCTAAAAGCTCACGATCGAGCGGGTAGTTGGTTCCTGCCAATGCGGCGGAACCCAGTGGGCATTCGTCCATGCGTTCTAAACAATCGTGTAAGCGCGCGCGATCTCGGCCGAATTTTTCAACATAGGCCAACATGTGGTGAGCAAACAGAACCGGTTGGGCCACTTGCAAGTGGGTAAAGCCTGGCATGATGACCTTTTGGTTGGCCGATGCGAGTTCCCATAGGGAGAACTGCAGGTCGTCTAATAAACTTATGGCGCGCGCAATTTCGTCACTCAGTAACAGACGGGTGTCTGTGATTACTTGGTCGTTGCGGGACTTGCCGGTATGCATTTTCTTTCCTAAGTCCCCCACTTTTTCAATCACCAATCGCTCGATGCAACTGTGAATGTCTTCGTCGGGTTGTGGAAAAGGTAAAATATCTGTGGCAAATCGGGCTTCCAAATCGTCTAAGCAGGCGACTAAGGTTTTGCCTTCTTCTTTGGTCAAAATGCCTGCCTTGGCTAAGGCTTTGGTGTGGGCCCGGTTTACTGCGATGTCTTGTTTATATAAGCGTTTGTCTGATTCGATGGAATAGCTAAGCGCAACAGCTGATTCGTCTAATCCCTTTTTAAAGCGACCGCCCCATAGTTTACCCACTACTTCGCACCTCGGCGACGTAAGCCCTCACTACGAATTGGCAAACCAAACAGACGAATAAATCCATTCGCATCTTTTTGATCATATACGCTGTCCTCTTCGAATGTGGCCAATGCCTCGGAATATAGGCTGTGAGGCGATTTTACCCCCACAGTAAAGGCGTTACCCTTATATAATTTAATTCTTACTTCACCGGTGGCAAATTGCTGTGTTGTGTCAACAAACGCATCTAGGCTTTCCCTAAGGGTACAAAACCATTGTCCGTTATACACTAAGTCGGCATACTTTAATGCCAACTGTTGCTTGTAATGGTAGGTATCGCGGTCTAAAACCAATGATTCTATCGCTCTGTGACCTTCATAAATAATGGCACCACCTGGGTTCTCATACACTCCACGGGATTTCATGCCCACCAATCTGTTTTCTACGATATCGATCTGGCCGATGCCATGTTTGCCACCAATCTCATTTAATTTGGCCACTATAGCTGCAGGGCCAAAGGATTCACCGTTAACCGCAACAGGGTTCCCTTTTTCAAAGGAAAGCGTGACATACTCTGCCTGGTCTGGGGCGTCTTCAAGGCTATTTGTATATGTCCAAATGCCTTTTCCAGGTTCGTTCCAAGGGTTTTCTAAGTCATAGCCTTCATGGGAGATATGCCATGCATTTGCGTCTTCTGAATAGGTTTTTTCACGTTGAAAGGTTAACGGAATTTGATGTAGCTCTGCGTATTTAATGGCATCTTCTCTGGAACGAATCGTCCATTTGTCATCCTTCCAGGGTGCGATAATTTTAATAGTTGGATCTAAGGCCATGTACCCTAGCTCGAAACGCACTTGGTCGTTTCCTTTACCCGTTGCCCCGTGCGCCACAGCATCGGCGCCTTCTTGTTGGGCAATCTCGATTTGGCGCTTTGCAATTAACGGACGGGCAAACGATGTTCCTAATAGATACCTATCTTCGTATACAGCACCGGCACGCATAGTTGGAAAAATGTAATCACGTACAAATTCATCGCGAAGGTCTTCAATAAATACTTTACTGGCGCCTGTTTTTAACGCTTTTTCGCGTACTGCATCCCAATCTTCATCTTGCCCAATATTGGCGCTAAATGCGATGACTTCGCAATTATAATGTTCTTTTAACCATGTAATCATAACAGAGGTATCTAGCCCTCCTGAATATGCGAGTACTACCTTTTTAACTTCTGACATTAAATGCCTCCTATTAGTCGTGCTAATACAGCCTTTTGGGCATGCATGCGATTTTCTGCTTGGTCAAACACCACCGATTGAGCCCCCTCCATAACACCATTACTCACTTCCTCACCGCGGTGTGCCGGTAAGCAATGTAAAAATTTTGCTGTGGGTTTTGCTAATGCCATTAATGATTCGTTTACTTGGTAGCCATGAAAGGCTGCTAATCGGGCGTCTCGCTCATCTTCTTGGCCCATGGATGTCCAAACATCAGTATAAATAATATCGGCATCTTTAACGGCTTCTTGTGGGTTCTCAATAAATGCCGCACCTGGAACTTCAATTTGATACCCTTTTGGCGCAGCTAATACCACATCATAACCCAGCATGATACAGGCGTTTGCCAGCGATACAAAGACATTATTACCATCCCCAACAAAAACAACTTTTGGTGCTTTTGAAGTGCACTGTTCCCTAATAGTTAATACATCTGCCAGGGCCTGACACGGGTGCGCCTGGTCTGACAATCCATTTATCACAGGTACGGTTGCATGTTTGGCTAAGTCCTCAATATCGTTATGCTTTTTGGCGCGAATCATGATGCAATCCACATATCGGCTTACCACGCGTGCCACATCAGCAATACTTTCACGTACGCCCAAACCTATTTCTTCATCTCTAATATATAATGCACGGCCACCCATCTGGGCCATACCCACTTCAAAAGAAAGTCGTGTACGGGTGGATGGCTTTTGAAAAATCATGCCTAGCGTTTTTCCACTCAACGACGTGTTTGTTCCACCCGATTTCAAATCGGCTTTAATGGACTCGGCCAAGTGTACCATTTGCTCCAATTCGGTTGTAGATAAGTCCGTAATTCGAAGTAAATTGGCCATTATGTTTCCTTTCGACTGATCATGGTGCCAATACCAACATTTGTAAATAATTCCAAAAGAACAGCATGTTCATTTGTGCCATTTATAATATGAACGTGATCAACATCGTTTTCTAAGGCATCGATTGTAAATTCGAGTTTTGGCACCATACCCTCTTTGATGTCTTTATGTGAGATTAAGGCTTTTGCTTGTTTTAAATTTAATTCAGAATTCAACTTACCGTCTGTAAAAATACCCTCAACATCGGTCAGGTAAATCAATTTTTTTGCACCAATTTCTTTCGCTATTTGTGCGGCAACATTGTCGGCATTTAAGTTTAAACTAGCGCCCGTTTTATCGGCACCCACTGAACTGATTACTGGTATATAACCTTCTTTGGATAAATTCTTAACCAGTTTCGGATTAATCTTATTGATACGCCCAACCTGCCCTAAATCTTCGTTATTCTTCGATTTAATTTTGATCGCATTAAACAAGTTCGCCGATTTGCCTGACAGCCCAACCGCTTGCCCACCAGCCGTGTTAATCAACGTCACTACTTCATTGTTAATTTTTCCAGACAACACCATTTCGGTAATTTCCATGGTTTCTTCGTCAGTCACGCGCAAGCCATCGATGAACACAGCCTCTTTACCCATACGTTGCATCCATTTACTAATTTCTTTACCGCCACCATGTACGATGACCGGGTTAATGCCTACGTATTTCAACAAGACA
This sequence comes from bacterium, assembly GCA_027623425.1. Taxonomy (GTDB): domain Bacteria; phylum Margulisbacteria; class Marinamargulisbacteria; order UBA817; family JAQBTH01; genus JAQBTH01. The sequence continues at coordinate 26,999 of JAQBTH010000008.1, read as the reverse complement.
ATATCTTGGGCGAACTGTTCCTTTGCAGCGTCATCTATCATCAATGAACCGCCATACTTAATCACAATGGTTGAGCCGGAAAATTTTTGAATATAAGGCAATGCTTCTAGAAGAACTTTTGCTTTTTCGATTTTTGATTGATGTGGGTTCATAATATCACCTAGTTATAATCTGTATTAATTTCTACGTATCGTGCCGATAAATCACAGCCCCATGCAATGGCGCATCCTGTACCTAAATTACAATTCACTTCTATAATTATAGTATCTTTTTTCAGGTGGGTTTTAACGGTGTCTTCATTATACGATAAGGCCTCAGAATTACGAAATAAGCACTCCCCGCCCAACGCCACTTCCACTTTTTCTTGATTTAACTTGGTTCCGGCCTTGCCAACCGCCATTAAAATACGTCCCCAGTTCGGGTCTTCACCGTGTATGGCGCATTTTACCAAAGGCGAATCAATGATACTTTTAGCGATTTTCTGAGCGTCGGCCTTAGATGCGGCTCCGCTAACATGGGCTTCAATTAATTTAGTTGCCCCTTCACCATCACGCATAATTTGTATCGCAAGATCTTTCATAACGTCGGTCAATAAGGCTTTAAACTGTTCTAATTCTTCGCCAACCTGAACAATTTTATATTCACCCGTTGCGAAAATAAGCGCCATATCACTTGTTGAGGTATCCGTATCGACACTAATCATATTGTACGTGTCAGCCGTTGCTTCTTGTAAGCTTTCCTGCAATATGGCCTGGGAAACATCAACATTTGTTGTCAAATACGTTAGCGTTGTCGCCATATTGGGCGCTATCATTCCAGACCCTTTCGTAATGCCGGCTACGATAATAGTTTTCTTACCGATCTTCGCTTCTTTATAGGCCATTTTCTTGCACGTGTCTGTGGTTAGAATCGCCTCGGCCGTAGCCTCTGCGTCTTTTGCTTTCGGTTTTTCAAGCATCTTCTTTATACCAGCTTCAACATGTTCAATTGGTAATGGCACCCCAATGATACCCGTGCTGGACACGCCAACCTCGTATGGCGAAAGCCCCAATGCACTAGCCGTAGTGTTAACCATTACTTTCGTGTGGGTCTTCCCCAAATCACCAACGCCTGCATTTGCATTACCCGAATTTACGATAACGGCCTTTAATGTTCGTTTTCTAAGTGCTTTTTTGGTATGAGTGACTGAGGGTGCAACAAACTTGTTCGTTGTAAATACACCTGCACTGGCAACCGCATTTGGCACGTAAATAAAACTAAGATCTAAGCGCTTCTTTTTGACGCCGCAATGAATGCCATTTGTGAATACGCCATCCATATCGGCAAAATTCTTAGACATAACTGGCCACCTCAGGTAACCCTTCGGATTCATTAAAGCCACACATTAAATTCATGTTTTGAACGGCTTGCCCAGAGGCGCCCTTTAATAGGTTATCAATAGCAGAGAAAATTGCGATTGTTTTACCGTCAGGCGTGACTAATGGTGTGATTAAACAATTATTAGAATCCACCACATATTTTGTACTCGGCGTTGCAATTTTATCATTCACTAGAGTGAACGGATGCTCGTTGTAGGCATTGTTGTATAGCGCTGTTAAGTCAGATTGGTTTATTTGATTCTTATTTGGCAAATAAATACCCGCTAAAATACCAACATTTTGTGGCGACAAATGCGGGAAAAAACTTACATTTTTTGTGCCAATTTCTTGGGTAATTTCTGCCATATGACGGTGACGTCCCATGCTATAAGCAGAGATGGATTCGTTCGCTTCACAAAATAGGCTGCCCTCTTTTAGGCTGCGACCCGCGCCTGTAACACCAGATTTCGCGTCAATAATGATCGCCACATCTGAACCAATTAAATGCTTAATAGGATACAACCCCAGCACACTCGCAATGGCATAGCAACCAGGATTGGCAACATACTTGGCCGTTTTTATGTCCTCACGGTTCAATTCTGGCACACCATACACAACCTTATCCAGCCATGTGGCTGAACGGTGAGGTGAATAATACTCCTCATATAAATCAGCATCATGGATTCTAAAATCAGCAGATAAATCAATAATCTTAAGATTTGGATTATTTTGCGCCATTTGTGGCAATTCAGATTGCGTTTGGCCATGGGGAACAGCTAAAAATAAAACGTCCATATCCTCCGGCATACGCGCAGGATCATAAGGTTGCAATGTTAAATGACACTTCCCTGCAAATTGGGGAAAAAGGTCCGAAATTGCATCGCCTGCTTTGCTGGTAGAAAACAAATAACTAACACTCACCTTTGAGTGAGCCAACAATAAACGTAAAAGACAAATGCCGGTGTATCCGGTTACACCCGCAATTCCAACTTTAACCATGGTTCATCCCTTTCGGAGAATTAGTCAGCTGACTTAATGCGAGTGGCTTTCTTACCAGTACGTTTCCGAAGATAGTAAAGTCTTGCACGACGTGTTTTACCACGCTTGATGACTTCGATCTTCTCCACTAGTGGTGAATGCAAAAGGAATGTTTTTTCTACACCTATTTTATCAACAACTTTACGAACCGTAATTTGTGTACGGCTACGTGTGTTCTGCTTCTTAAGAACAACACCTTCATATTTTTGAATACGCGATTTTTTACCTTCGGTAATAATTTTGGATACAACAACGGTATCACCTTCCGAGACCGATGGAACGTTCTTCTTCATCTGGTCTTTTTCAATCTCTTGGATGGTTAGTGACATCTTAGTTCTCCTTCATTAGTTCGCGTACAAGTAGTTTTTCGTTTTCATTACACGGATGCTTAACAAGTAAGCTCGGTTTCTTAAACACAGTTTGACGTATTGACTCAATCGTTTTCCAATTGTCAATCTTACCGTGGTTGCCAGATAGTAACACTTCTGGCACATGTTGTCCATAACTTTCACGAGGTTGTGTGTAATATGGTTCTTCTAATCGGCCACTAATTATTGAGTCATGTGCCACACTTGCTGATTTCCCGACAACGCCAGGTAAAAGCCGAATAGCGGCTTCAGCCATCATCATTGCAGGAAGCTCACCAGAGGACAACACAAAATCACCTACCGAATAACGTTGTATCTTGAACGTGTCGAACATGCGCTCATCTATGCCTTCATAGTACCCGCAAATAAAAATAATCGGATGGGAGGTCGGATTTGGAAGCAGTGTATCTGCCATCTCCTGCGCGTGCGCCTGATTAAAATGCGGCCCTTTAGGACAGGTGTATATGATTGTGGCGTGCTTATAGTTCGGAACGGAGGTGATGGCATTGTATAGCACATCATAGCGTAATAACATCCCATGCTTCTTACCAAAGGGGTAATCATCGACTTTATGATGCGGCGCCTCTGAAAAATCACGTGCATTTACGAAAGTCACATTTATGGTCCCGTTTTCTTGGGCTTTTCCCAAAATCCCTTTTAAAAAGACGTGTCGCATCTCGTCTGGGAATAGGCAGATAAACGTAATGGACGGCATTTACTTGCCGAATGGATTTTGTGAAAAGGAATCTGAAACTTTAATTTCTTTCACGACTCCGTCATGAAGAATGACTTCCATCGCGCCCAACTTTTCAAAAAAGTTCTCGCCAACTTTTAAATTAACAAAGCCCTCAACAATACCTTGGTTAAACAAACTGTTTATTTGAAGGTGTTTTGCCTGCTCAATTTTCTTTTTAACGTCCTCTAATGCCACTTCATTTTGACGACGCTCAGTCGCCACTTGTCGACGATAATCCTCGCTGATGTCATCGCCCTGCGCCATACGAATCAATTCTTCAATACGTTCCTTCATGGTGTCTACCGTTTGATTTAACTCAAACATCATGAACTTTTTGAGGTTTTCTGTGACGATAGACCGAACCACAACGTTACGCTTTAAAGTAAGACTTGTTGAAGCGCTTTCCTTTGTCATTAGTCTGTTATGATTTCAACCGTTACTTTTTTATTGGCTTTTGCAGCGGCTGCCTTTGTAACGGTACGGATAGCATTGGCAATGCGGCCTTCTTTTCCAATTACTTTACCAATATCCTCAGCGCCCACTTTTACTTCAACTATAATAACACTTTCGCTACTTGTTTCAGAAACAGACACTTCATCAGGAGTGTCTACCAATGCCTTAACGATGTATTCCACTAGTTCTTTCATGTGTATCTCCAGGAGGGATGATCTATTAACGTTTACTCAGCTGCTTTTTCTGCTTCAGGTTCAGGAGTGGCTTCAGCTACTTCAGGAGTGGCTTCCACAACAGCCTCTTCAGGTGCAGCGTCAGCAACTGCTTCTTCAGCGGGAGCTTCTTCTTTAGGTGCTCTAGGATCTACATCCCCGATATACCCTTTTTCTTTTAATTCTTTACGATCTTTTTTAGAAAGACCTTCAAATGGTGACTTACGTTTGTTCGCTTCAAACAACCCAACGTTTCCTAGCAATCGCTCTACAGCTTCTGTTGGCTGTGCGCCATTACCTAGCCAAAATTTAACGCGATCTTCATCGTAATTAAAAATAGCAGGCTCCTGCAATGGGTCATAAAATCCGATTTCTTCTACAACTTTACCATCACGTGGTGAAGTTTCAGTGGCCACTACCATACGGTATACAGGCTTCTTTTTGCGTCCTAGTCGTCTTAATCTAATTTTAACTGCCATACATTACCTCATTCAATGCTAATTTTAAGTATCAACCTCAGAGTCGAGTTCGATAGTATAACACTAATCCTTCATCTGCTCAAGAATAGACATAACACGTTTTTTTGCGAGCGCGTCATCGGGTAAGGATTCTGTTATTTGGCGTATGAAATAACTACCAATAATTGCCCCATCAGCGATTCTATTCACAAATTCCACATGCTCTTTATTACTTATACCAAACCCAATGGCGACAGGAATGTCTTTAATGGACTTAATATAGTCGACGACGGGCTTGAGATCCTCATTGAATGAAGCCCGCTCCCCTGTAAGGCCTTTTGAAGAGATTAGATAAATAAACCCTGAAGAGGCGGCAACGATTTTTTGAATCCGCTCTTTGTCTGTCATTGGAGCAATAAGAAAGATAATATCGACCCCATTGCTTTTGGCATGTTTCATATAGCTTCCGGCTAGTTCAACGGGTAAATTTGGCATCACAATACCTTCAAGACCATGCTCACCAGCGTCTTTAAAAAACGCACTCACTCCATAATGAGCAATTAAATTGGCATCGCACATAAATATTAAGGGAATAGACACTTCTTTTTTCAATCGGCTTACCATTTTCAGTGCCGCGAATACACTAACGTCTTCGCCTGTACGAAGGGCCGCTGTATGAGACGCCTGGATAACAGGGCCATCTGCTATTGGATCACTAAATGGTATTCCAATTTCGATAGCATCCGCTCCTGCTTTGGCCGCGGCGCGGATTAGGTCTTCTGTAAACGCAACAGATGGGTACCCAAACGTAAAATACGGAATAACAGTGTTTTTTGATTTAAAAACAGATGTCGAAATTGGCATTAGGCATCTCCAAATAGAATGTCAGAATTTTCCATCAGTGTTTGCATATCTTTGTCTCCACGACCGGACACGTTTAATAGAATTACTTTTTTGCCCGGTAGTGTCGGTGCGGTTTCTTTTAACCATGCAAATGCATGTGCCGTTTCTAATGCGGGAATTAACCCTTCGGTCTTACTGGCCCAGTAACACGCCTTTAATGCGGCATCATCTGTAACTGCCGTAGAGGTTAAACGACCAGCATCCTTTAATATACTTAGGGCGGGCCCTACACCCGGGTAATCTAAGCCTGCAGAAATGGAATGGGCAATGCCTACCTGCCCTGTTTCACTTTGTAATAAATAGGAATAGCTACCATGTAAAATACCAGGGGTTCCTTTGGTAAGCGATGCTGAATGCTCATTGGTATCTAACCCTTTTCCAGCAGCTTCAACGGCGATTAATTCGACCGATTTATCATCTATGAAGTCATGAAACAAGCCAATTGCGTTTGAACCACCACCAACGCATGCGACTGCAATATCGGGCAGCACGTTGATTCGATTTTTAAGCTGCTCTTTTGCTTCACGGCCAATAATAGACTGAAAATACTCAACAATTTCAGGATGTGGTGCAGGGCCAACTATGGACCCAATCAAATAAAACGTATTCCCTAAATTACTCATCCAATCGCGAATGGCCTCAGTAACCGCGTCTTTGAGTGTACGAGAGCCGTTTGAAACGCCTACCACTGTGGCACCAAGTAACTTCATGCGATACACATTCAGTGCCTGACGGCGCATGTCTTCTTCACCCATATACACAACGCATTCTAAATTTAGAAGTGCACAGGCAGTGGCCGTCGCGACACCATGTTGGCCCGCGCCTGTTTCCGCAATAATACGGGTTTTCCCCATTTTCTTTGCCATTAATGCCTGACCCACCGCATTATTAATTTTGTGGGCGCCAGTATGGTTTAAATCTTCTCTTTTGAGATAAATGTCATGGCCAAGCTCTAGCGACATATTTTTCGCAAAATAGAGTGGCGTTGGTCGCCCAACGAAATTGCACAATAACTCGTGCAATTCCGCTTGGAAAACGCTGTCTGACTTTATGGAATCAAATGCCGCTTGAACTTCATTTAAAGCTGGGAAAAGTGTCTCGGGCACATACTGCCCGCCATAAGAGTGCGAATCGTCCGAGGACCTATTCGACACCTTCTGCTTTAACTTCTTCAACAGCAGCCGCTGCTTCAGAAGTGTCTTCTGATTTAGCTGGCGTAGACTCTACTTGGGCACGTGATGGACGCTGTTGATAGTCATACTCATCGTCAATGATAGGTACGATCTGATCTAGAGCGCTCGATTTACGTTGTTGTACAACTGGCTCTCTTAGGCTAAGTCCAATTTTTTGTTCTTCTGGCAGAATCTTAATGATACGGGCACGAAGACGTTGGCCTTCTGATAAAACATCAGAAACTTGGTCCACATGGTCGTTAGACAATTCAGAAATATGAACAAGACCTTCAAGATCTTGATCGATTGCCATAAAGGCACCAAAAGAAGTGATGCGGCTAACTTGCCCATCAACGAAGTCACCAACGCTATACTTTTCAGACACAGAGGCCCATGGGTCAGACTGAAGCTGTTTCATACCAAGGCTAATACGAGACGTTGCTCTGTCTACTCCAAGTACAAATACTTTTACTTCTTGGCCCACTTTAATAATATCTGTAGGATGACTTACTCGCGCCCAAGATAGTTCAGAGATATGAACAAGGCCTTCAACGCCACCAATATCAATAAAGGCACCAAAGTCTTTAATACTCGTTACGCGACCATCTACAATTTGACCAGGCTCTATCGCTTCTAGAACAGCGCGCGCCTCTTCTTGAGACGGACGGTTTTTCTGAGCGCGGTTTGTGAACACAATTTTACGACGTTTGCGGTCGGCGTGAAGAATTGTAACGTTTAATTTTGACCCTACAATTGTATCGCCAAGTTCTTTGGTCTCACTAGATAAATGAGAGCTTGGAATAAATCCTTTAAGCCCTTTATAAATGACCACAAGGCCACCTTCTACTTTGCCCGTCACATGTACATCAACTGGGTCTTTACTTTTTTGAGTATCGGTCGCTTCATTCCAGATAATTTCATACTCCGCTTTTTTACGGCTAAGTGTGGTGTACCCTTCACGTGTTTCTAATTTTTCAATTTGAACTGTAACAGAATCACCAGGCTTTAAAATATCACTGGCTGACACTGAGGAGTCATGGCTGATCTCGTTATTTGGAATAAACCCATCTGACTTATAACCAATATCAACTAATACGCCACCACGCTCTACACTACGTACAGTACCTGTAACGATGTCGCCTTCTTCATAATCAAGAACGCTTTCTTCAACAGCATCCGCAAAGTCTTCTATCAACTCATCCATTCCAGGCTCTTTTTTAGCCTCTACTGGTTTTGGTTGTTCTTTTGGTGCTTTTACTTCGTTATTAGCAGCTTCCGAAGAGTCCGAATAAAGACTTTTCTCGAATTCACTCATCTCACCTAACTTCGTAGGTTTAAGTTCGCCAGATAACACCTCAGCGCTTTCTTCTGAGATTCGTGTATCAAACTTACTTTCTTCGTCTTGCCCTAATCGGGTGCCTGTACTGTCCGTCATGATTATATTTCCTCCTTAGCAAATGCGCCAATAGCGCCCTATATTTGTAACATAGTTCATTGCATTCATCAAGTTGGATTGATATGAAATAGTGCTAAAATTTAATTTTGGTTCTGCTCACTATCGCATACGCTCGCGATATTGCTTCAAATCATCATAATAGCCAAGGATATCATCCACATACTTATCGGTTTGGTTATCAAGTATGCCATTTGCTCTTTGAACATGATTGGGACCTTTAAAATAAGATGCGAGTGTGAGACGCGCCTGATCTTTATCGCTGCTCCATCGTTTTTTAAGCTCCCTCAAATAGGCCGTTGTGCCAGATACATTCTGTTTAATATCAAATGGATCACTTATATTCAGGCTCGGAAAATTAAAATCTTTAATTTGCCCCAACCCTTTTGCGCCGGTGCTGCTGACGGCACGGTGGTTAAATGCCGACTCCCGTGCCATAACTGCCGCCACGAATTTTGGATCTAAATCATGTTCTTTCCCATAATCAACTAAATACCCCGCTATTTTTTGCGCATCATCAGTCTTCACTTTTGGGTATTTTTCCGTAATAAAATTGTAAATGGCTTTAAATTCCATATTTGGGTTAAATTGACTGTACTTCACACCAAAGTTAATAGGATCAGTCACAATTGGAGAGCCAGGCCGTTGGGCTTTAGTATCTAGTTTATTTTCAGTATCTGCGTGTTGTGGCCCGATTTGTTGCCCTGTTTTCTGGTGGCTAATTGCCTGAAATTCTTTTCGAATATGCTCTGGCATTTTTGATTCGCGAGAAAAGGAGTGTTTATTTTCTTTAGGTTTTTCTACAACCTTAGCAGGTTCAACAGGTACCGACTCAACCGATTCTGGTTTGGCTTTGAGTGCATCATCAGCGGTCGTTATGGATGTAGCGTTTACCGTTTCAGCACCTACGGGGGCCGTCAAAAGGAATCCCAGTAACACAACGGTTAAACAAATACGCATTTAATTATTATCGATTAAGTTTCGAATCGTGTCCAGTAACGCCTTGGGTTTTACGGCTAGCGCTTCTCCTGATTTACGTATGCGCAATTCAAGATCTCCCGATTCCTTAAACCCCTTCCCTACCACCACTTGGATAGGAAAGCCGATCAACTCTGCATCTTTAAATTTAAAACCGATTGACCCTTCGCGGTCATCGAGTATGGAGTCTATATTATTGTCGACAAGCGTCTTATATATGGATTCCCCGACTCCTAAATGATCAGACTCTTTTGGATTTGCGACAATGACATCTACAATAAATGGCGCTAATGGAATGGGCCATACGATTCCCTTTTCATCGTGATTTTGCTCTATTGCTGCGGCAACGCTTCGGCCAACACCGATACCATAACACCCCATAATAATTGGTTTTGAAGACCCATTTTGGTCTAGGAACACGGCGTTCATTGCCTCCGAATATTTTGTGCCTAGCTTGAAAATATGGCCCACTTCGATACCCCGTTGCTCGTCGTATTCACCAGCATTACATTGACCACATACATCACCTGATTTGGCATTTCGAATATCAGCCACTTTGAAGGTAGGAATATCTCGATTTGGAACCACGCCCGTTGTATGTGCATTGATGGTGTTGGCCCCCGCAATGTAATCGGCATTCGGATTTACACTTTGATCGCAAATAATGGGTAATTCTAGTGGAAGATTTTGAGGCCCGATATACCCTTTAAAAAGACCCAGCTCTCTAATTTCATCATCGGTAGCGAAGCGAAGATCTGGTGCAGACAACACTTTTCTAAGTTTTGGTTCATTTAATTCGTGATCACCACGAAGCAAGACTAGAGTAGCGGTTTTTCCATTTACTAGAACCAGAGACTTTAGTGTGTCAGACTCTTCCTTATTTAGAAATGCAGCTACATTGGCAATCGTAGGGCAGTTTGGCGTTTCAACATTGGTCATTACTGCGTTTGATTCAGACCCAGAAAATATAGGCGTTGATATGGCAGCGGCTTCTACGTTTGCGGCATGGTGACATGCACCACAAACTAAAATCGCATCTTCTCCTGTTTCTGCATTCACCATAAACTCGGCAGATTCCGAACCACCGATTGCCCCGCTGTCAGCAGATACGGCACTGGCCGTTAGTCCGCACCGTTTAAAAATACGATGGTAGGCATTAAACATGTCCTGATAGGTTGCGTCTAAGGAGTCTGTGGTGGCATGAAAGCTGTAGGCATCTTTCATGGTAAATTCACGGCTACGCATCAGACCGAAACGGGGGCGAATTTCATCGCGAACTTTGGTTTGAATTTGGTACAAGTTGATTGGCAATTGTTTGTAAGACCGCACCGACGCTCTAACCAATTCAGTAATCACTTCTTCATGCGTTGGGCCATAGCAATAGTCACGATCCATTCTGTCTTTAACACGAAGCAGTTCCTTACCATAAGCATCCCATCGGCCGCTTTCCTTCCATAGTTCTGCTGGCACTAAACTAGGCATTAACACTTCCTGCGCACCCGTTTTATTTAACTCTTCGCGCACTATGGCTTCAAATTTTCGGATTACTTTTAATCCCAATGGTAGTAAATCATAAATGCCTGATGCCACTTGGCGAATCATGCCGGCACGAATCATCAGCTGATGACTTGTTACTTCTGCCTCTTTTGGGGTTTCCTTTAAAGTAGGTGCAAATAGTTGAGAAAATCGCATATTAGACCAACCTAATTTCTATCCTGCAATGGGGTGACAGTAAGTTGTTCTCTTAAAAATGGCGCTAGCGCGTTAGCAGTTGCCCGTGCACCAGCGATTGTTGTAATAACGGGAATATTTAGAGCATTTGCAGCTTGGCGAATCACCACTTCATCTTTGATTGGGTTTTTACCTGAAGGCGTATTAATCACCAATTGTACGTTGCCATTCTTCATTTCATCGACTACATTTGGGCGACCTTCATAGACCTTTAACACGCGGTCGCAAGGCACGCCGGATTGGGTGAGTTTATCAGCGGTTCCACCTGTACCTATTAACTTAAATCCGAGGTCATGAATGGTTTTTGCGATTGGTATAATGGTGGATTTGTCAGACTCTCGAACGGAAATAAACACAGTTCCTTCTTTAGGTATATGCTGACCAGATGCAATTTGCGACTTAATAAAGGCCATACCAAAGTCATCATCAATACCCATAACTTCGCCAGTTGATTTCATTTCTGGGCCTAACAACGTATCCACTTCTGGAAAACGATTAAATGGAAAGACGGCTTCTTTCACGGCAGTATGAATCGGAATTACCTCGCTCACATCCATAGATGCTAACTTTTCACCTAACATGACTCGGGTCGCGATTTTAGCCCATGCAATACCCGTTGTTTTACTTACAAACGGCACGGTTCGAGACCCTCGAGGATTTACCTCAAGCACATAGACATCACCGTCTTTAATTGCGAATTGAATATTTAATAAGCCAATTACTTGCAACTCTAAAGCCAATTGTTTTGTGGCTGCCTTAATGGCGGCTAAATTAGTCTCTGAAATTGAGTATGGCGGCATGACGCATGCACTATCGCCAGAATGAATACCTGCCTCTTCAATATGCTCCATCACGCCAGATACGACGCAATCTGTGCCATCGGCCACAGCGTCCACGTCCACTTCAAGTGCCGCTTCTAAATACTTATCGATTAGAACAGGTCGTTCAGGAGAGACATCTTGTGCTTGCGCCATGTATTTTTTTAATTCTGGGTCGTCGTAAACAATATCCATAGACGCGCCGCCAAGCACATAACTTGGTCGTACAACAACAGGATACCCAATACGGTTGGCAATAATAACGGCTTCATCGATTGTGATGGCTGTGTCGTTATCTGGTTGCTTGAGCTCTAATTTCTTAAGTAATAACTGAAAGCGATCGCGGTCTTCGGCTCTATCAATAGAATCGTAGCTTGTTCCCAATATTTTGGCGCCCGCACGATCCAACTGTTCTGCCAGATTAAGCGGTGTTTGACCACCAAACTGAATAATAATACCCTCTGGTTTCTCCAATTCGTAAATATTCATTACATCTTCATAGGTTAATGGTTCGAAGTAGAGCTTGTCAGACGTATCGTAATCGGTGGAGACTGTTTCAGGGTTCGAATTGACCATGATACTTTCGTAGCCCAATTCTTTGCACGCAAAAACCGCATGAACGCAGCAGTAATCAAATTCGATTCCCTGTCCGATTCGATTCGGTCCGCCACCTAAAATAAGCACCTTTTTCTTTTCGGAAGGGTGGCTTTCGTTTTCCTGTTCGTACGTTGAGTAAAAATAGGGTGTAAAGGCTTCGAACTCACCCGCACAGGTGTCGACTATTTTATAGGTCGGCAACACGGATTGTTTGTGACGGGCAATGCGAATATCCTCTTCTGTTTTACCTGTAATCGTGGCTAACTGCACGTCTGAAAAACCAAACTGTTTCGCACGCTTAAGTGCGTGAGCATCGTTTAAGGTCGTTTCATCAATAGTGCCTGCCATCGCCACAATTTGACGCATTTGATCAAGAAACCATGGATCAATCTTAGAAATTTCGAAACACTTATCCACGCTCCACCCAATTCGAAAGGCGTATTCAAGGGCAGAAATACGTTTCGGGTTTGGCGTGCGTAACAACCCCGATAAATCCTCTTCGGAAATATAATCTGGCGCTTTGGGGTCTGACCCAAAACCAAACCGCTTAATTTCCATGGATCGCAACGCCTTTTGTAACGCTTCTTTGAAGGTTCTGCCAATGGACATTACCTCGCCCACGCTGCGCATTGATACGCCCAAAGTATCGTTGGCTTGTGGGAATTTATCAAAGTTAAAACGTGGGATCTTTACCACACAATAGTCTAAAGTCGGCTCAAAACTAGCGGGTGTATTTACAGTAATATCATTTTTCAGTTCATCTAAAGTAAAGCCAACGGCTACTTTTGCCGCTAATTTTGCGATTGGAAAACCAGTGGCTTTAGATGATAAAGCCGAGCTTCGCGACACGCGAGGATTCATTTCAATTACGATCATATCCCCATTTTCAGGATTGACCGCAAATTGGATGTTGCTACCACCGGTTTCAACGCCTATTTCGCGAATGATGGCAATGGCTGCGTTTCGCATTTTTTGGTATTCCATATCTGATAGTGTTTGGATGGGCGCAACAGTAATGCTGTCTCCGGTGTGTACTCCCATAGGATCTACGTTTTCAATTGAACATACGATAAGCACGTTATCAGCTCGATCACGCATTACTTCTAACTCATATTCTTTCCATCCTATAATGGACTGTTCAATCAAAATCTCCGAAATGCGGCTACTTCCAAGCCCAACGGTTGCGATTTGCTCAACCTCTTTCAAGTTGTAGGCCACGCCACCACCCTTACCGCCGAGTGTAAAGGTCGAACGAATAATGCAAGGAAACCCTATTTCTTGAGCAATACTCAAAGACTCTTCAAGGGTGTGTGCTACTTTAGATTTTGGCACGCTGAGGCCGATCTTTTCGATGGCATTCTTGAACTTATCACGGTCCTCGGCACGATCGATAATTTCTGCATTGGCACCGATCATTTCAACACCGTATTGTTTAAAGATTCCCTGAGAGTCTAGCTCCATTGCTAAATTTAAGCCCGTTTGCCCACCAAGTGTTGGCAAGACAGCATCAGGGCGCTCTTTTTCAATAATTTTGGTTAGTATTTCAGCCGTTAGTGGTTCAATATAGGTCACGTCCGCTGTATCTGGATCTGTCATTATTGTGGCCGGATTGCTATTAACAAGTATGACCTTATAACCTTCTTCACGAAGTGCTTTACACGCTTGTACACCCGAATAGTCAAACTCACAAGCCTGCCCAATGACAATTGGGCCAGAACCTATAATTAATATACTTTTAATGTCTTCACGCTTTGCCATAGTAGCTAATTTTTTCCTTTTCAAAGGCATACTTGCCCTTTTTGCGATGTAATTTTATTGGGTATTTACCGTCAAAACAGCCTGTGCAAAAATCCTCTGGAGCAATGGTTTGAAACGATTCAAGCATTTTTTCTTTACTTAAATATGCCAACGAATCCGCCCCAATGTATTTTCTGATTTCTTCGATTGATTTGTTTGCCGCAATTAAATCTGCGGTATCGGGCGTATCAATGCCAAAGTGACAGGAGTTTGTAATAGGTGGAGATGAGATGCGGACGTGAATTTCTTTGGCTCCCGCGTTACGGATGGATTGTACCCGCTGACGAGAGGTTGTTCCGCGAACAATGCTGTCATCAATTACCACCACACGTTTTCCTTTTAGTACCTCTCGGATTGGGTTTAATTTTACTTTTACTTTAAGATTACGAATTTTTTGCTTCGGCTGAATAAAGGTGCGGCCAACGTAGTGGTTACGTGTCATTCCAATTTCATAGGGGATGCCACTTTCCTCTGCATAACCAAGCGCTGCTGAATTACCAGAATCGGGAATGGCCATTACCATATCCGCATCCACGCCATGTTCTCTGGCTAACATACGCCCAAATTCTCGGCGAACCAAGTGGGCATTTTCGCCAAAGATTAAACTGTCTGGCCTGGCAAAATACACATGTTCAAACACACAAAGAGCTGGCTTTACAGGCAGTGGAATTTTAAAACTCTTAACACCATCTTTATCGATGTAAACCAACTCACCAGGCTCAATTTCGCGAATATATTCAGCGTTAATCAGGTCTAAGGCGCACGTTTCAGAACTTACGATATATGCATCTTTACGCTTTGCAAGAACAAGTGGCCTAAAGCCCTGTGGATCACGGGCGGCCATCATGCAATCATCACCCAGCATAACAAGACTGTACGCGCCTTCAATTTTGGATAAGGTGTCTAACATCGCATCCGCCACTTTTTTCTTTTTTGAACGGGAAAACAGGTGCATAATCACTTCTGAATCAACGGTAGATTGAAATAATGCACCTTCATTTTTGAGTTTATTGTATAACTTATAGGCATTCGTTAAGTTGCCATTGTGTGCAATTGCAATCTTCCCTTTTGCGGTTTTGGAATATAAAGGTTGAATGTTGCGCGTTTCAGACGACCCGGTTGTGGAATAGCGAACATGCCCAATCGCAGAGTCGCCTTTTAGGTAATGCAGTTGTTCGTGTTCAAATATTTCAGACACCAATCCCATGTCTTTTACAACAAAATACTGCCGTTTATCCCGAGATACGATGCCCGCGCTTTCTTGCCCACGGTGTTGCAAGGAGTACAACCCAAAATAGCATAAATTTGCGGCCTCTTTAGAACCGAATACACCAAACACACCACAATGATCGTAAAAGTGATCGTCTTCTTCTAAAAACTCTGAATAATCCATTTTATATTACCTGCCCTACTACACGTTCTGCTGCGTGACCTTGCTGCAATCGCCAATCCTGCATCAAGGTAACAAAGTCTTTAAATAAATACGCCGAATCGTGAGGGCCAGGCGCCGCCTCTGGATGGTATTGCACAGAAAATGCATTCAAGTTTTTGCTTGCAATACCTTCATTTGTACCATCATATAAATTGATATGCGTTACATCTACTCCACTACCAAAACTATCAGCATCAACTGCAAAACCATGATTTTGGGAGGTAATTTCAATATGGCCTGTTTTCAAATTCTTTACTGGATGATTTATTCCGTGGTGACCAAATTTTAATTTATATGTGCGCCCACCCAATGCCAAACTAAGCATTTGGTGACCAAGACAAATCCCAAAGATTGGTAACTTTCCAAGCAACCCTTCTACGGTTTTAACTGTGGTAACAACAGGCTCAGGATCTCCGGGGCCGTTACTAAGAAATACGCCATCAAATTGCCCTGCCAAAATGGTTTCAGCTGACGTATCTGCTGGAAACACATGGCAGTCGCACCCATGGGCTCGTAGTTGGCGTAAAATGGTTAATTTAATGCCGCAGTCAATCACTGCCACTTTATATAGCGTTCTATTAGGAGCTTGCCAGGTGTAAGGCTTTGTACATGTCACTTCAGACACGCAATTCTGGCCTGCCATACTCGGGCTTAATCGCACTTCTTCTACAAGCGACTCCAGAGAGGCTGTTGATGTGGTAAGCATGGCGCGCTGAGCACCCTTTTCTCTTATATGCCGAGTTACCGCCCGCGTATCAATACCTTCAATACCTATAATATTATTGGCATTAAGATAATTTGAAAGAGATTGGGTTGAACGCCAATTACTAGGTAAATTAGAATATTCCCTCACGACGAACCCGGATAAAAACAAACCTCTGGACTCCACGTCCTCAAGGTTAACTCCATAATTGCCAATCATGGGGTAAGTCATCATTACGATTTGGCGGGAATAGGATGGGTCGGTGAGCACTTCTTGATACCCCGACATGGCGGTATTGAATACTAATTCTCCGAAACACTTACCCTCTCCTGCAAATGCAGTGCCATCGTAGCAGCTACCATCTTCTAAAATGAGTCGGGCGTGTTGTGACATGAGCTTCCTTATCGTGTATTTTCGGTTCTGTGACCTTGATTAGTATAGCAACATTTCCAGCACTGTAAAGAGGGCAACTTTGTTAATTCCTAAGTTCAAATAATGGATATTTTTCTTCATATTTGACAAACCCTAGCTTGAGGTTTAAATTGCCCTATAATGAATAGTGAAGAGCCCGAATTCCAAACCCAACCCTTGTTACACCATTTTGTTGAACTACGACGGAGATTAACATGGTCGCTAGGCTGGGTCATCGCTTTTGCCATAGCCTCCTTCATATTATACGACCCTATTGTGGGATTTGTTATGAGCCCCTTTCAGTCAATGGCCGGCAGGTCATCACTTACTGACCCATTATTTATTAACAGCCTTTTTGAAGGGTTTTCTGCCAAAATGAAATTGAGTGGCGTCATGGGAATCGTTGGCGCCTCGCCGTTCTTGCTCTATCACGGTGTTCGATTTGTATTTCCCGGCCTTAGAAAACGGGAAAAATGGTTCGTGGCGATTGCTCTATTTTGTAGCGCCGCGCTTGTAACGGGTGGTTTTTATCTAAGTTACTTTTATATTGTGCCGTTTACTATTGGATTTATGACATCTGCAGGGTTTATCCCAAATAATGTAGGAATTTTGTTGAATTTTCAGTCCACAGTTTTTTATGTTGTACAGCTTATCTTTATGGCGCTTCTTCTTTTTCAACTTCCTATCTTATTAGAAGTGTTGCTAGCTCTGAATTTAGTGAGCCGGAAGGCATGTTGGAAAGCAAGCCGATATGTAGTCGTTGGCATATTCGCCCTTTCTGCGGTTGTCACCCCGCCTGATATCATTTCGCAACTTTCGCTTGGAGTGCCGCTGGTGGTTCTGTACTTTTTAACTATACTGATTGCCAAAATTTTTGGGTTCGGGAAAGGACTATAATATGTTTGGACTAGGCATGGGCGAAATCCTTATTATTGGAACAGTGCTCATTCTTGTTATTCGGCCAAAAGACTTGCCCAAAGTTTTTAGAGGCCTTGGACGTGCCTATGGCGAAATACGCCGCTTTACATCTTCATTTATGCGACATATCAACACATTAGATAGTTAAATTTACTTCGCCAAATCTAGTGACTTTTTCATGGAAGATTCGTATAATATTGCAAAAGGTTCCCATTCAAAGCGGAACAACAACACGCGAGGAGTACACTTAAAATGATAAAAAGCAGCAACCCAGCATTAAATAATCAAATTTTTCAAAATGCCCTCCAAGCCAGCACGGAATCTGGCATCATGACGATTCAAGGCACCGTAAATAAAACACTTACAATGACGGCGATACTATTACTGACTGGCACATTTAGTTGGAGCCAATTTTCGACCACTGGAAACCCTGCAGCCGTAACCCCCTGGTTGGTGACAGGCATGATAATTGGCCTCATTACCGCTCTTATCACCATCTTTAAAAAGACAGCCGCGCCAGTCACTGCCCCCATTTACGCAGGTGCTCAGGGCCTTGTTCTAGGCGGAATTTCAGCTATTTTTGAAGCGCAGTACCCTGGGATTGTGTTGCAAGCCACCACACTTACGGCAGGTACGCTTTTAAGCCTATTGTTTGCATATAAAAGCGGAATGATTCGCGCCACAGAAAACTTTAAACTCGGCATTGTTGCTGCCACTGGCGGCATTTTTATTGTGTATATGGCCGCATTCATTCTAGGATTCTTCGGCGTTAGCCTTCCAATCTTTGGAAACGGTCTATTGGGCATTGGATTTAGCCTGTTTGTGTGTGCAATTGCCGCGCTAAGCCTAGTAATGGATTTTGATTTCATTGAACGTGGGGCTGAAATTGGCGCGCCAAAATACATGGAATGGTATGCCGCTTTTGGGCTTATGGTGACTCTAATATGGCTTTATATTGAAATTTTACGCTTACTTGCAAAAATGCGTAGCCGCGACTAACGCGTTACCGGTTTAATCTTAGCTATTGATTGCCAAATAATTGATACTTCAATTTACTTTCCACATCTCGAATGGTGCGGATAAATACTTCTGAATTAAAACAAGTTACCGTTGCATCGCCAATCGACACCATATAACTACCGGGTAAAATATTAGACACTTTACTTACTTCGATATTCTCAGGTTGAATCCCACCTTTGTTATCAATAAAAAGGCCGCGCTCCTCTAGGTACTCCGTAAATGGTCTTCTATCGTTTAGCATATTATTCATAATGTCATCCCCTCCTCGAATTTAATCTACCTATTATCGAATCAAGCAAACGGGAGATTTCAAAATTTCACTTTATACACTTGAATAAAAATAAACAATATTGTACATTTCAACAAAACACAATTTTACTTAATTTACTATTTGAGTAGATTTTAGTTTTGGAACGATTAAGAAATAGCGAGTGTTGGTCTGGAATTCGAGAGTCTGGAAGAGATTATCTAAACGCGATGCGGAATTGTTGCCCAACGATACGTGACTCAAACATTCGCCCTCGTCTGGAACATGGCGGGGATGGTTCAAGGAAATGCACTGGTGAGCCAGAGTCACTCAAGTGTGAAATCGCCAGAACGGCAACAGGCGGCAGTATACTTGGGGCTGCGTTGTTTGCTTGTATTTACACCAGCGGGAACCCTATTGGAATAGTGGGAGGAACTTCGCTTGCATGCGCAGGACTTCTTGTTGATGCAGTATATGCAATATATGGCCATGAACACCATCAGAATAACGGTCGTAGACAAGTGTTGTGTAGCTGTTCTTGCCTTGACCGATTTTGCTGTTTTCAACAACCGCCACAACCTGACGCACCGGAACAAGCCGCAGCAATCGTTGCGCGCCAACCAGTAAGTGTACAAGTTGAACCTCAATTCTGGGTTGCCGATGTTTAATCATTTAAAAAGTTTTTGAAACTTCAGATAATTCTCATACGATAAGAGATATAAGCAAGCGTGTCGATGCCGTCGCATTAATAATTCTTGCTTAAGATACACAAATTTTGTTATTATTGGGGTTTTAATTGAGTTCACTCCCCAGAATCACTAACAAAAAAATACAATTCCTGAAGGAGTACCGACGTTTATGAAATACGATGCCGACCAAGAAGTTAATGACGTCACTGAACTTAAAAATATGGCTGGAGAGCGCGGTATTTTAAGCCCCGAAGAAGTTCTTTCAGTTATAGAGAATCCAGAAAATTCGATTGAAACAATCGAAGAGATCATGTCTTTAGGAATTGAAATTTCTGATAGTAAAAAGCCAGGACGAAAAGCACGCCAGCCAAAAGGAAGCGTAAGTGAAGACGAGGCGCCTATTCAAGAAGGCGACGTTGAGAAAATGGCTGATCTTGATGATTCGGTAAAAATGTATCTTCGTGAAATTGGTACCATCAAGCTTCTAAATCCAGATGAAGAAATAGAGCTTGCTAAAAAAGTGGCTGAAGGCAACGAGATTGCAAAAAAGAAACTGATCAACGCCAACCTACGCTTGGTTGTTTCAATTGCTAAAAAATACACTGGTCAAGGCCTACAGTTTCTTGATCTTATTCAAGAAGGAAACACAGGACTTATTCGTGCAGCCGAAAAATTTGATTATAAAAAAGGATTTAAATTTTCGACTTACGCCACATGGTGGATCAAACAAGGAATTACACGAGCAATAGCAGACCAGTCACGCACCATTCGTGTGCCAGTACACATGGTTGAAACTATCTACAAAGTAAAGAAGATCAGCCGCATGTTAATGCAGGATCTTGGACGACGACCAACTGAAGAAGAAGTATCAGAAAAATCTGGCATCCCGCTTGAAAATATTATTGCGATTCGTAAATATTCACAGGTTCCTTTGAGCCTTGAAATGCCTGTTGGCGACGAAGAGAGTTCTCAATTGGGAGATTTCATTGAAGATAAGAACTTAGAATCACCTGAGTTTGCAGCATATCGCCATATTTTGCGTGAAGAGCTTATTAAAGCGATGTCGATTTTGACAGAACGCGAACAAATGATTCTAAAGCTTCGCTTTGGGTTTGATGATGGACGCCCTCGTACTTTGGAAGAAGTGGGGCGCGTGTATAATGTGACCCGTGAACGTATTCGTCAGATTGAAGAAAAAGCACTACGTAAGCTAAAACACCCGACACGCAAGCGTCGATTAGAAGCCTACCGCAGCAACGTTATCGCTTAAAACACCTTTTATAAGGCGTTAATAATCTGTAAGATTTTTGATTCCATATCTGATTTTGTTGGACTAGCATACAGTATGCCGCGAGACATATTGATTAGTGCTAGTCCATCTTGGTTTTGGCCTACCGTTTTTACAGCGTGGTAATCGCCACCTTGGGCACCGACGCCCGGAATCAAAAAGAGTTGGTCTGGGGTTTGTTTGCGGATTTTGGCCATCTCGTCTTGCGTCGCACCCACAACCAATCCCACGTTTTGGGCGATCGAGTGCCAGGTTAGGCACTGATCCACAACAGCACTGTACAAGGGCCTACCATCGGCCAAAGCCAGCTTTTCAATATCCCGCGCCCCAACATTCGACGTTAGCGCTAATATGAACGTATACCGATCTCTGTGTTCAATAAACGGCAGGACGCTATCCCCACCCATGTAGGGATGAACAGTTGTGGCGCTTGCGCCAAAATAATCAAAAATATAACGCGCCTGCATGGCCGATGTATTGCCAATATCACCGCGTTTTGCGTCTAAAACAGTGGGAACATGAGAAGGAATGCGCTTCATCACGCGTTCCAACACATGCAACCCGTCTAAACCAAGCGCTTCGAAGAAACTGATATTTGGTTTATATGCCACGCAATGGTGCTTGGTAATTGAGATGATATCGTTAAGAAATGCTTCAACACCTGCCACCGTTTGGGAATACCCACTTGGTAACTTTTTAGGGTCTGGATCTAAACCAATGCACAAACACTGATTTAGACGAGTAACATTCTGACGTACTGACTGATAAAACGGGTGACTATTCGTCTCCGGATTCGCCATCTTCATCTTCAGAAGCTGCTGCGTTATTCACTGGAACGCTATCTTCGGTTGAACCAGCTGCTTTTTCAGCACGCGGAACATCTACAGTAGCAATGATTTCGTAACGCATAGACTTCACGTTAATGCCATCTAATTTCAAGTCTTTTACTTGCAACACGTCACCCAGCTTCATACCTGACACATCGGCGGCAACAAACTCAGGGATTGCTGATGGCTGACATTCAATTTTAATTGCCGTTAATCCTTGTAAAAGGACTCCACCCATCTTCTGACCAACAGCCGTTCCTGACAAACGAACTGGCACATTGATTGCCACTGTTTTGCCTTCTTGGACGCGATAAAAATCCACGTGTTTGATACGGCCTGTTACTGGATGGCGACCAAAGTCTTTAGAAATAACTTGCGTCTGTTTTCCATCTATAGATAGGTCAATAATTTGGTTGCGGCCATATGGGCTGCGATTGTATAACATCTCTAAAATGCGAAGTTCAACAGAAACCATCTCTGGTTCCGCGCTTCCACCATACACAACAGCTGGGATAATACCCTCATTGCGTAAATGTTTTACCTTGTTTTTTCCTTTTTCCGTGCGCGGTTTCGCGTCGAGAACCGTTGCTGTCATAGTCAAACTCCTATTGGTCTTAAGTAGTAATTGTTAGGCTGGACAGTATAGCAATGGCGATTCAAACTGTCTAGCCCTATACTCCCGCTCATTGCATCAAGATTTTTCGATGTTTTAGCTAAGTTTACATTGGGTATATATTGCACGAGGAAAAAAAACAACGCATTTGACTGAATGCAACCAGCTTTAGGAGGCTAACAACATGAATCAGGACATCCACAGTAATATCACTTTAAACTTTGCAGACATTGAAAATAAAATCGGTGTAGCGAAAGAAACGCGCGTACTAAATCTTAGCAATAAGAAGATTCAAGTTACATATAGCTTAAACTAGGCATCCACTACGATGGTGGTTTGTTTACGCAAACCGTTGTAATAAACCACCACAGCCATTGCGCTTACCAAAGTGAAATTAAAGCCTTGAAGCGCGACAAAGAATAACGACTCTCCAACGACGGGAATCCCCGCCATTATAATACTTAACACCTGCAAACTAATCGACACCATAATTGACGCCAGAATTAACTTGGCAACCATCATGGAATTCTTAGCAACCAAATACGCAGATTCTAAAACTGATCTAACAAACCCAAATTGTGGGCCAACAACTAAAATATCTGCAAACACTAACACCACATTCACAACCATGACGACCAGCACTAAACCAATATAATGTGTTGGAATCGAGATCGCAGGGTCCACTAGCTTTGGGGCAACGTGATAGGAAATAAAAATAGCTGGCGCCACCGTCCAAATGGTCACTAAAAGCATATTAAACAGACGCTTAAAGGCCATGCTCCCTGCGCTGGATATTTCAATACTTTTCTTAGATACAACGGCGATGCACATTGCCAAAGTAAAACTGATAACAAAGCCTTCCAGCACCCAATTCACCGCAAGTGAGCGTATAAAATAAGATTGAAACGGCATTTCAACGTTTAAGAATGTCTGAAACTGTGTCGTGAACAAATAAGAGATAAACGAAAAGATCAGATACGGTGTCGCCACAATCCAGTCTTCTTTTATTAAGCGGTATCCTTCGAGGATGATTTTACCGATACTCATTCGTCAGTGGAGTTAGTTGGTGCGTCTGAAGATTTATTGCCATTTGGTCGACGATTGTTTAATCGTTTTGGTCGCAGCAACATGTCTTTCTCAATTGGAATGTGTAAATCTACCGCTTTGATCAGATCATCATTGGTGCTTTCAGAAAATGACATGGCTTCCACAAACACGCCTTTGCTTTTTAGGTAATACACCAAATCTGCAAAATCACCGTCGCCAGACACTAATACTAGAATATCGAGTTTATCCGCCATTGAAATGGCATCGACGCCGATACCCATATCCCAATCGCCCTTCTGAGACCCATCAGCACGGCTTCTAAGCTCTTTTGACTTTATCTCGTAGCCATTGGCGATTAACATGTCGGTAAAGCCACTCTGATCGATTTCTGGGTTGTCAATCACGTAACAAACTGCCCGTATTAACTGACGGCCTCGCACGGCCTTTTTCATCAGTTTTGCAAAGTCTAATTTTGCTTTCATAATGTATTTTGCGGAATAGAACATATTCTGCACATCAACAAATACTCCTACTCGCTGATATTGTGAATATTGTGCTAAATCATTTTTAATTGGTGTCATTTTTTAAATCCTCTCGTCTCTAGTGCAAACTAGAGTGTTGCTCTCATTATATCAAACTGTGCATTCTTACCTGTAAATAGCTTAAATGCGATTGCGCCCTGCCCTGCTAACATACCTGCTCCACCATAGGTTTTGGCCCCCTTTGCAGCGGCTTGCTTTAGAAACTCTGTTTGGGCGGGTTTATAAATAATATCTGAAACAAGCTGGCCTGAATGGCACCAGTTTGTGACAGGAAGCGGGGTGTGGTGGACAGTGTCGGCCATGCCAATTGGGGTTGTATTTATGACTAAACCCGCATTACTTAGCGCCTGGTCGGCATACGCAAGTGCAAGGGCTGTTGTGGTGTACCCCAATGTAAGAAGATGCTGCGACAGTCCCTCTGCTTTACTTAATGTGCGATTCACAATTGTTAACTGCTTTAATCCGTTTTCCATCAGCGCCACTGCGATGCCTTTTGCGGCTCCCCCTGCCCCAATAAGAACCGCGCTGCTACCTTTGAGCTTAAACTGACACTCTGATGTTAACGCCAAAACATATCCGTCTCCATCGGTATTATGACCAACTAAACGCCCCCCTTTATTGACCACCGTGTTTACCGCTTGAGCGCGTAATGCGGATGGCGCTAATTCATCTAAAAATGGCATCACCACTTCTTTATAAGGAATGGTGACATTGAACCCAATAAAATTGGCGTCGTCGCGCACGCTATCGCAAAATACCCTTAAGGCGTCTGGCGTCTCGATTAAAATCGCATTGTAGCTCATATTTAGATTTAAATCGGCAATCATGGCCCCTTGCATTTTGGGTGATGCAGAGTGCGAGATTGGATTTCCGATTACGGCTAGTTGTTTGGTTTCCCCGGAGTTCATTAGATTTATTATAGGCGTGGGCGTAGTGAAGAGCAAGGCGCGTAGTCGTGACGTATGGGGGGATTCCCGATCGGGGTCGGGAATGACGGCCAAGGTTGGTCGGGAATGACATGCTGGGTCGGGAATGACGGCCAGGGTTGGTCGGGAATGAGGGGTAAAACAGGATCAACCCTGGTGCGAGAAAGGGGGTTTTGCTATAGTATGAGGCTATGAGCACTACACTAGCCCACCACCCAGGGAAACAGGGTAAAGACGATAAAAACGGCCAACATAACTTTAAAGATAGTTATAAAAAGTCACCAAAAGAATTAAGCATTCAATATGATGCGTTTCCGAACTCTAAAAAGATCTATAAAAAAGGAAAACTATACCCCCAAATTCAAGTACCTGAGCGAGAAATCACCTTATCGCACACAGTCATTGAAGGCGAAACAATAGAAAACGAGCCTATTCGGGTGTACGACACGTCTGGAGCCTACACGGACCCAGAGATTACAACAGATATTAGCAAAGGGCTTGCGCCTATACGGCAAGAATGGATTGATATGCGCGATGACACGGAGTGGCTAGAGTCGCACTCTGTGGAAATCGAAGCCAGCCCCACCGCCGTATTTTACGACCAACTATTCCCAAATAAACGTGTGCCACGCCGCGCAAAAGCGGGTAAAAATGTGAGCCAAATGCATTACGCTAAAAAAGGCATTATTACCCCAGAAATGGAATACATCGCACTTCGGGAAAACTGCAGCCCTGAATTTGTGCGTGATGAAGTGGCGATTGGGCGCGCTATTATTCCGGCAAATATTAACCACCCTGAATTAGAACCGATGATTATTGGGCGTAATTTCCACGTAAAAATCAATGCCAACATTGGCAATTCGGCGGTAAGTTCAAGCATTGCAGAAGAAGTTGAAAAGCTAACATGGTCGATTCGATGGGGTGGCGACACGGTGATGGACTTATCCACCGGCACTAACATTCATGAAACCCGTGAATGGATTTTACGCAACTCGCCTGTTCCAATCGGCACGGTGCCAATTTACCAAGCCCTTGAAAAAGTAGATGGCAAAGCTGAGAACCTGACTTGGGAAGTATACCGCGACACCTTAATTGAACAGGCCGAACAAGGCGTGGATTACTTTACAATTCATGCTGGCGTATTAAAGGAATACATTCCACTTACTGCCAAGCGCGTGACGGGTATTGTAAGCCGAGGTGGGTCTATCTTGGCCATGTGGTGCATGCATCATGACAAGGAAAACTTCTTGTACACGCATTTTGACGAGATTATTGAGATTATGAAGGCCTATGACGTGAGCTTTAGCTTGGGGGATGGGTTGCGACCTGGCAGCATCGCAGATGCGAATGATGCCGCGCAATTTGGCGAGCTAAAAACGTTGGGCGAGCTGACAAAGCGTGCGTGGGAACACGACGTGCAGGTAATGATTGAAGGGCCTGGCCATGTGCCAATGAACTTGATTGAAGAGAACATGACCAAGCAATTGGAACTGTGCCATGAAGCCCCATTTTACACATTAGGCCCGTTAACAACGGATATTGCGCCTGGGTATGATCACATTACGTCTGCCATTGGGGCAGCACAAATTGGGTGGTACGGTACGGCCATGCTGTGCTACGTGACTCCCAAAGAACATTTGGGCTTGCCGAACAAAGATGACGTGAAAGAAGGCATTATTGCCTACAAGATTGCTGCGCACGCGGCAGACTTGGCTAAGGGGCACCCTGGGGCGCAAGTGCGCGATGACGCGTTATCCAAAGCACGATTTGAATTTCGCTGGCACGACCAGTTTAACCTTAGCCTGGACCCGATACGGGCGATGAGTTACCACGATGAAACGTTACCGGCAGACGGGGCGAAAGTGGCCCACTTCTGTAGTATGTGTGGGCCGGACTTTTGCTCCATGCGCCTCAGCCAGGACATTCGCAAGAAATACGGCTAAGGTTACTGAACGTTACTTCCTGAATCCAAGCGTATTCATAATTTCAAAAGAACGCTGCGCTTCAAGCGCAACTTGACCCGTTGGTGGTTTTTTCGCTACATGAACACCTCGCAAAGGAGTAAAACTTAGGTAACGCGTCTTGGAGTTTCCATCTTTAGTAATGTTAAATTCTATGTACCCACTTTTAAGACTTCCCTGAATATCATCTTTATTTTCTAAACCTTCAAATGCATTTGCAACATCTCTTCCACTTGTCGCTACTGGTTTAGTACTATTAGTAACTTGCTCTAAACTTTCATAATCCAGATTTGCATCTATAGG
>JAQBTH010000078.1 GCA_027623425.1 bacterium | reverse complement strand
TTACTCAGGTGCCACTATCTGATTTGTCTGTTCTTGATCAATCTCAAGCTGTTTTTTTTGTTTCCAGTACACACCCGTATTTTACCCGTCTCTAAGTGATTTGTTGCGCATGATGGTGACGAGTACGAATGGTCACTGTGCCACTACTCGATTCGCTATTTCTGAATTACTGGCGGTGGATGGTAGCCGTATTAAGCTTATGTTTTCGGGCGGCTTGGATGGTGAAGGGAATGGCCAAACCTGTGTGCGAGCCCGCTTTTTACATGGGCGTTGTATTACATATAGTTATGATCGCCGTTATGTGGGTGACAGGGTTTATTCCTCTCTTACTATGCAAGATGACGAGTCGTACGCAGGATGTCTGCCCACGGCTATTTTGGAATTTGATGATGATGGGGAAACGGGTGCCTTACAGTTAATAGGGGAGTTGAATGCATCGCTTCGGCTGCATGGCAAAGGACGATTGGTGCGGCATGATTATATTTTAGAAGGGGACTGGGATAATGGTGTTCCAGCGGGTACGATTCGCTATCAAAGTAAAGAGAATGAATTGCTTCTGGATTTTGATGCTTCAGGCGTTTTAAAGGTTGTGCGGCATTCGGCTGGAGGCGTTTATACGGGTGATTTCGATGTTGACATTCATGGCGCTGGATTCGTTTGGCACATTCAAAATGGATATCCTTCTGGTGATGTTCATATTCGGTGTTTCTCTGGAGTTGTATACGATGGGGAGATGACTGCCGGCTCTTGCTTTGGTCGTGGTTTTTTTGTGTTTCCTAATGGTACTGAAATGTGTGGCGATTTTAATTCAAATCAATTGTTTGGATATGGGGAAGTGTGGTCACAAGATACGCGCTCCTTTGGTTTTCATTGCGATAACGAATTAATCGGATTGGGTGTGCTTAAAACGGTGTCGATGGCTGAGGACGTTGTATGTGAGCATAGCGGTGAGTTTAGTTGTGGCAAACTCAAAACGGTTGTGGTGACTCATTGGGATACAGGCGCCATTGAGTACATCCATAATTTTGAGTTCGTTTCGCTTAAATCGGGTCTTTTTGAGCGTTATTTAACTTGGTTAGGGGTACAATCGCAATGACAGGCTGACATCGACATGGCACGGCAGAGTGCTTTGCGAGCACAAGCTTATGTGGATGCGAATCTGCCTCGGTTTCGTTAAGGTCTCATGGTTTCTACTGATAAACTTCTCCAGTTGACTCAATTAAAGGAGAATTATGAGATTTTTAAACTATAGATATTTTAATGTTTTGCTCATTGGCGCGCTGCTTTGCAGTTGTGCTGGTATTGCGCGATGAATATCTAACACCAGTAATGATAGTTCATCGGACAGCTCTGCTATTGGTACTGGCGCGCTTGGTGCGTCTTGGACATACCGTGGGAATTTGTCGACCACTCGCGAGGACGGTGCTTTGCTTTCGAATGGGGAGGCGCTCTTGTTGGTTTCTGGCGAAGTGGATTTTGAGGGTGAGGATGATGAAGATGATTTTGGTCATCTGGCAGATGATGTGTATCGCTCGCTGGATGGAACCAATTGGTCTGTTGTAAACGAGGCCCCTGAATTTGAAGAAAGAGACGGCGCTAAGGGAGTCTACTTTAATGGTTATTATTGGTTAGCTGGGGGAGATGGTGAAGAGAACCTTTTGAATGATGTATGGAAAAGTGAAGATGGCATTACGTGGGAAGAAGTGACGGTCAGTGCTGATTTCGCACCGCGTGTTTTCTTTGGGTTGACTGTGTTTGACAATAAGATGTGGGTTATTGGTGGAGAAGGTGACGATGGTGATCTTGCTGATGTGTGGAATAGTACGGATGGTATTACCTGGACGGAAGTTCAACCTGTTGGTGACGGGTTTCCGGTACGATCTTATTTTAACGTTGCGACGTTTGATAATAAAATGTGGATTGTTGGTGGGTATCAAAATGATCCAGATGAGGGGTTTTCGGATACCTGGTATTCAAGCGATGGAGCGACATGGACTGAGGTTACCCCAATCGGGGAACTTTGGTCTGCGCGTTCGGGGCCTTGTGTAATCGTTTCGTCGTATCATATGTTTATCGTTGGTGGGTATGATGAAGCTCATAATCAGGGTTTAGAGAGTGTGTTTTACTCGTCTGATGGCGTTACTTGGACCGAACATTTTCCTTTGGGTGAATAGTGGGAGGCTAGAAGTGGTGCTCAATGTCAGCTTTTTGATAATAAGATTATTCTAAGTGGTGGCACTGGATTGGCTGACGACATTTTGATAGATGTGTGGAGCCTTGGAATTTAAGGCGCTACTGTTTTTGCTGATCGTCTGATTTGTTAGTGGCGTCAGTTGGCGCCAGTGCGTCTTTTGAATAGGTAGAGGTGACATGCACATCAAGTCCGTCATAGTTGTTGTGGTTTGTCGTCGTCGTTTCAGCTAAGTCGCTCATGGCTGCGGCAAATGCTTCTTTTATAAACTCAGCTGGGTCTAGGCCCGGCGTGGCGTCGTGTAAGCGAAACATTGTGGCATCAATGCTGTTTCGCAGGTCTTGATCGTTTACCGACTGCTTTAGCAGGTCGAGCTGTTCGATCGCGGCTGTTTTGTTGCCAGCGTTCTTGGCAAGAATAGAGGTGGCTGTTTGTTGCACTTCTTCGCCCATGGTCTGGTTAACCTGGCCGCCACCAGACTGTTTGAGAGCATCTACTGCTCCTGCCGCTTCAGCAAGTCGATCCATTCCATCGCTCATACCCTTAGGCCCCTTTCGTGTTTAAACGTCTTCGCCGGCTTTAATGGCGTCGTTTGTTTGGCCTGTGGCCCGTGCGCCTTGTACTTTTTGGCGCTGCATCTGGTCGCGATTGCGAATGCGTTGCGCCGGTGTTTCCACGATGCCTTGTTTTTGTTCAAGGCCGGCAGTGACGCGTTTTTCTTTTTCTCGCCTATCGGAGTCAGTCATGCTGCCCACGCCTTCGACGCTACTGGCTTCTGGGCTAGATGGGTCGATATAGGTATTAATTAACGCATTTATGTTATTTAATTCTTTGGTAAATTTATCATGATCGTCTTCGGTGCCACGAATCTTATTCTCTTTGCGTTTATCGCCTTTGACGTCGTGTATGTGTTGGTTCTTGATGTTGTTGTTTTCAGCCATGTTGTTTCCCCTTTTGGTCGTTGATTAAAAGCTCAGCTTCGGCGTTTAGTCTCATCAAAAGTGTCCTCATTTATTCATATAAACTCCGGTACTTTTTCTTCGAATGCCTTGAATTTGAACTTTTATCTCAACTCCTTTTATTTTATCCGCAAATTCCCGAGTTGGGTATACCATCATTTAAATATTATCGATGGTTCTTGTTTTTATCTACACTAGTTAAGCGTTGAATGTGGGTGTTAATTTGTATCGAAAATATATGATGGGTTGTGTTGCCTTACGATTTTCCCATAATCTTGCTCAAAGCCAGTATCATTGCATCCTCTGGTTTTAAGCGCCCTGTCTTTAAATTGTAATCGGTATCGGCTAGGGTTTTAAGCGCTATTTTTAACGCAGGAATCGTGTGGTGCCGCTTTACATCTGGAAGCAGTTTTTGAATGAAATAGGGGTTTTTTCCGAGGCTTTTTGCCATATTTTGGGCAGTTTTCCCTTCTTTTTGCAACAATAGCATTTGTAAGTATAGCCTAACGGAGCTGGCCATTAGTCCGCATAATTTAACGGGTTCTTCGCCATTTAATAGCAATAGCCGGGCCACTTTTAGTGCCAGTGTTTGGTTCTTTGATTTTATGGCTTCTGTGAGCTGGTAAGGCGTGCCTTGATCGTCGCCCGACAGGGCTTGCACATCGGCAATTGTAATGGTGGGTTTTCCAATGGCATAGGTGGATAAAGTGTCGAGGCTTTGGGCGAGCATGCTTAAGCTGTTTCCGCAGCTTTCAGCTAAGTGATGTGCGGCATTCCATTCTATGGTTTGCCCGTTCCCTTTTAGTCTGTTTTGCGCCCATTCGATTAATTTGTTTTGTTCCCAATCCTTAAATGCATTGCATTCGGTTGTGGTTGCCTTCTTTTTTAAATAGGCGGCCACTTTTTTGCGTATATCGGGTTTTTTGGTTGGGCAATACACAACGACGGCATGGCCATTTGTTTCGATGGTTTCGAAAATGGATTTTAGTCTTTCGAACTCTTTGTCTGTTGGGGCTTTCGTCAGAAACGCAGGGTCTTTCGCTAGTAGAATGTATTGCGATGAAAATAAGCTGCCTGATTCAACCAATGTGGCAATGCTATCTAGCTCTTGTTTGACCCACTTTTCTTGGGTGTGATTGGGGTATTTTGCGAGGATCGTTTTAACGGTTTCGCTGATCAGTAAGGGTTCGTCCCCCACTACAAAGTAGGACTGCTGTTTTGCCATGAATTTATGCTACACTGTGTCTAATATTTTGTCTAATAATCCCATGGATCAGGAGATCGATTTGTTGAGAGTTATTTTATTTGTTTTGTTTGTTTGTTTTTCCGTTCCCACGTTTGCTGTTAACTTATACCCCGTAGAGTCGGCACTGGTATCTACTGATCAGCCGGCGTCTAAATCGGTGAGTGTGAAAGTCGTTCTAAGCACGAGTAGTACTCAAAATGCCATTTCGGAGCAGGATGGCTCCACATCGGTAACAGGCAACGTGATTCGCACCACTACTATCACCAAAACAACGACCTCGGTTCCTGCTGTTAAAAAAGCCAGGCGGCACCCCAAACTAATGCAAAAACCCTTGTTCAGTTGGATGTTAAATAGTGAGGGGCAACGGGATATAAAAAATCCGTTTCGAAAAACATGGTTTAACGTGGAATCTGTTGTGGCGCGTGGCGATTTTCGTGCAGGGTATGAGATTCCAAATGTGAGTGAGTGGACGACCGTATTTGAAGCGCATCTTAACCCAAATCAAGACTTTGTCAGCGATTCGGGATCGGCCGGTTTATTGGTTGGCCCTCGTTATTACTTAGACCAACAATTTCATGGGCCATTTGTTCAATTTTTGGGTGGTTTTAATGCGATGAAACAGGACTTTTCTCCTGGCGTACAGGCCTTAGCCGGTTATGCACTTCCATGGCGCGACACCGTTGGCTTTGAAATGGGCATGGCAGCAGAGCGCTTTTTTGCCGATGATGCCGACGCAAGAGTGCGGATGTATTTGACGATTTCGTTTGGAGTAGATCGCAAGCTTTTGCCCTTTTTGTAGAAACGGGCTTAGTTGGGTGAATAGATCGGTTGCAGCCTAAGTCAGTTTTTATTTGTTTTGTTGAATTGTTTTCGTCAATAATTTAGGATGATGCTTATCCTCCGAAACGAGGTACAGTAGGGTGGCTATAGCTAAACCACCTCCTACAAGCACAAAAGTGAAGTCTTAAATCACGTCTGACTTAGATCTCTTTTAAAACATCTTCCAGCTGTGGGTATTGGTTGGATAACCCAAATGAGGATGGTGTTACGGTTGTGTATACAAATTGTGGGTTTGATATGCAATGCCTGTCCCAATTGGAGAGTTGAATGCGCAGTAATTTAATAAGGGCAAAAATAAACCAAGTTGGCACTTTAATTTGAAAATAGATAGGCATTTTAAAGCGCTTGCACAGTATTCGGCAGGCCCTGCGTTCGGTGTAAGGCGTGTTGCCAAGTACATAATCGGCTTTCGTATTGGGTTGGTCTAGCAGTGCGGCGGTCACTAGCGCAATGTCACGGCCATGCATGAAATGAAAGGCAGAATCGACCCATATCCATCGTAGCAATTTTAAGTATTTTTTAGATTCTGGAATACCTTCATTAAGGTGTGATTTCGGTGTGTTTTTTGTGCCACCAAATACAAGCGTTGGGAATAGAGTAATGATGTGAGATTTAAGTGGGTGTGTTTTTAGTTTTTCGTAAGCCAAGTATTTGCTTCTTACATAGGGCGTGCCATCGGTTCCGGCTACGGGTACAGGCTGATTGTCTTGGCCTAATATGCTGGCGGTAGAGAAATATAAAATGCGTTTAATGCGTTTTGGGTCTAGGTACCCCAGCATTTCGTAGGTTTTGTCGACGTTTATGGTCACGGTATGTTCGTAGTCGCCCCATTCGGTGGCAATATGAATCATATAGTCCATATCTTTAAGCACATCTTTTAACTCTTCAATTTTATCCATACTCCCTTTTACTAGGGTGATGGTTTTTTTGTTGGTATCCAGTTTAAATCGAGATGGGTCGCGACTCATGAGGAACAAATGGGCGTTGGGCCACTTCTTTTGTACTTCGTCTACAACGTAATGCCCGATGCAGCCGCTGCCGCCAGTGATAAATATATTTGGAGTGGGTGTAAGAGATGCCATAGGGGTTATTTTATACGGCATCCCACTGGAAGTCTACCTTGGCACAAAACCTGCAGGGGTTAACATGTATGATGTAACAGTAGAATACTGTGACGTTGAGTCTAAAATAAGGAGTGATTTGATATGTTACGTTTGGATAAATTAACACTTAAAAGCCAAGAAACTTTGCAAAAGGCGCAAGATTTAGCGGATTCTCGGCAAAATGCCAGTATTACGGATGGGCATTTGTTGGCGGCCCTGTTAGAGGTTTCTGAAACTGCCATTGACCCTATTTTGCAGAAATTGGGTACTAAACCGAGTGTGGTTGTACAGAGAAATGTTCAATTGTTGGACAAGTTGCCTAAAGTGGAAGGCGGTAACCTACAATTGGGGTCTTCGGCGACCAAAGTATTGGAGGTGGCGCAAAAAGAGGCTGAGGCATTGGGTGATCAGTATGTGAGTTGTGAACATATATTCATTGCGCTTGCGGATGTGAAATCGGATGTGAAGGCATTGCTCAGTGAATTGGGAGTGACTAAAGCCGCGATATTAAAGGTGTTAGATGGAATTCGTGGAGATAATAAGGTGGATAGCCAGGACCCTGAATCCAAATACCAGGCGTTGGAGAAATTTACTATTGATTTGGTGGCACGGGCGCAAAAGAATAAGTTAGACCCTGTAATTGGTCGCGATGATGAGATTCGCCGTGTGATACAAGTGTTATCGCGGCGTACCAAAAATAACCCCGTATTGATTGGGGAGCCGGGTGTAGGTAAAACCGCGATAGTAGAGGGTTTGGCACAGCGGATTGTGTCAGGCGATGTGCCAGAGAGTTTAAAAAACAAGCGCATGTTGTCGCTGGACTTGGGCATGTTGATTGCTGGTGCAAAGTACCGTGGTGAGTTTGAAGACCGTATGAAGTCCGTATTAAAAGAGGTTACCAAGGCTGAAGGTGGGATCGTACTGTTTATTGATGAATTGCACACCTTGGTTGGGGCGGGCGCGTCTGAAGGCGCTGTGGATGCGGCGAATTTGTTAAAACCAGCTTTGGCACGGGGTGAGTTGCGTTGTATTGGGGCCACCACCTTAGACGAATACCGCAAGCATATTGAAAAGGACGCGGCGCTTGAACGGCGGTT
>JAQBTH010000077.1 GCA_027623425.1 bacterium | reverse complement strand
TTTTATCATCATGAACCAATACACTATGCCCGCGTCTCACGCTCCAAGTTGCATCATCGTATTGCGTCCACTGCACCGAAGCCACCTCCGCTGCAATTTCACCACTCACACTCGGAGCTAGTATCGACGTCGCCGTCACCGTCACGCTTCCCGTACTAATGCCTGTTACCAAGCCAGTTGTGCTAATCGTAGCGCTAATCGTAGCGCTATCCGTATCATCTATACTCCACGTCACCGCCGTAGAAGCGCCATCTGGGCTAACCGTCACGCTATATTGCCGGGTCAATCCAATAAATACATTAACCGTTGAAACCGTTACCGTAATACTTGTTGGCGACGTTAGCGAATCTTCATCATCGCCTGAAGAAGAAGACCCACCGCCGCCGGTCTGACCGCAACCCGCAAGCGCCATCAGAGCAACTAACATTAGACATGTAAACCGATAGCGCATCATAATTCCTTTATTATTCAAACTGATTTGAACATATTATCGGTATAATCCTATCGACCAATAGAACAGATAAATGACATACATATTTGATGCAAACGTTACAGGTTTAACGCATCGGCAACATAGGATATAATTGAGCTCAATCTAGCAATCCTACAGGAGCCGTTTAAATGACAAACGAAAACAATCTTAAAGCAATTATTAAAACAAGTTGTGGCGACATCCACGTAAATCTATTCCACGATAAAACCCCCATTACAGTGGCAAATTTCGTAAATTTAGCAGAACGGGGATATTACGATGATTTAAGCTTCCACCGTGTACTTGATAACTTTATGATTCAAGGTGGCTGCCCATTAGGCATAGGATCTGGCGGCCCTGGCTACCAATTTGACGATGAAATTGTAAGCGAATTAAAACACAATAAACCTGGTATTTTATCCATGGCAAACGCAGGCCCAGGCACAAATGGAAGTCAATTCTTTATCACACACGTGGAAACACCATGGTTGGACGGCAAACACACCGTATTTGGTGAAGTAGTCGGTGACCCAGACCAAGCCATTGTGAATATGGTGCAACAAGGCGATAGCATTGTAAGAATAGAGATTGTAGGCGACACGACTGCGGTTAGAGACGCTGCAGGTGCGCAATTGGCCGTTTGGAACGACATTCTAGACGAAGGCCCAGACGATTTAGACGAGTTTTAAATTGCAGCCCGCTCAAAAAACAGGTGTCGCAATAGCAAGTGTTGTTGGTTTTTTTCAAAGAAACCAAGAATGGGCCCAAGAAATGGGCGCCGCACAATTAGCCAAAATGGCAGCGGGTCAATCGCCTAGCACCCATGGTGCTCACTTGTTCAGATAGCCGAGTAGATGCAGCAGAAGCCACTAAAACGAAACGTGTTGGTGAATTTTTTTACCATAAAAACGTAGGTGGAACGCTAACATTCGAAGCACAAGCAGGCTTAGATTTCGCACTAAATGTCTTAAAAGTGCATACCATAATGCCCACATTACCCATACACGTTGTGGCGGCATTAACGCGGCATTAGGGCATGTATTTAACAACACCCCTCTTACGCTCGAATATAACCATTTAAATCAGCAAGTAATTCCATTAATCCATCAACATAAAACCCGTTTAGCACCATTAGATAAAGATGCCAGAAATGCCGCAGTTGCCATGTTGCTGGCAATCGATAATGCCAAAAGGGTATGTGAATCTGTTGCCGCAAAAATGAATTTTGGAAAAGATAGCTTCCCACTTATAGTGCCTGTAATAAAAGAACTCAGCACAGGGCATTTACACCGTGTGCCAATCCCCGTTGAAAAATGGATCAGTGAAGGACTATTGCCAGCAAACTACTTAACGCTACATCCAGAACGGCAACTACCAGGGACCTCGCTACCAAAAGCGCTAATTGAAACGGAGTTTAACACAGCGCCAAGAGCAAAGCTCTAAGCTAACGTATATAGCGAACAGCATTTGCAGTGGGAAAGGATTCAGGGCAATCGCCCTCACCCACCACCACTTTCATGGCCTCTAACCCATCTATTTGCATAAATGCATAGGCATCACCCCGATGATCATCTTCCTGATAACAATGCTGGGTCGTAATATCTTCCGGGTTGGCATAGGTCTCATTGGCAGGCTCAGGGTAGTCACTTATCCATAGTTCAGTTTGAGCCAACCCACCAATGCGCAATTGAAGCCCAAAATCATCTCCGATCACCACCTCTTCTGCGTAATCAGCATTAGATGTGACCGTGTCTCTATACCACCACCCTGACACACTTCCCGGCACATCGCGACTCACATCACGACAGGACTCAAGTTCCACCTCATACCCACTGGAAGAAACAAAAAGATTAAAAAATGCGGTTTGCATGATTGCATCAAAAAAAGATACGGGCAACGTCCATTGCGTGTTTTTTCACTATAGCGTTCCGGTTCTGCCACTGGTGCAGAATAACCCAAATCATAATAACCAAAATCCATAAAATCCGACAATTCACCTGTTAAAGTGCCCACATATTCGCCTGCTTCAAAAAAAAACTCCTGAAGACAAAAATACCGTTGCTGAAGAATCCGACGGAACACTGGGCGCAACCGCATCAATTTTGCTTGCCACTAATTTCAAATGGTCATAATAGAAATAGTGATCATCATTGATTTTAAAAAGCAATGTATAAAGCGGCACTTCGTCTTGAAGATAATACGCAATTCCCACCAAAGTCGCATCCGTAGCAGCCACCACATTCGCACTGGTAACAGACTCTTTAAGCCGCATAAACGAATGGGCTTTT
The DNA here is from genome assembly GCA_027623425.1 of bacterium. Taxonomy (GTDB): domain Bacteria; phylum Margulisbacteria; class Marinamargulisbacteria; order UBA817; family JAQBTH01; genus JAQBTH01. The sequence continues at coordinate 4,698 of JAQBTH010000077.1, read as the reverse complement.
ACCACTCCACCCGCAATTGAACCCGGCGGCACAATGCCCTCTAAATCAGACAACGCAACTGGTGAATAGGCAAAACCCGTAAACGATACGATAGACTCATCCGAATCATCGCTACTAGCCGAGCTAGACGTACCCCCAGCACTACCACCACACCCAAACAGGCAGAACAAGCAAAGAATAATGACAACATTTAAATATTTCATTCCCATAATACGCCCCCCATCTTTACCCCCGAATGGTTAAGTACTCATAGATTATCGATCAAAAAAGGGGTTTAAATTAGAATTGAACACAAAAAACTCACGCGAATAATTTGACAAACCATTTAAGTCTGCCTACACTCAAAGCAATTATGTTCAACAAATCGCGCGTATGGGTATGGACCATACTATTCGTATCATTGGTTGCATTTTCACTACCCCATCACCATGGGGAAAACACCAGTAACAACCGCCACTGTGCCACCTGCCAATTGCATCAAAGCACTGCGTGCAACACACACACTCCTACCGACACAAGCCCTACTCTAAATAGTAACGAACGCATTGAATACAAAACTGAAAAGCCAGTCGCGATTCAGGCCAACAATAAAAGCGCGCCACGAGCGCCACCTCATCATATAAATTTCATTATTTAATTTATATTTTAAGGAGAACACATGAAAAAACAAATTCTTAGAGGCGTACTGTGCCTGTGTCTTATTACGCAACTATCAACGGTTGGTTTTGCTCAAAAGGCAACCGACATCCCAAATATCAGTGTTATAGGAAACTTTTTATATCAACAGCCTGAACACGATGACGCAGATTTTTCCGTTCAAGAGATTGAGTTCGCGTTTCAGCACACCCTATATCCTGGCATTCGCGCAGACATATTTGTCGCGCTACACGAAGAAGAAAATGAAACCGAAATTGAACTAGAAGAAGCCTATCTCACATTGGATAATCTAGTGGATGCATGGGTACCGAATTTACCTTTTAACCCTGGTATTGGCGCAATCATCGGCAAGAAGTTTATCGATTTTGGAAAGTGGAATAGCCGGCACCCTGAACAATGGAAAACCGTTGATAGACCGCTTCCTTTGCAAGCCTTCCTAGGTGGCACAGAGGGCTTGGCCGGTGAAGGTTTTGGTTTAAATTACACTGTTCCCACACCCTTCTTTTTGCAACTTCAAATTGGCAGCTGGGCATTACCTGATGCGCATGCAGAAGACGAGCATGGCCATGGCCACGAAGGGGCAATCGAAAGCGTGCAGTACGATGACCCTATTACAACTGCCCGATTATGGAGCAGTGTGGCGATATCTGATCACCAAGAACTTGAATTCGGCGCCAGCACCCTTCAAAGCAATTCACGCGAAGACGATGCTAATTTAAAACGCACCTTAAACGGGGCTGATCTCACCTATACCTACGAGATAAAGCAATTCCAATATCTGCAATTAAATGCGGAATACTTCAATGCCACCTATGCAGATGAACTTGGGGAGTCTCCGGAATCACAACATGGTCAAACATTTGGCGTGCACTTGCGATTTAATAAAGGCTATGATGCGGGCATAAGATACGACATTCTGGGCGAACATGGCAGCCAAAGCGACACCATCACTCAAACAGCGTTCTATACCACACGTCAACTGACTGACACGTTTAAAGTACGTCTGCAATACACGTCTAGCCCTGATTTGGAAAACGTCGCCACATTACAGTTTATTTTCGGAATGGGCCCCCACTCACATGTGCTTCAATAAACGTTTTAGATCCGTCATCCCCGGCCTTAGATCCGTCATCCCCGCGAAAGCGGGGATCCACATCCTTACCCTACTTTTAGTCGCCACACCGCTACATGCCAAAGCGCTAAATGTCGTGGCCACAAGCAGTGATCTTGCCACCATCGCACAAGCGGTGGGCGGCAGCCACGTCAAAGTACATGCCCTGGTGCGAGGCAGCACCGACTTACACAGCATCGTTCCAAAACCATCTATGGTGGTACAAGTACGAAACGCAGACCTACTTTTACGTATCGGCATGTACCAAGATGGCTGGGTAAATTCGCTCATTCAAACCGCACGAAACCCGAAAGTATTCCCTGACAAAATGGGCTATTTAGATGCATCCACCGCCATTACGGCTCTAGATGTACCCACAGGAAACATTGATGGTGGAAAAGGCGACATACACATTGCTGGAAACCCACATTATTGGATAAGCCCCCTTAACGCCATCAAAATCGCGGGACTTGTGTACGACCATTTGGTGCGCCTTGACCCGACTCACCACACTCAGTTTCTTGAAAATCTAAATGCGTTTAAAGCCAGCGTCACAATCAAAATGCCCGAATGGGAAAATAAAATGTCTCTATTAAGAGACACTCCTATCGTGTCGTATCACAGCACCTGGCGCTATTTTTTAAATGATTTCGGGCTATTTGCAGTGGCAAAACTTGAACCCATTCCAGGGGTGCCACCAACCGCAAAACACATTGAATTCCTGCAAAACACAATTAAACCCATTGGACATGCCACGAAAGTCATTATTGCCCCCTATTACAACAGGAATATGGCCGCCTCATTTGCAGCTAATATACAAGCCGATTTCATCGTGGCCCCCACCTCAGTAGAAGACGGGCAAAGTTACGCCAATTTCATTGATAGCCTGGTCACAACATTTTCAGGCAAACAGTAAATGATTAGCTTACTCATTCTACCTGCAATCGCCATTTCCATTTTGGTCACAATCCACACCTATTTTGGCACACACGTCATTAAAAGAGGCATTATATTTGTGGATTTAGCACTGGCCCAGTGGGCCGCGCTTGGGTACCTTCTTGCCCATGCATTGCATATTGAGTCTAGCCTCTCAAAAGCCATTTTTTCGCTAGCCACAACAGGGCTTGCCGCATTTATTCTGGCGCTCATTCAATTGCGAAACAACACCGATCACCAACAAGAAGCCAACATCGGCATCATGTATTTGTTGGCCACCACGCTAGCAACGGTTATCATGAGTACCGCCGGAATAGAGGGTCACCACTTCACAGAAATGCTTGTGGGTCACCTTCTGTTTGTTAGCGCGAAAGACATCGCCATCGCATCTCTAATTTATGCCTGCATTGCCGGGCTACATTGGGCATTTTATGACACCCTATCCCAACCCAAAAGTGTATTATCTCACTTTGCATTTTATGCCTCTTTCGGAGTTATCGTAACATCATCTGTAAAACTCGCGGGGGTACTTGTGGTATTTGCATTACTCATCATTCCGGCATTAATCTCCACACATCACCAACACAACGTGATGAAGCGATTGGGCTACGCCTATCTATTCGCCATTCCCACCTGCATTATTGGTATCGTTTTAGGGTATTTTATCAACATCCCACTTGGCTACGCAGTTATTTTAAGCCTTTGTGCATTATGGATGGGGTTTCTACTAAAACAAGGTCCCAACAAAAAAAGCCACGGAAGCTGAAACAGTACCAACAGCCACAGTTTCCAATAAGCTCAGCACACGATCGCGCCCAGATGCATATGCACTGGTTAAACCTAGTAACACCAAGGCCCCAAAAGTAGCCATACACGAATAAATAAAGGTACTTTGAGTGTCTCTACCTCCCATAAAAAAATAGGGTAAAAGCGGTATAAACCCAAACACCACAAAACTCGCAAAGGTCGCCAATCCATTCAAGACTGGGTTTTCACCTTCGGGATTCGGTAGCTCTAACTCATACTGCATCATAAATTCAACCCAATAGGCAGGATTTGTCGCAAAAATATCCGTCAACTGGGTTGCCTGCTCCGAAGTAAACCCTTTATCTTCTAGTAAATATCGGGTTTCCGCCATTTCCATTTCTTTAGAATGCACCACTTCATGCGCTTCTTTATCCTTGTGAATTTGATACACATTTTTTTCGGCACGAACGGATAAAAAATTGCCAAGCCCCATGGCAGCGCCATCGGCAAACAAATTAGCTAAGCCAAATAAGATGACGGTCATTACGCTTAATTGAGGAATCGAATGCACACCCACGCTTGCACCAGTAAAACCAGCCACAACGGCAAAGGTCGTCACAATTCCATCGTTACCCCCGTACACGATTTCTTTTAAATAGTCTGTAAGGGGTGATGAGCTATGTTCTCGCTCCAAATGAGCATCATACTGTTCTCTAGTTAGATTTTCCATAGAAATTAATAGTAACACGATACGAAGAAAATCCAATCTAAAAATGCCTATATAGCTACAAAAACCCCTTCACTTCACGGCGCAACTCATCATCCGTTGTATGCTCATACACACGAATAAACCACGCAGCAGCTTCTTTGTCCTGTTTTAAAGCCAGGTAACTTAACCCCAAATTATAATCGAGGTAATAATCATTGGGTTTATTTTGTTTTAACACTAGCAAGTAGCGAATAGCAGCCTCAAAATCCTCCGCTTCCAGGGCATTCTGAGCCAAAAACTGCAAAGCGCCAGAATGATTAGGGTTTTTCTTCAGCAAGGTCTGCATGGTTATCGTGGCCTTGTTATAGTGTCCTTTGGCCAGCAACAACTGCACTAGTTTTTCCAAGTCCTCAATCGTATCAGCCTTGTCTTCATTTACATTATATATCTCTGAAAGACCTTTAAAATGGTCTGAAACAAAGGCCCGCACTTCCACATCACTCGGGTTATATTTAATCGCATGTTGCGCATCAAACCG
>JAQBTH010000076.1 GCA_027623425.1 bacterium | reverse complement strand
AGAAAAAGACGAATTTTTCTTACGACTTTGTAAATCAGCCGCATATTGAGGGAGTTCACCCGACACAACACGTAAGGTTTGCACCGAAACACCGTCTAAAACAATCTCGTTTACAACAAGTTGCCGTTTTAACAACGGTAGTAAGGGTAAGGAAACACGTGCTTCCTTAAATTCAAATAAATTTGTCATTGGTTTTTGAGGGTTCGTAACGGCAACACCCTTAATAGACAAGGAAAACGGCATATAATGAACATCAACATCTTGCACATCAATTTTGGCGTGTAAGATACGTTGACCACCATGAATAATCCCATAACGAATACATGTACCTAAGAAAAAGAAGGGAAGTATACACAAAAACGGAAAGGTAATAAATAGTAATTTGCCCCAGCGTAATCGTCGTCGTTTCATAGACGAGATTATAACACTAGAGTGGATGTAATTCTAACGGTAGGTTTTCGTATAGTGATATAACAATTTAAGGACTTCCTTACTATCCATAAATCGGCACCGCACATGAAACGCATTCTGCCCGCTATTCTCAGATTCAATAATCGAACGGCGCATGTTATTCACCTGATCACTAATTTCATCCACAAGAGAGAAAACCGTATCTCTAAGAGCAAAGCTACGGTACTCACCCGCCTCTCCTAACGCCATAACAGCCGCTTGTCTTACTTCAAATTCATCATCATAGAGCACCACATCTTTCAAGATTTTAACCGGTTTATCCCATTGTCCAGATAATTGGGTACGAATCGAGCGAATGGCTGAAATGCGTAAATCTGGATCACTGTGCTTCACAATTTTAAGTAATGGCACAAACACGCGCTTCTTATTTTCGTAGGCCAATCCAATTTCATGTAGGGAAAGAGTAATACTTTTTAGCAATACCACAGGTCGATCCAAATTCGTCAAATCCACCAACGTATCTAAAATATCATCAACCGCTTGCTCACGAGATCGCCCAACCCGTCCACACAGTTTAATCAGATAAGACAAATTAGGAATATCAGACGCATAATGTTTCATAACACTTTTTAAAGCGTCCATAAAACATGGAAGTAACTTCGCGTACTTACAACCAATAAAAATCATCATGTCAAATGCATGTTGAATGGCCGAATTGCGGTCCACCTCATCCATAGCAGATAAGTAAGACCCAAAGCTTTTACCGAGAGACGCATTCATTTTGTCCGGATTTGAAATACTAATCATAAATTCGCGAAGTAATTGAGACTTTTCTTTCGAGAACTGATCCGCATTCATAAGGTTAATGATAGATTCAAAATAAAAAGAACCCATCATCGATTGATCGATTGCGGGATGCCCCAATATATCCGAATTTAAAGATTCATCCTGACGTGATAATGCATTCTCCATATCATATTCCCCCTTAGAGTAGTAATGATATCCTTATTTACACTATCCTTTATGATTCCTTAACAGCTATATACCCTATTTTATAAGTCGTGAAACATAGAGTATGCTAAACTACCATTCATGGCCAAAAGCATTCTTTTGATAGGCATGTCCGGTGTCGGTAAATCCACTATTGGAAAAGCATTAGCAAAATCCCTAAATTGGGAATTTGTCGATGGGGACACCCTGATTGAATCCAAAGAAAAAAAACAACTTCAAACCATTATAAATGAAGATGGTTTAGACGCATTTATGAAAATCGAGGAAAACACCTTGAATAGTATCACCCTAGAAAATACTGTCATCGCACCTGGTGGCAGCATTGTGTATTACGATAATCTAATGCGTAAATTCCAAGAAAACACCATTATTGTTTATTTAAAAAATAATCTGAATAACATCAAGAAAAACATTCATAACTTAGAATCTCGAGGCATTGTTGGGTTAACAACAAACACGTTAGAAGACATATTCAATGAACGCCAACCACTCTACGAAAAATACGCCCATATTGTGATTGATCTATCACGCACGCCGCTTTCAAAAGCCCACCAACACATAGAAAAACAGTTACGAAACTATCCCTCGTAACACATTTGGAGTGGCCTCAGTAATCGTTGCATTTGTGTATTCACCAACACGACGGCCTTCATTAGGAACAAGTACTAATACATTCCCCGCATTACGACCAGTTGCCATATTGGTGTCGCGCTTAGTGCTTAAACTTTCAATCAATATATCCTGTACTTCGCCAATCTGAGCTTGATTACGTTTCAAACTCACTATTTTCTGTAAATCGTTTAAACGCACAATACGTTCCGTTTTCATCGCTTCAGGCACATCATCAGGAAATTTACGCGCGGCCAACGTATTTTTACGCTCAGAATATTTAAAAATGTACGCGGAATCAAACTCGACACGTTCCATTACTTCAAAGGTTTCCTCAAATTCAGCATCCGTTTCTGTTGGAAAGCCCACGATAATATCTGTTGTCATTTTTAAATTCGGGATGGTCTCGCGAGCTTCTGCCACAAGATCATAAAATTCTTCTTTGGTATAAGTGCGATTCATCATTTCTAACACACGGTTGTTACCCGCTTGTAGTGGCATATGAATTTGATTACAAATATTATCGCGATCGGCCATCAATTGAAGCAAATGCCGCGGAAAATCTTTCGGATGAGGAGAGGTATAACGTATACGTTTAATTCCAGGAACATCACTCACCTTTTCCAACAAGCCGGCAAAATCCGTATCATTGGCATGGTAAGAATTCACGTTCTGCCCCAAAAGCGTCACTTGAGTAAAGCCCTCGTCCACAAGTCGTTTTACTTCATCCACAACGCTTTCCGGTTCACGGCTACGCTCACGACCACGGGTATGCGGCACCACACAAAACGTACAATAGTTGTTACAACCACGCATGATGGCGATCCAAGCATTTACGCCGCCTTCACGGGTTGGGTACACATCTGAATAGGTTTCAAACTCAGAAAGAGTCAGATTAAAGGTTTTTTCCCCAGACTCAAAGCCCGTACTAATTAAATCTGGCAACTTTTTATAACTATCCGGACCCGCTATAAAATCAATTTTTAAACTTCTATCTTCTAATAAATCTTTTCGAATATTTGTGGCCATACAGCCTAAAATTCCCACTTTAAAAGGCGCCTCTGTGGTACGTGATTGGCGCAATGTATGCACCCGGTTATAAACCTTTCGGTTTGCATTATCACGCACAGAACACGTATTTAGCATCACCACATCAGCCGTGTTTGGGCTTAATACAAATTCATATCCCGCTTTGGTTAAAATCGTTTTAACCAGTTCAGAATCATATTCATTCATTTGGCACCCGTAAGTTTCCAAATAAGCCGTTTTTGTTTTAGGTATGCTCATAGGCTCAAAATAGTACCATTTCCTTGCCTATCCAACAACTGCACAGGAATTATCTTGTTTTTTAAATTCTCTGTCACATCGGCAACTTTTACCCGCATATAATCTTCCGTTGTGCCAAACCACTCATTTGATTTGCATTGTTCAAACAAAACATTTACCGAATCACCGATCCGCCCAATCATGTATTCATCACGTTTTCGCTTTGATAAATCACGCAACATGGCAGATCGCTCACGGATAACCACACTTGGCACACGTTTATCCACCATTTTTGATGCAATCGTATTTTTGCGATCAGAATAACTAAAGACATGAAAATATGAAAAGGGGCGCGAGGCCAAATACTGATAAGTATGTTCGAAATGCGCATCTGTTTCACCTGGAAAACCCACAATCACATCTGTTCCTAAACCCAAGTGAGGCACACGTTTTGCCGCATCAGTTACAAACGAATCAAACTCGGCCAAACTATATTTTCGGCGCATTGCGCTTAGCGTGTCATCATGACCAGATTGGATCGGAATATGCAAATGCGCACACACTTTTGAATCGGGATTAGCCATCATCTCAATTACCGCGTCATCAATCGTGGTCGGTTCAATGGATGAAATACGAATGCGATCTAACCCATCCAGTGAATTAAGCGCGCGTAAAACAGACACAAAAGTATGAGAACCATCTTCATAGGTACCGATATTCACACCTGTAAGAACCAGTTCTCTATGGCCAGAGGCAACCATAGATTCTGCATCACGCATAAGGTCGTCAAACTGACGTGAACGGGCGGGCCCCCTAGCGAACGGTATCACACAAAAGCTGCAATAAAAGTTGCAACCATCCTGGATTTTTAGGTTACCACGCGTGTGCCCTGGATCAATGGCAGAGTGTTCCTGAACAAACGTAGATTGCGTCATTTTAGGCGCAATCACTTGAGGTACATTTGTTGACGATTTTTGAATAATAGAAGCCAAGCTCATTTTTTCACCATTACCCACAACCCACATCACATTAGGTAGCTTTAATAACGCCTCTTTTTGAATTTGAGCGACACATCCGATTAAGGCAATTTTAGCCTCTTTATTTTGACGCACAACGCGACGCACAATGCGTTTCATATCCGAATCACCATTTTCAGTCACCGTACACGTATTCACAACAACAATATCACCAGGCACCTTATTATCAGTGACGGAATACCCCGCAGATTCAAATTGTTGGCTTAACGCAGCGGTCTCCGCAATATTTAAGCGACACCCCTGGGTAAAGAACGATACAGATTTAGCCTCATTAGTCATAGGCGTACTATACCCATCATCGCCACATTTGACAAGTAAACCCATCAAGATTATTCGATGTTTTTTAACCTTATTATAGGGAATAACTAGTATTAGTTTAACCAAACGTTAACGAGTAAACCTATGAACAAACCACACTTTTTGCTAAAAACCACCATTATTTGCGTACTAATTTTAACTGGACTTAGCATCCAAGTAGCAGCTGCACCTCAAACGTCTATGCTTGATATCACCCTAAGCCACGCACAAACAGGCTTAATTTCAGGTCAAAAATCGGTGACCATAAAAATATTCGCAGAAGGCAATGAAGGCTCACCGGTATGGAGTACGGTTAACCCCACCATATTATTTACAGCAGGCAGCGCGGCAATACCACTTGGGCCATTTAACGATGGCATTTTAGATATTAGCAACCCTCAATTAAGCCTAGCCTTTGATGGAGAAACTATTTCATTCCCACTGACTTCGGCCCTTTATGCCGTTAATGCACGAACAGCAGACACTGCCTCTCAAATGGTAAATACAAACGCATTATATATCTCTAGTTTAAGCCGTGTAGGGATAGGCACCACCTCACCTACCGAAAAACTTACTGTGGATGGCAATATTAAATTAAGTGATCCGCTTGGCCAAATTGAGTTTTTTGATGGATCCAAAATTGGTAGTTTAGCCGATATTTCGGCCGCTGGCAGCTTATGGAACTCAGGCGTTGGTGCCATTTATTATTCCACAGGAAATGTGGGCATAGGAACAGCAAGCCCTGCAAAACAACTAGAAGTATCAGGGAATGTACGTTTTTCCACCATTTCTACCTCATCTGAAACATCTGTATTGGTTGTAAATTCAAGTGGCGACATATCGAAACGTAGCTATCCTTCTGGTAGTGATTCAATCGAATTAATAGGCACCTCCTTTTCAATTGCACGAAATAGCGCCGCAACAGGTGAAGTATTAAAATGGAATGGTGATGAATGGGTTCCCTCTTCAGATTCTGGATTAAGCTTAATCGCTGGGCCAGGTATTGTGATTGATGGCAACACGATCAAGGTAACCTCGTTAAACGCAGATGTAGGAGAACTACTAAAATGGAATGGCAGCACATGGGTTAGCTCATCTGACGCTGGAACCCTATACACCGGCTCGAACGGCATTTCTATTTCTGGCGGAAATGACATTCAGTTTGATAGTGGATTAACCTATGATGGAAACAATCTAGGCATCGGCATTACGCCCTCACAATTATTAGATGTAAATGGCCCCATGCGATTACGTTCCACGGCTGACCCAAGCCTAGGTGCCGGTGATGCCGGTGTCGTCATTTACAATTCTGGTGAATTCAAAGGCTGGGACGGCGCTACCTGGTTAACACTTAGTAATACCATCGTTGTAACCGATAATTCAGCGCTCTGGGTTGGCAATGCCAACGACATTTATGCCATGCCTACAAATAATTTAGGAATCGGCACCATAAGCCCTCAAACAAAATTACACGTATCAGGTGACATGCGCGTGAATGTACTAGGTGATGGAAGTGCGTTTGAAAGCGTTATCGTTGTAGATGGAGACGGCAAGTTTTTCAGTAGAACATTAGACAACAGCATATGGAATAGTGGTGGCGCCTACAACGCCGGAGACGGGATTACAATTAATGGGCAAACCATATCCATAAGTTCTGAAAATGCCGATACAGGCGATGTACTGACTTGGGATGGGGAAAATTGGGTTCCAGACTCTGCCTCCATTTCATTAACAGCCGGAGAAGGAATAACTCTAAATGGAACCGCCATAGCATTATCAACAGTGAATGTGAGTACAGAACAAATTTACAAATTCGACGGCACAAATTGGGTTGCTACAGTAGATAGAGGCGCATTGATAGTGGATGGCGATGGAATATTGGTTACCTATGATGCAGGCGATCCCGTGGTTGGATTGGCAGCCGGCACTAACACAAGTGATGCGCTGATATGGAATGGCAGTAAATGGGCATCTGCTGCGCCAATAAACGTAGGCAGCGCGCTATCATTTAGCGAGGGAACATTAAATATCGCGCAAAACGGTGCGACAGATGGGCAAGTACTAACATGGTTAACAAGTGAATGGATACCAACTGCACCAGGCAGCCCTCTAAGTGCAACAAATGGGGTAACACTAAATGGTAATGAGATTCAATTTGAAAATGGACTTACCTACGATGCTATTAACGCACGATTGGGTATAAACGAAGAAACACCTCGTCAAAAATTAGATATTAATGGATTACTACGACTACAAAACCAAGATGCCCTTCCAGCGGTAGATGGTGATGATGCGGGATCAATGATTTTTAAAGATGGCGTATTTCAGGGATGGACCGGAACCGAATGGCAAATTTTAAGTTCATCTAATGCCATCGCCGGTGGATTAGGTGTATTACAAGCCAATGGCGACAACTACTATATTACACCAACAGACAATTTTGGAATTGGCACAGCAAACCCAACGGCTAAATTACATGTGAGTGGCGATGTAAAAATCGCAAGCGCATCGGTCTCAGGAATACTAGAAAACGTGGTTGTAATTGGTTCAGATGGATTGCTACAACAACGTAACATACCATCCAACGTATGGGATGGCGATGATGACACCACGTATTCAGCAGGAAACGGAATCGATCTTGCAGGAACAATAATTTCTATTGATCAAATGGGCGCAACACAAGGACAAATCATGAAATGGAACAATACCGCCGGAATATGGGAAGCCAGCAGCAACACCACTGAATTAAGCGGCGGAAACGGAATCACCATAGCTGGTGGAGTAGTAAGTTTAGAAGATGAAGTGAATGCAACGTGGGATGTAAGCACCTTAATGCTACGTGAAAGCAACCTAAGTAATACTGGAAATGTGAAATTAATAATCGGAAAGAATGATGATGTGGATCACCAAATGAGAGTGTTTT
>JAQBTH010000007.1 GCA_027623425.1 bacterium | reverse complement strand
ATGTTTTGCGAATCGTCGCTTCCCATGTGCGCGCACGGCTTTCATCACTCATCGTTAAAAATACCGTGGCGCCAGATCCAGACAGATGCAACTCTGGTCCGTTATTTGATTTCAACCACTGGTCTAAATCGGCCAACTCAGGAATGCGTGCTTTTACGACCGGCCACAAACTATTCTCTCCGACGTGGGAGTGTCGCATCCAGTCTGGAACATCGGACAGCGCGGGGAACTGTGCGGCCGCATCGTATGCCGCGTAAACAGCCGACGTGTCAGAATGTATGTTCGGATTGATTAGCACAAAGTAACGCTTAGGACGTGGTTCTAGAGGTGTTAGGCGCTCACCTATGCCTTCAACGAGCTGAGTTCCCCCGTTTACAAAGAACGGCACGTCAGCGCCAAATTTCACACCTTCTGCTTCAAGGTTATCCGAAGTCCACCCCCACCCTTCATGGGCATTTAACGTTTTCAGAAAAGTGGCCGCGTTGCTGCTGCCGCCTCCTAAGCCCGCCCCGACCGGAATTTGTTTATGCAAATTAACGTGATACCCAAATTTAAGTTGGGCGGCGTAATGGGTGTAAATGCGCGAAATAATATTAGAACCATCGCCAGGTATGTGGAGACCGGAATGTGTGAGTTTGAAACCTGGGGTGTCTTGTACCTCGACCGATAGGGTGTCACCAAACGCAATGGTTTGAAACACCGACTGAAGCGGGTGATACCCATCGGAATCCCGAGGGGCAAACACCAACAACGACAGATTTAACTTAGCTGGACAGTTAATTTTATTTTAACTCGCTAACGTTTTTAACGATCTTAACGGCGTCTTTTGCTTCTTTAAGCATGGTATCGAATGCGTCTTGACGGCGTTGCGACGTGAGTTGCTGTTCAATCTGTGCAGAGGCTTGCTCTAATGAAATCGCTGGACGGGTGTTTACGTCGACCAATTTAATAATGTGGTAACCGAATTGGCTTTTAATAATGCCAGAACGACGTCCTTTTGCGCTAATTTGGTAAGCGGCTTTAGCAAATTCAGGCACAACTTGTTCTTTAACAATCCAACCTAAGTCGCCACCATTTTCTTTCGATGGGTCAATTGAATGTTTGCGCGCAACAGCTTCAAAGCTTGTGCCATTACGAAGCTCTCGCAATGCTTTCTCAGCATCAGCGTTGGTTTTTGTTAGAATATGTGACACACGACGGCGTTCTACTGGGGCAAACTGGGCTTTGTTTTGTTCGTAATACTGCGCGATTTCAGTTTCATCTACGCTAAGATTCCCGTCTACTTTATCCTGAATGAGTTGCGCTAATAACAACTGCTTTTTTGCTTCTTTTAATTGTGCTTTGTAGTCGTCGCTGCGATTAATACCCTGCTTTTTAGCGTATTTAACCAATACGATTTCATCTACCATCTGATCCAAAAGCTTTACTTTATTTGCTTTGTCTTGCAAATAGGCTTGAGTTTGAGGCGGAAACTGAACGATGCGTTCGTTTAAATCTTGCTCATAAATTTTTTCCATACCAACGGTTGCCAAAACTGGTCCGTCTTTTTTCTCTGTACATGCTGGTAACACCGAAACTGTTGCGAGTAATGCTACAGTGATATAGATATTTAAATGCTTTTTCATATTGATCCTGGTCTCCTTATTTGTCCCGTTAAAATATGTTTAATTGTAATCTTCTGTGAGATTGTTTGCAACTGACTGTGTTGCGATTCCGATAATAATTGACTGAAACAAAGAAACAACTCTAACAATTCACAAGTTCGGGGATTGTGTTATGATCATGATTAGGGATAGATCTTCTTAATTTTTTAGGAGGTAAATTGGAATGGGTTTTATAGAATACTCAGCAGGGGCTAAAGGCGGTAGAGATGCTGTTTATAAGGCGTTTGCGGCTCAAGAGGATGAGTTTTACACTATATATGATAAGGTAATCGCGAACTTGCGCGCCCTTAAAGAACAAAAGAGCGTTAGCATTTTGGTGAATGAATTGCGTAAGTTTTCAGCTGATATCACGAAACTGGTGGAACGATTTTTCTACCCCGCTATGCTGGAACTTGAACGCAATATGGATGCTAACATCAAGCAACAAGTTAAAGATTACAAACCTAAGTTAGAGCGTATTGCCTTGGCATTTAAATTAACGATCATACCCAAATCGTCCACTAATAAACGCACGCAGGTGATGCGCGGTCAGGGCGATAAGATATTGCCATATGTGAATGAATTTATATATGAAGCGAACCCACTTGTAGAAGTATTAGGCGTGTCTGAAAGCGCAAAACCAACGGTTCAAGCCGAACAGGTGGCAATGCAACTTCGCCAATCTGGCATCAATATTCAGCAGATTACGCCCCCCGAATAAAAGAGCCTTATAACTTAAGGTCTAAACCAAGCGTCGTATTCAGTTCCTTTGATATTTCCTCAGATAATACCTTAGGTATTTTCTCGGAAAAGAACGCATTAATCTCGGCTAAGTTTGATTCGTCTATCCATTCTTTTTTACTCATATAGGACAAGGCCGACTTGTTCACCTTTTTAGCCACACTCGTCGTGGTTTCACGAATGGCTTGTTTCATCTCTTCAATAAACTCTTCTTCGGACTTATGTTGACTCATGATGGGCTCCTAGGTACCACTTTAACTTGTTTTTGCTGCTTTTCCAATTGGAATGATGCAGCGACCCGTGATTTTACCATCTACCATATTCGTAATTGCCGTATTTATTTGTTCAAGGGGAATGGTATCTGTGATGAGCGCCTCGAAATTTATAATGTTGTTTTCGCATAGCCGAATGAAATTAGGAATGTCGATGGATGGGTTGCATTCGCCACCATGTGACCCGCTTAGTTCTTTTCCAAAATGCAACGGCAACGGGTAAATACTAATTTCTTTGCCTTTCGGAATCACACCCACTAAAATGGTTTTTCCCGTCGCTTTTGTTAGTTTGTAGCACTCCGCAACCACATCAGGATTGCCTGTATTATCAAGTGCCGCATCAACACCTTGGTCGCCCACTATTCGCGTTACTGCTTCTGTGACGTTTTCCTTTGTGGAGTTTATGGTGTGGGTCGCACCTAAGGTTTTCGCCAGTTCTAGTTTCGCGTCCACACGATCAATGGCAATAATGGGATAAGCCGTGGACAAGCTGGCTGCCTGAACAATATTCAAGCCAACCCCACCAGCGCCGTATATTAAGACCGACTGACCTATTTTTAATTTTGCATTATTAGTCACCACACCAAACCCTGTTGTAATGGCACACCCAAATAGTGCCGCAACATCCTTTGGAAAGGATTTCGGAATGGTAGTCAATCTATTTTCAGAGACCACCGCATATTCATTGAAAGTCGTCACAAACCCTGCATTTAGGGTATTTCCTTGCCATTTATACGTTGGCGGTGCGGCATCTATGCCTTGGCCTTTGCGCCAGTGCAGCACCACCGAATCGCCTTCTTTGACGTGCTTTACTCCGGGGCCACATTCAATAACTTCTCCGGCACCTTCATGCCCTAGCAGATGAGGTAAAAATTTATCCTCGCCTTTTGCACCATTGATTTCCCCTAGCTGCGACCCGCAAATGCCACTGTAATCAACGCGAACCAAGACTTGCCCATAATCTAATGAGTCTGGCAATTCCACTTCATCAATAATGAGCGGTTTTCGTTGTTCTACTAATATGGCGGCTTTCATTGTTTTGATTTTCATATCCCATAGTATAAAGGGCATTGGGTAATTTATCGAGTCGTGCGCTAATTAATTAGTCTAGCAAATACGAATGGTCTCTCAGAAATTGAGTGCCGATGCGCGCTTTAAAGCATTCGCGCTTACCCACGTCACAAGATGGAGCATTCGATGGATACGGAGTCATAAAGATTTCCCAAAACCGTTTTTGCATGGCCTGATCGGCTGAGGTGGTGACCCACTGTCCCGCTAAACGCTGTTCAAATTCTTGTGTTGCATCTAATATTTCTTGTGGCGTGTTATCGTGCCTCTCAATGCCATATTGCGTATTGTGGACTGATGTGAAATGACAGGCACCCATTTTGCGAATTTCATGAAGCGTGAGGTAACGGCCCTTCTCTTGTGACCAAAATGGCTTGAATATTTGCAAACATCTATTTTCCCACACCGATAATCCACAAATATTGGAGAAATTAACATATAGCATCGGTTTTCGATATCCTCGGCTGGCCAATGCGTCGATCCCTGTTCCACAGGAAATAAAAAACTCGCATCTTTGACTGATATATACATCTAACATTTCTGTGCGAAGCCCAAGATGGTCCAATTCGATATAACGGGGGTCTTGCATCTCTAGTATGTTGTCTATATGAGTGCCCATACGAATCACTGTTCGATTCGTATGTATAAGGTGTGTGATGGCGAGTTTATAATCGGCAATGTCGCAATTTCGACAATCATGATATGCCGGATTTTTGCCATAAAACCATTCCAAATAGGATTTCCCTCGAGTGGCAACCCCAACGATCTTATCGTCTGGCGATATACCTAATTTTTCTAAAAGATGCTCTCCCTTTTTGATGTGGTGATCTTTTAACCAAAAGTGTGGTTTTGTTTTAAGAAGCACCCCAGTATTATCTCGTTCATACCAACCGTATTCTCCCACAGTGATCGTGTGGCCACATAGCCGATGTACTAGTGATAGCGCATAATTAATGTGACTTACATTGAATTCTGGGGATTTCTTCATCATTTTGACGATAAAGCGATTAGGATTTTGGTAACTCGGTGGAAAATAGCTGATGTACTTGATGGTCTCTGGGATTTCACCTGCGTCTCGTTGAGAGAGTAATAATTCGGTTCCTCCGACGAGATGCCCAATGCGATTGGGCATGGGTACAAAGCGAAGTTCTAATTTTTTTAACCGCAGATATACATAGAAAGGAATCGCCACACCAACCGTCCAGTATTTCAACAGGGAATAGCCCCATTTCATGGTATCTCTCTACTTGTCTGTTCAAAAACACAATGATTTTGCCATACATTAGCGTGTGATTCCCATTTGCCGTTGTAGCATTTCATTAAACTGTTGATCTAAGGCGATTAGTTCATCGTAACTGCCCTTTTCAATGACGTTTGAATTATTAATGACATAGATGATATCGGCCCGTTTGATGGTGGATAAGCGATGGGCGATTACTACAATTGTGGTGTGTTTTGCTATTGTATCGATGGCATCTTGAATCTTCGACTCGGATTCAGAGTCTAAAGCGCTAGTGGCTTCATCCAAAATCAATAAATCGGGTTGTCTGACAATGGCTCTAGCCAACGCCAATCGTTGCCCTTGCCCGCCTGATAATCGTACGCCTCTTTCACCTATAACGGTGTCTAGCTTGTCCGGTAGCGCTTGTATAAATTCCATGGCATTGGCTTGTTCGCATGCTTCTATTATTTGGGCATCTGTGGCGTTAGAATTTGCCCACAACAAATTATCCTTAATGCTCATATTTAATAACTTAGCATCCTGCAATACAACGCCAAAACGCTCTCTGACTGAAAAGATGTCGTAGGTGGAGAGTGGGACATCGTCAATTGCCACCTGGCCTTCTTGTGGAGAATTAAATCCCATTATTATATCAATTAACGTTGATTTTCCTGCTCCTGATGGCCCAACTAAGGCAATCATTTTTCCTTTTGGAACACTTAGATTTAAGTTTTTTAATACTGGTGTTTGGTTGGGGTACGAAAAGGATATATTCTGCAGTTCAATACTTCGGTTAACCCCCTCGAACACTTCCACACCTGTAATTTGCGGTGTATCCTGAGCCTCTTTTTTTACTGTTTTAATATACCCATAACTGGGTGCAACAAGGTCTAATTGTACCTTTAGGCTTGCTAAGTTTCTAGCCACAGGTATCATGCGGTTAATTGAATATAAAAGCATCACTATTAAGCCAATTGGAATTTGGGTCGCTGATGCATAGGCAAACGTAATTACCACTAAGGCAAACCCTACTGGCTGATAAATTCCACTAACTGCCACCTGTAACATTTGAGACCGTACTGTAGCGGAATAATGCACACCAAACAACGATCTGACATGGTCGATCATTTTTTGGCCTTTAGCAAAGGCCAAAATGAGTTTCACTGAGTTAAAACACTCGAATAATGTGGACGTATAATCATTTCCAGTGCTGACGTTTAATTTGCCATAGTGTTTTGCGCGTCTGGCCATCCTGGAAATAACGGCACTGATTAGCGCGCCAGACACTAAAATTAAGGCCGTTGTTTTCCATGATAAATAGAGTGGAATTGCCAGTAGAATTGCTAACTGGGTTGCGGCCGCAATCAAATCAGCTAAAAAGCGAAACGATTCTCCCACGAATAAAAATTCCCGTTGCATCACATTGAGAAAGTCGCCACTGCGGCGAGACACAAAGAATTGCCAATTGGCATTAAAGAGTTGAGTTAACAATTCGTTTAGCATGTCACCAATGACCGCATATTTGATACGCAATATAATGTAGCTGTGTAACATTTGTATGAAAAAACGAATAACATTAAAAATAAGTACTAAACCCAATAAATTTAAAGGACTTGGGTCAATACCGACCTTGGCAAAGCCCGCCATCAATCCTCGCGTTAGCGCAAACTGGGTGGTGATATCCGAATGAATTAGCGCATCTGCGATGGGCGCGAGGGAAAACACGGTGAGGCCATCCATTAATGCCATGCTTAAGGCGCCCACAATCATCACCATAATTTTACGGGGATATCGGATCATTAAGTCTTTAGCTAATTCAAAACTGCTTATTTTCATGTACTATGGTATTTCTTGAGAATTCTCTCTTTAATGCCTATATTTATTCCTGTAAAATTGTAATATATTTTTAGGGCGCTGTCGAACGTTACCTCACCATTTAGGCACACTTAGTGATAGCACAGGCAACTCATGCGATTAGTGTCTTTATGCCTGAGCGCACTGTATCAATGACATACCCTACCTCCTCATCAGTGAGCTCCGGGTACAATGGTAGAGATAATATTTCTTGTGCCGCGCGCTCGGTTTCCGGAAAATCACCTTCTTTATGGCCCATATTTCGCCCTACTGTTTGCAGGTGAATTGGAATGGGATAATTGACCTTTGTATCAACGCCTTTTTCCGCTAGATACGATTGCAGTTCATCTCGTTTTTGTGTGCGAATCATGTAGCGGTGATACACTGGCTTTTCGTGTTCGGATTCAGTGGGAGTGCTTACAAACTCACTTAGTGCCGATGTGTACATGTGTGCAATGGCACGGTACCGCTGGGTCCAGGCATCCATATGAGGAAGTTTGATGGTGGCGATACCGGCTTGGATGGCATCCAAGCGTGAGTTAATCCCCCACATCGCACAATTGTCGCGGTTTTCTAGGCCGTGGTTGCGACGCATCATTATATCGTCATAAACCGCCTTATCATTCGTGGTTAACACACCCCCATCGCCATGCACGTGCAGGTTTTTTAGCGGGTGCAAACTAAAACAGCCTGTTCGCCCGAACGCGCCTGCCTTTTTGCCGTGATAGGTGGCGCCGACGGCTTGGGCCGAATCTTCGATAATGGGTATGTTATGAGCGGTTGCGATGGCTTGTAACGCGCTCATATTGGCAATGCGGCCGGTGAAATGAACAGGCAAGGAGCCGTATATGTACCCGAAGGTCGTGTTTCCAGCGTCTAAGGTGATTTAGGAGATGATATTCGATTTATGACAATTGAAGTCACCCGAACGTAATCTTGAATAAGCGATAAAGGGGCGCTACCAATCCAGTTATCAATAATAACAACTGAGCCTTTTGAAACACTTGGAAGACCCTGTGGCGCGTTGGTTAAGGGTATTGTGACGTGAATAATTGCGGCGCAATCGGGTAAGTAGTTCCAATCGGCAAGGTCGCTAATGACACACAGAGGCAATCCAATGCCAATCGCCAAATCGTTTGCGAGCTGTGCACCGATGCGCCGATCCCTGCATAACGTTTGCCAGCCTAACGGATTCCCCGAAGCCAACACAGGTGCATTCCATTCAGAAGATGCCGTTATATAACTAGTGATAGTGCCAATATCGCGCAAATATCCGGTGTTATGGTAGGTGGCAATACGCCCCATTAAATGAGGCAATACCTCTGTGCTAAAATCGCTCGGTTTGGGTGTCTGTTTCGCCAATTGGCGCAGTAAATTCGGGTTTAATATATAGACGGCTCCATTTGCTAAATTACTAGGTGGATTGGCCACTTTTTCATGGAACTCTTGCACGATACCTCGGTCATCAAGCGCCACTATGCCACAACTTTGCGGCGTGTCTGTTTCAAACGTCATCATCAGCATATCGGTTCCATCAGGGCGATTTTGATAGGCCGCACAAAATGCGTTTACATCCAATTCGCACACATTATCGGCGTGTATTAATATCACTGGCTCATCGCCTACCCAATCTGCGTTTGCGATCAACGTGCCTGCGGTGCCCAGAATTGCATCTTCATGTCTTAATGTAATGTGATCAGCGTATTGGCTTGTTCGGATGTGCGCGTCAACGACCTGGCTTAGATAATGCGTGTTGACCAAAATGTCTGTGATATTGGCACTTTGCATGCTTTCAATCCAATAATCTAGTAGGGGCCGCCCACCAAATGGCATCACGCATTTTGGTATGTGATTCGTGATAGGCCTAAGTCGAGATCCAAAACCGGCGGCAAGTAAAATCGCCTTCATTTTTGAGATAATTTCATAAGGTAGTCGGTTAATGCCGCTTTTGTTATGGGCTCTTTATTGCCTAATATCTCTACCGCTAATGCACCGACAGCGTTACCTACTAAACCTAAAATCTCATCATCTGTGTCTTGCGTTGCGAGCATTGCGGTTACTGCAAAAAATGCATCGCCGGAACCAATGCGGTCTACCACATTCGTGTTAAACGCTGGCACAACAAAGTAACTGCCATGGGCTTTGGCAATGCTATACCCATTTCTACCCCGTGTGACAACGAATTGTTTGGAATTCAAACGCCGTGCTGCCTCTACCGTTAAGGGGCGTACATCGGTATCGAAATCGCGCACGTCTAAACGCAGCTCAGATTCGGATATACTTACATAATCTGCACGCGAATATCGGCTAATGGTGTGAATGCGTTTGTTGCCTGCATTTGCCTGGGTATTTACCGCTAAAAATGGTGATTTTTCCGCCAATAGATCGCGTATGGCCGGGCTAATGGTGCCATGCCCAAAATCTGCCACAAGAACCAAATCGTATTGGCTGATTCGTTCTTCTAACCACGCCGCCATCTTTTGCTCATTCTCTTGGGATAGACTGGGTTCATCCATTACATAAATTCCAAATAATTTAGTCAGTGAATAACTTTCAATGTATTTAATTTTTCGAAGGGTGCGAGACGCTGATTGCATGATAAATTCGGGACTGATTTTTGGAGACAATTTCTCTCGGATAAAGGCTTCTTCTTCTTTATTGTCCCCAATACAAGTAATGAGATCCACATGGCCGGCAAAACTGGCCACATGATTTGCAATTGCTAATATGCCACCTGCAAACACGTCACTGTTCTCGTGTTGAACAGTTAATATGCCATCCTTTGAAGACGTGCCGAGATGGTGGCAATAGCGATACTCATCTAAAATGGCGTCACCAATCACCAGTACATTTAACTTTTCAAGACTATCGATACGTTTGATGATATCGTGCATAGAATGGTGTTGAGATAAAATATCAATAAATTGGTGCAACTCACTCGAAAACGATGCAAAAAACGAATTTATGGCATCGGTGGGATTGACCTCTGTTTTGTCTAGCACAATGGTTTTAATACCACGCTCTTTGCAGGCTTTTTTTTCAAGCTCGTACGCCGCCGTTTTTACTGAATCGTGAAGGGAACTGTATTCGGAACCTTTTACATACAAGTGCGGTTTACACGCATCTAACGCTTTATCTATTGTGGCCTCGGGGTTAATGGCAACAGCGTCTACCCCATTCAAATTGGCGATGGCATTGGCGCGCACATCGGCCTTAAAACTAAGTTTTGAATCTTGTTGATCATTGCCTAAAATCACAACTAATTTAGTGCCTAGCGCTTTGGCTTGCTCTAAAAATCGAATGTGACCGATGTGTAAGAAATCAAAAATGCCGTAGGCCAAAACGATACGTTCATTATCGCTTTGCCAATTCTGGCATGTCTCACTTAACATCTCAAATGGAATATATTTGCTCATTATGGAAATCCTATCCTGTTACTTTACCTTGTTTATTACACACTTTCCAGAACCTACCTGGTAAGTGCAAAACGCTTTTCCTGGAATAGTTCCTGAGACGCTCTGCCATCCCATGCCATAGTGGAATCGGCAAAGGGGCCAATTCCTGCCACCGTAAATCGATCAGGAGCAAACATAGCGCCAGCGACCGACTGAATACCGTCTATTGTGACTGAATCGATATCCGCGATGACTTCATCCACCGTGCGAAGGCGATTTAAATACATCATGCTGCGCCCCATCCAACTCATCCACGACCCACTGCGTTCCAAACTTAAGATTAAATTTCCTTTAAGTTGCTCTTTTACCTTCTTAAGCTCTTTTTTAGTCACTGCTTTTTCTGTTAATGTGTGGCATTCATCCAAAATAATGCGAAGCGTTGGTAAGAATTTATCTTTGTTTATGCCTGCATATACGGTAAACAATCCGGAATTTAAATAAGCCGAACCGTAGGCATAGACGCTATAGGCCCACCCCTTTTTCTCCCTAATTTTTTGAAACAATCGCGAGCTCATCGATCCGCCAAGTATACTGGCTAATAATATGGACTTATAATAATCAGGGTGCTCTAAGGGATAGGCGCCTACTCCCGCGCATAAATGCACCTGCTCGATGGGCTTTTTTAATAATTTAATTGTGGGGTGGTTTTTGGGGTCTGCAAAATAGGTATGATAGGGTTGAACATCACTGCTTAGGTGACCTAAAAAGTTTGAAATGCGATCAATAAGCTTGTTCATATTGGGGATTTTACCCGCAACTGAAATTACGATATTTTCAGGGTGGTGATAGTTTTCTTTAAATGCGTCTAGCATCGGCTTGTCAATCGCGGCAAGGGTTTCAGCGGTGCCTAAGATGGGCCGCCCCATACGAGACCCTTTCCAAATCGTTCCTGAATACAGGTCGTGAATAAGGTCGTCAGGGGTATCTTCATACATATTGATTTCCTCAAGCACCACCTGCTTTTCCATGGCCATGTCGGCCTCTGTAAGTGTGCAATTCAGGTATAGATCAAACAAAATATCGAGGGCGCGCGCCTGGCAGTGTGGCAGGGCGGTGATGAAATACCCAGTGTACTCTTTGGTGGTATGGGCATTAATGCTACCGCCCATGTTATCCACGGCTTCGGTAATCTGGCGCGCGCTGCGCTTAAGTGTGCGCTTGAAACACATGTGCTCCAGATAATGCGCAATCCCATTGGCATCGCGTGGCTCCTGTAATAAGCCCACCATGGTGTAAATGCCAATGGAGATTGAATTGGCTTCATTGCTAGGGCGGACCAAGACGGGGATACCGTTTTTAAGGCGGATAATTTCCATTTGTCCGGCCGCCACTAGATTCAGCGCTTAGTTAAGAACGCGAGAAACGCTGATTTTACCGTTTGCGACTTCGTCCACTTTAACGTTTAGCGCGTCGCCAACCTTTAAGTAGTCTTCCACGTTTTCAACTCGCTCTTTCGCGATTTTTGATATATGCAATAGTGCGTCTTTACCTGTTCCAGTTAAGTTTACAAACGCGCCAAAGTTTACAACTTTCACAACGGTTGCGTCTAACTGATCGCCTACTTCAACTTCTTTAAGCATTAACGTAATCATGTTTAACGCCTTATCTAAAGAGGCTTGGTTATCCGCTGACACACTTACTTCACCGGTTGCGCCGTCTACAACATATACTGTTGCACTTGTTGCTTCTTCGATGCTCTTGATGTTTTTACCGCCAGGCCCGATTAACATGCCCACTTTTTCAGGATCAATATTGATGAACCCAATTTTAGGTGCATTTGCCGCAACTTGGTCGCGAGGCTTTTCAATGACTTCATTCATTTTTCCTAGAATGTGCATACGGCCTTCGTTTGCTTGTGCCAATGCTTCTTTTAGGATCTCTTCAGATAAACCACTTACTTTAATATCAAGCTGCAACGCAGTGATACCATCTTTCGTTCCAGCAACTTTAAAGTCCATGTCACCATAATGGTCTTCTAACCCTTGAATATCAGATAGGATGCTGTATTTGCCTTGATCGTCTAACAATAAACCCATTGCGATACCAGATACTGGCGCTTTAATGGGTGCGCCGCAATCCATTAATGATAATGAACCTGAACACACAGATGCCATTGAAGAGGATCCGTTGGATTCTAAGATTTCTGACACGATGCGAATGGTGTATGGAAAGTCGCTATGAACAGGCAACACACTTTTAAGCGCGCGCTGCGCTAAAGCACCATGGCCCAATTCGCGACGGCCTGTACGGCCAAGGAATCCTGTTTCACCTACTGAGTAAGGAGGGAAGTTATAGTGGAAATAATAGCTGCTTCGTTTTGTTTCGTTTAAGCCATCATCAATTTGCTCATCACTACCAGTACCTAGCGTAACCACACCAAGTGATTGGGTTTCCCCACGGGTAAATAAGGCAGAACCATGTGCGCTTGGTAATAAGCCAAGACCAATGCTGATTGGGCGAATTTCGTTTGTTTTACGGCCATCAGGACGAATCTGCTTTGTAATGATGATGTCACGAATCTGTGCTTTTTTCACTTTGCCATAGATGCGCTTTACCTCTGCTTCGTTGCTTTTATCTTCAGCAACACAGGTTGATAATACTTCACTTTCTAGGTCGCTTAGAAAATCTTCAATTTCCTTTTTGCTTCCTGATTGCATATTGTCTTCGATGCGGTTTCCTAGAATACCTTCGATTTTGCTTTTTAGCTCGCCATCAATTGCCGGCGCAACAAACTCGAGTTTTTGCTTGCCAAATTTTTGACGAAGCTGTTCTTGTAGTGCAACTGTTTCCTTAATTGTGCGGTGCGCCAATTGGATAGACTCAATAATACGTGCTTCAGATACTTCACTTGCACCGGCTTCGATCATCAACACAGCGTCTTTAGTACCTGCCACTACAATTTCTAAAGTCGCTTCTTGTACTTGCTCTAACGGTGGGTTTACAACCAATTCGCCATTCACTTCGCACACAAGGGCTGCGCCAACTGGGCCAATAAACGGTATATCAGATACGGTTAAGGCGGCAGATGCGGCCACAATTGCTAGCGGCTCTGGCATTACGTTTTGATCGTGAGACAATACTGTCACCACAACTTGAACGTCATTTTTATACTCACCAGGGAATGATGGGCGAATTGGACGATCTATTAAACGGGCTGTTAACGTTGCCGTTGTACTTGGACGGGTTTCACGTTTGAAAAAGCCACCAGGAATTTTACCTGATGCATACATTTTCTCAATATATTCAACTGTTAACGGAAAGAAGTCGATTCCTTCTTTTGGCGCTTTAGACGCTACCGCCGTTGCTAACAAGACGGCATCACCGCAACGCACAACAACAGACCCATTGGCCTGTCTGGCAATTTGACCTGTTTCTATGGTTACTTCTCTACCCGCAATAACGTGCGTTATAACGTTTTCATTCATATTTTTTTCTTCTTTCTTACCATTCTCTTCACTACTGACCTGTTCACTACTTGAGGTTCTGTCTTTAAATAAGCTTTTAAGCACGATGATTTCGTCCCTTACTGTTTGATTTTACTATTAATAACAAGTGTACCAAAAGATTATTTAGAAATCTTTAAGTTTAACTTCTTAGAGATCGCTACATAGCGGTCAAAGTTTTTATTTTTAAGGTAGTTTAGTAGTCGACGACGACGACCAACCATAATTAAAAGTCCACGGCGTGTGTGGTGGTCTTTTTTGTGTTGTTTAAGATGTTCAATAAGGTGATTAATTTTCTCTGATAGCACTGCAATTTGTACTTCGGCAGACCCTGTGTCGCCTTCATGTGTTTGGTGTGCTTTAATGATTTCTTCTTTGGTTTTCTCGCCTATAGTTACGGGCATTTCTGTTCTCCTGACTTCTTGATTCGTGTTTTCTATTGTTTATTAGCGCGTCATTTTATCATAACTTTTACTGTGGCCACAAGTACCCGTGTTCGCTATACTTATTAGTCTATGGAATACAAGCCACTGGACATCGAAAATAAATGGATAAAATCTTGGCAACAGTCGGGTGTTTACAAAACCGGTGACGATGACGCCAAGCGCAACATATATGTGTTAGAAATGTTCCCCTACCCTTCAGGAAAACTGCACATGGGGCATGTTCGCAACTACTCGCTTGGGGATGTGTGTGCCCGTTATCATAGAATGAAAGGCCGCAACGTGTTGTACCCAATGGGTTACGACAGCCTGGGATTGCCGGCAGAAAATGCCGCCAAAAAGCACGACACGCACCCAGAAACCTGGACGTTGGCGCGCATTGCAGAAATGAAAGATCAGCAAACCCGATTGGGACTTAGTTACGATTGGGATCGCGAGGTGGCCACGTGCCTACCTAACTATTACCGATGGAGCCAATGGATTTTTATTCAAATGCTAAAAAAAGGATTGGCCTATAAAAAGAAAGCCCCTGTAAATTGGTGCGACGATTGCGCCACCGTATTGGCAAATGAGCAGGTTGAAGATGGTAAGTGTTGGCGCTGCAAACACCCTGTTATCTTAAAGAATTTGGAGCAATGGTTCTTTAAAATCACAGATTATGCAGATGAATTACTAAGTGATATTGATACATTAAATGGATGGCCAGAGCGCGTTCGGATCATGCAACGCAATTGGATCGGAAAGTCCCACGGTGTAGAAATTGATTTTGAAGTTGTGGGTGACTCAGACCCAATTCGGGTATACACAACGCGCCCTGATACGGTATTTGGCATTACCTATATGGTACTGGCACCTGAACACCCAAAAGTGATTGA
Organism: bacterium; assembly: GCA_027623425.1. Taxonomy (GTDB): domain Bacteria; phylum Margulisbacteria; class Marinamargulisbacteria; order UBA817; family JAQBTH01; genus JAQBTH01. Next base: position 27,754 of record JAQBTH010000007.1, on the reverse strand, counting down.
ATGGGTAACGGGCACTGACTATGAGTCAGACACATTGGCATTTATTGAGAAGGCCCGCAAAAAAAGCACTATGGAACGCAATTCCGAAGGCGCCAAAGACGGCGTGTTTACTGGCAAGTATTTTGTGAGCCCCTTCACAGGTGAAAAACACCCTATTTGGATAAGTGATTACGTGTTGATGGGGTATGGCACTGGCGCTGTTATGGCGGTGCCGGCACATGATACTCGGGATTTTGAATTTGCCAACACACATGGATTAGCAATTAAACAGGTGATTGCGCCGAATGAGGGGGATTCCCGATCGGGGTCGGGAATGACGGAGGGCGCGGGAATGACGGAGGCATACACAGAGTTAGGTGTAATGTTACCGCAAGAGGATAGTGCGTTATGGAATTCCGCCTGGAACGGGATGGATAGCGCTGCATTTAAGGATGTGGTATCTGAGGTTGTTGAAACACGTACATTGGGGCATAAAACCACTAATTTCAGACTTCGGGACTGGCTCGTATCCCGTCAACGGTATTGGGGCACGCCCATACCTATTATATATTGCAACGCCTGCGGTGCGGTACCTGTCCCAGAGGATCAGCTGCCGATTGAGCTGCCTAAAAATGTAAGTTTTAAAGGAACAGGCAACCCTCTAGATTCCGTAGATGATTTCGTCAACACCACCTGCCCCACTTGTGGAAATGCCGCAACGAGAGAAACCGATACAATGGATACCTTTGTGGATTCAAGCTGGTATTTCTTGCGGTACTGTTCCCCACACTGCGACACCGCTCCTTTTAATAAGGAAGACGCGTCGAAATGGATGCCTGTGGGCCAATACATTGGTGGCGTTGAACATGCGGTATTGCATTTGTTGTATGCGCGATTTTTTACTAAAGTATTGCGGGATTTAGGATTAGTAGATGTGAATGAGCCCTTTGAACGGCTGTTAACCCAAGGCATGGTGATTAAAGATGGCACAAAGATGAGCAAAAGCCTTGGCAACACGGTGGACCCTGGCGCTATTATTGACCAGTACGGGGCCGACACCGCGCGCTTATTTATATTATTTGGTGCGCCTGTAGAACGTGACTTAGATTGGTCCGATGAAGGTGTTGAAGGTAGCTTTCGATTTTTAAAGCGCGCGTTTAAGTTGGGCACGGAACGGGCGGACTATCCTGTAAAGGATGCCGCGCAACTGGAACTAATACGCCACAAGGCGATAAAAGGTGTGAGCGAGGATATTGAACGGTTTCAATACAACACGGCCATCAGTAAGCTAATGGAATATGTAAACCATATGTACAAGAATGGCGCGGATGACGAATCGGTGAAGGTACTCGCACAGTTATTGGCGCCCTTTGCACCGTTTATGGCCGAAGAGTTGTGGCAAGAATTGGGGGGCACTGGCAGCATTCATGGGAGCGAATGGCCGGTATATGATGCGGCAAAAACGGTGGATGAATCGGTGACACTTGTGGTGCAAGTTAATGGAAAAGTGCGTGACAAACTCGACGTTGCCCGTGATGCATCTCAAGACAATGTTGAGGCGTTGGCCCAACAAAGCGAGAAAATATCGGCACACACAGATGGAAAAACCATTGTAAAAATCATTTATGTGCCCAACAAGATTTTAAATATCGTCGTTAGATAGACTCTACAGTAATTTCAAAGCCATCATAGATGCCGTTTGGTAAAGCTGTTGGTAATTTAAATGTTGTATTGGTCAGAATGGCCTCAAGTGCGTTATCCGATGCTGTAATTTTAGCTGTTGTGTTGAGTTTCCACTCATTGTCAATTTGAGACAGTCGTCCAGAAAATTGTTGTCCGCCTAAATAGGACGTGATGCCCCAATAAAAATATTCGGTAATTTGGCAAGTGTAATCACATGTTTCATCATCATAACTATACCAGGCGTCATCTGGATATGGGTCGGGAACAGAGTCAAAATAACCACCTCTGGCAGCATCCATTGCGTTCGCTAAATTGGAACTCGGTGATTCTGCTAATTCACTAAACACCCGAGAATGCCCTTGCTGGGTAACAAGGTGTAAAATTTCTTCCAAACTTGCATCGAATTGACTATCAGTTCCATTGGGAGACACGATTTCATCTTGATTCAAATTTTGCATGCCATTCAATAGGCTTCCGGCAGCAGCAAAAATAGTATCTGCATCATCTGCGTCCACAAATATCCCCAACATACCATTATTCGCAACACTATCGGCTACTGCTTGGGAATTAGGCACACCATCTTCATCACTATCTAAGTACTCTGCCATAATACTAGCGGAGCGAATTAAGTTAGCGGTGGTGACATCAGGTCTTGCATACACATCGATGCCAAACACAGAGGCCTTTTTATTAAAGTAGTCAGAAAATGCCCCGCTGTCTTCATCGGAATCGTCAATTATTCCCGTGCAGGACAACAACACAGCGGCCACAAAACATATTATTAAATAATTAATATTCATTAATAAAAACTATCATTTTTAAGCTGTCATCTTTTTGGAGTTTGTCGTCTCTGGATCACGCCATTCTCACGTCTTGTTGGTATAATCGTCGCATATGTTTAAGAAATTATTAATCGCAAATCGCGGCGAAATAGCGGTACGTATTATTCGCGCCTGTAAAGAATTGGGCATTCAGTCGGTTGCGGTGTATTCCGAAGCAGATGAAAATAGTTTGCATGTGAAATTTGCAGATGAGTCTTACTGCATTGGCCCTGCGGCAGCTGCAAAAAGCTATTTAAATATCCCGTCTTTAATTGCTGCTGCTGAGGTTAGTGGCGCTGAAGCCATTCACCCTGGTTATGGCTTTTTGTCTGAAAATGCAAATTTCGCTCAAATTTGTGCCGATCATAACATCGTGTTTATTGGTGCTAGCCCTAATAATATTATTCGCATGGGCGACAAAAATACTGCCCGTCAAACTGCCAAAGAATATGGCGTACCACTGGTACCTGGTTCAAAAGGTTTAATTGAAAATGTTGAAGAAGCCAGTCGAGTGGCTGCCGAGATTGGATACCCAGTTATGATTAAGGCAACTGCTGGCGGTGGTGGACGGGGCATGCGCGCCGTGTTTAGTCCCGATGAATTGGTGGATTCGTTTAATATTGCCAGCCATGAAGCCAGCACCGCATTTGGTAATGGTGCTGTCTATATCGAAAAACTAGTGGAAGAGCCACGTCATATTGAAATACAAATTTTAGGTGATGGAAAAGGAAAAGCAATTCACCTTGGTGAGCGTGATTGTTCGATTCAACGGCGTCATCAGAAACTAATTGAAGAAGCCCCTTCCCTATTTTTGACGCAAGAACTACGCGACCAAATGGGAAATGCCGCAGTGGCACTTTCATCTGGCATTAAATATAGAGGCGCTGGTACCGTTGAGTTTTTAGTGGATAAGCACCGTAACTTTTACTTTATGGAAATGAATACGCGTATTCAGGTAGAGCACCCGGTTACTGAACGGATTACGAATATTGATTTAGTTAAAAGCCAGATTCGAATCGCTGCAACAGGTGAATTGGACCTGAATCAAGAGGACATCAAGCCTTACGGCCATGCCATTGAGTTTCGCATTAATGCAGAAGACCACCGAAATGGATTTTTACCATGCCCTGGCACCATCGATTTGTTCTTACCACCGGGCGGCATCGGAATTCGAATGGACAGCCATTGTTACCCCACCTACAAAGTACCCTCACATTATGACTCCCTGTTAGGAAAACTGATTATTTGGGGAAGCACTCGGGAAGAAGCGATCGTACGCGCTAAACGGGCATTAAGTGAATTTATCATTGATGGCATACCAACTACGATTCCATTTCATCAATGGGTGCTGGATAACCCGGCATTTATTGCAGGCAATGTCACCACGAAATTCATTGAGGAGCACGCCAGCGACGTGGTACCTGCCTAATGGGCGCACGCGCTACTGGCCGCAAGCTTGCAATGCAAGCGCTTTACCAAACTGATTTACGTGGGGGAGATATTACCGAAGTGATTCAGGTTTTTTTGACAGATTCCCAATATGCGACTGAAACGGTGGCATGGGCAACTGAACTTGCTGATGGCGCTTGGGCGTACAGAGAAACCGCGGACCAATTGATTCGTGATTTTGCTGCGAACTGGGATTTGGACCGCATTAACCCGGTAGATCGCAATATTATGCGACTGGCCCTATTTGAAATTGATAAGATGGACACGCCAAATAGTGTTGTACTAAACGAAGCGATTGAAATTAGCAAAAAGTACTCCACCGATGAAAGCCCTAAGTTTATTAATGGGATCCTTGGAAAGTACGTGGAATCATGTTCACAGGCTTAATTCAAGCGTTAGGCCATGTGGATCAAGTCACTGGACTTGAGGGTGGTTTAGAAATGACCATTTCCTGCCCCGATGGATTTTTAAGTGGGGTTAACGAGGGTGATAGCATCGCTATCAATGGGGCATGTGGCACGGCACTTGGCATTACATCTCATGTATTTAACGTGAAATGGCTACCTGAAACATTGGCCAAAACAACCTTTGATGAGATTGAGCCTGGTGCACGGGTAAATTTGGAAAAGAGCCTCAAAGTGGGTGATGCACTAGGTGGCCACTATGTCACAGGCCATGTGGATGGCGCAGGAATGGTTCTGGATTGGCAACATGCTGGTGAATTTGGTGAATTGATCATTGCAGCCCCTGAGGCACTACTGCCCTATTTAGTTGAAAAAGGATCTGTGGCAATTGATGGGATTAGTCTGACTGTTGTTGGTGTTTTAGACACTGTAAATGAGCGTTTTGATGCACCTCAAGGTTGGGGCCAATTTACGTGCTTTATTATTCCTCATACACGAGATAGCACTAGCCTTGGTTTTAAAAATGGGGGCGATCGTGTTAATTTAGAGGGTGATATTCTAGGCAAGTATGTCGCTCGTCAATTGAGCAGAACGACTTCTAAAGGTGGATAATATGGCAGACGCGCAAATAAAATTTGATTCTATTGAAGACGCTATTTCAGAAATTTCGAATGGCCGAATGGTTATTGTTGTGGATGATGAAGATAGGGAAAACGAAGGCGATTTGGTAATGGCTGCCCATTATGTAACGCCTGACGCCATTAATTTTATGATTAAACATGGGAAAGGACTTGTCTGCCTTCCTGCTACGGATTCGGTATTAGAGCGCCTTGAAATTAAGGAAATGGTAAAGCAAAACAAAGACCATTTAAAAACAGCCTTTACTGTATCTGTAGATGCGACGCTTGCGCACGGTGTCACAACTGGTATTTCAGCCGCAGATAGGGCCAAAACAATCCAGTTATTTGTGAACCCGGAATCGGGCCCCGGCGACTTGCAGGCACCAGGACACATATTCCCACTTCGTGCACGAGAAATGGGCGTATTAAAACGCGCAGGTCACACCGAGGCTGCCGTGGATTTAGCGCGCTTGGCCGGCGTTGCGCCAGTTGGAGTGATTTGCGAGATTATCAAAGACAATGGCGAGATGGCCCGTGTGCCTGATTTGATTAGTTTTGCTAAAGAACACCGATTAAAAATGGTGACGATTAAAGATTTGATTCACTACCGCATTACAAAAGAACGCTTTATCGATAAAATTGAAACCGTAAATCTGCCGACTGCATATGGGGATTTTGAGCTTGTGTGTTACGAAGATATTATCAATGACAAACACCATTTTGCCATTGTAAAAGGCGACGTGTCTGACGGGTCCCCCGTTTTGGTACGTGTGCATTCTGAGTGCATTACGGGCGATGTGTTTGCAAGCGAGCGCTGTGATTGTGGCACCCAGCTTCATAATGCGATGGAAATGATTAATAACGAAGGTCGCGGTGTTATTTTGTATATGAAACAAGAAGGCCGAGGTATTGGTATTGCCAACAAACTGAAAGCATATAAATTACAAGAAGCTGGAGCCGATACGGTAGATGCCAATTTAAAATTAGGTTTACCTGCGGATTTACGCGACTACGGCGTTGGCGCACAAATGCTGTTGGACTTGGGGATTCGGGATATGCGACTCATTACAAATAACCCAACCAAAATAATTGGTTTAGAGGGCTATGGCTTAAAGGTTTCAGAACGTGTACCATTAGAAGTGAAGGCAACAAAGCATAATAAGAAGTATTTAGAAACTAAAGTGGCCAAAATGGGCCACATGATAAAGGACATGTAACAATGGGAATCGATTTAAATCAAAAGCCAGAACTCGCACATGAGGCTCAAGTGACGTACGAAGCCGGAATTAATGGATCACAACTTACCATTGCGACTGTAGTGGCGCGTTTTAACCGCAACATCACTCATCGGCTGCTAAACGGTGTGATCGATGGCCTTGAAGCCTGTGAAGTGTCTGGCGAGAACGCACCTGTTTATTGGGTCCCTGGTGCATATGAGTTGCCCGTTATTGCGCAACAATTAGCGGTATCTGGTAATGTGGATGCGGTGATTTGTTTGGGTTGTGTGGTACGTGGAGACACGGCACACTTTGACTTTGTGGCAGGTGAGGCGGCCAGAGGCATTCAGCATGCGGCGTTAAGCAGTGGCGTGCCGATTATTTTTGGCGTACTGACAACCGACACCGTAGACCAAGCGCTTGAACGCGCGAAAGACGATAAAACAAATACGGGTTATAAATCGGCACTATCGGCTGTTGAAATGGCCAATTTGATGATTGAGGTTGGTTAGTTAGCGCAACACCCAATACCCTATCGCTGCAGCAGTGATGGAAAGTGCGTTGTTTAGCAATATGTTGGTAAGTGCCGCCGTGATTTTTCCCGTTTGGAGCAACGCAAAGGTGTCCAGAGAATAGGCTGAAAATGTGGTAAGCGCGCCTAAAAATCCAGTGATTAAAAAAAGTTTGAGAGCCGGGTTTAATGGGGTTTTTAGTGCCCACGCGGCAATAATTCCAATTAAAAATGAACCTAAAGCATTGGCAATTAGTGTGCCGTAGGGAATAACGGCATTTGGCCATTTTTGTGTGGAAATCATCGCAATACTGTGGCGCGACACTGCGCCAATAGCCCCGCCTAGGGCGATGGCAAGAATATGAATCATATCTGCATTATACCCTGAAGCGCGCAAGGGCCCAATGGTATACCTGGAAAAATGAAATCTGATTTAAACTATAGGCGATAGTACATATATACTGGAATGCATTAATTTTTACACTCGATTAAAGGAGACTCTTATGCATCGAATTACACCACGGCCTGTTATGGATCGAATTACACCACGGCCTGTCGTACGACCGGCTAGCCCAACTGAAATGAGAGGCCCTGCCCCAAGTTAGGCCGGATAGAAGAGACCCTCTCCCGAGAGTGCCTGGGCCTACTATTTTGGGAGTAAAACAGCCTCCTTCAATTACGGCGCTTAAATCATGATCTGTAAACTGGCTTTTATCGATGGCCAAATAACCGACTGGATTCGAGTATCATTAATAGTGCCAAGAGTACTATTGCCCCATTAATCATCACTAGCACTGTTTGGCCTGCTGCTATAAATTGGAGCTGGTTCGCGATGGCCGCCCAGAGTGTCATAACGATCATAAATAAGAACGGTAGACCGGTTACAAGGTACTTTAGGCCGGCGGTGCGGCGGCGTAGGTAGATAGTGGCTACCAGTAATGCTAGGGCCCCTAAAAGCTGATTTACCGCCCCAAACATGGGCCATAGCGTTAACGCGCCCTTTCCATCGGCCCCCGATGAAAAGGCGAGCGCCGCCGCCGTGCACACTGCGATTGCGGTTGCAGACCATCGATTAATGTAGGCTCTAAACACGGTGCCATCGAACAGTTCGGTAATGATATAGCGCTGAATGCGAGTGGAAGTATCTAGTGTGGTACCAGCAAAAGACGCAATAAACACGCCCATAATCACGATGCCCAATGATTTTGGAATGCCCACGCTGGCCATCATATTGGCTGTTCCTACCACAACGGCAGAGATTTTTGAGCCCAAGCCAGCGGAGGCCGCCCACGAGCCATAATGTGCTTGCCAGGCTGATGCGCCAGTTAGTATGGTGCCCGCACTTGTTTCATATGCAATGGCAATACCGGCAGTAACTGCCACGATGACAATAACAGCTAGTGCCGATTCAATCAGCATGGCACCGTAGCCAACAAAACGCGCATGGGCTTCGTTACTTAGCTGTTTGGCGGTTGTGCCTGAACATACCAAAGAATGAAAGCCAGAAACGGCACCACAGGAAATGGTGATAAACAAAAATGGCCACATGGGCGGCGCGCCTGCTGGATGGGCGTTTAGCATCGGAGCGGCCACCGTTAACTGGCCTGTAAAACCCGAAACCAACACCCCTGCCATAAGCACGCCTAGCGCAATGTAGAGTTGCCAGGCATTAATGTAATCGCGCGGTTGCAACAGCGTCGTGACCGGCATGGTGGATGCAAAGAACGCATAGACTAAAAGAATGATGGTCCATAAACCGGTTGCTGGAATGTTTGCAATAAAGGATAGAAGTGAGCGGAATGGATCCCCAATCAAGTTGGGGATGACAGAGGCCGCAGGGGGGACGGAGGTGGTTTGGACAATATGAGAATGTGATGTGAATGCAGAAAGATCGAGGGTGATGGGAAGATAATGACCAATGGCCACGGTGACGTACATGGCAAATACCGCAAGTGCCGTGGCTGTTTTTAAACTGGCGCCGCGTTTGTATACCGCCCAACCGAGCGCCATGGCAATAGGAATCTCTGCCCAAACTGGTAATACGGATTCGGGAAACATGCTAAATATAATGGCGATGACCAGACCAAAAATCGCAATTACGATTAGTAATGCCAGAAAAATAATAAGAAAGAAAATGCGCCGTACCCGTTTGTTAATGATCTTTGCAGTAATGTCAGCGATGGACTTACCTTGGTGCCTTAAACTAATAATTAGCGCACCTAAATCGTGCACCGCCCCCATAAAAATAGCGCCAATGAACACCCAGAGTACAGCCGGTAACCACCCCCAAATCACACCAATGGCTGGCCCCACAATTGGCCCTGTTCCTGCGATACTAGTGAAATGATGACCAAATACAACCTGCTTATCTGTGGGTACGTAATCGTGTCCGTCGTTTTTTGTTACAGCCGGTGTTTCCCGATTTGGGTTTATTTTGAATACCTTTCGTGCGACCCATTTTCCATAGGTGTTGTATGCCACAATGTAACCTGTAAATGTGACTGCAATAATGAATAGGGCGTTCATGACACTAGTATAATCCATTCCCGCCCCATCCGTGAACCTGAGAGCAATTTAAGGCAACAGCCTTTCATTCTTTGATTAAATGAATTTTTATTGACACTAAATACGATAGTATATGAACAAATTTTTATTTATACCTAAGGAATGAGGTGTATAAATGGATCGTATATCGGCAAAACTACCATTTACAGGTGAATGCTCGAAAGCTACCACGCTAACGGCATCAAAACCCCGCTCTAGTAACGAAATGGCTCGGAAGGTGGATAGAGACAGCGCGCTCAAAACGTTTATTGATCGCAGTGTGTATGCGCCAGAAATTGGCAGAAGCTGCACAGCATCTCCAAGCCGTTTTGGTTCATTTCCGGATACGCATTTTCATGGTCTCCCAGTTACGGGTTCTACGGTGTTCTTTCACTCCGACACCAACTATGCCGGCGAAGTACATATAGACGATTTAAATGGTGATACGACGCGGTATTTTATTCACGTTAATGATGGCTGCGTTACACTTGAATCCCCCGATCACCCGTGTAGGCCGCTGCGGACAACACAGGTGAACCATATTATGCATCGCGAATACCTAATTCCCCCTAAGCAGATGAATGCTTTGATGCCACAATATAGGGCATCGTTAGGTGCTCACCCTAACCCTGAAAGCCTATTTTTGATGGGTGCTGAACTTACTCAACATTTGAATAGTACTGCCATAGTGGCAGCATCTCAAGATCGTCAGAACCCGTCTTTTTATTTCTCATCTGTAAACACGCCTGATCAGCGCTTCCCTGTCTCAATAGAATGTTTTGATTTAAATAGCATATCTTCTCTGGTGGACCCAGATGGTAACATACCTCCTTTCACTACCACGTGTTATAGACAGCCTGGGGCAAGCCTTCACTTTGTAGAACTTCCAGGTCATAACTTGGTTGTGAAAGGTGGATGTGAAAACCTTGTTGTTAGATGCCAGCAAACGCAAGATGGGCAGTTTAAAGGGGCGTTTAATTTAGGTTCTGCCCAAAAATGGCTCGTTGTAACTAGCCCCCTTGACCAAGCGCAAGACGCGGTTGATTTGCGAGGAGATGATGGGGAGTTTCAAGGCTACTCAATGGAGTTTGATGAAATCCGAGGCGAATTCACAAATGCTCTTCGAGAGTGTCGTACTCTAACATTCTCAGAATTGGTGGTTCCGGACAATATTTATGAGTTTTATTTAAAGGGAGAACTGGTGACATCTATCGATGTAAAAGAAGCCAGGGAAGACGATAGGCATAGCCTGATTAGAACAGGCGAGCCCCCCCCCCCCCAAATAATAGACTGCATTATTTGATCGGGAAATCATCCACAGTAATCGCATCAAAGCGGCGGTTTTCGGCATCTTGCAATGCCTTTGCTTCCGCTGCGGTGATGATTCCTGCGTCTTTGGCCGCCTTAATCAACATGTAAATGGGTTGCTTAGGTAATTGTTTCTTGCGAATCGCTTTTGAAATTTTCTTCGCGATCGGCTCTGTTTTTGCTACCGCTTTAAACGCTTGATCCAAACGACCAAGTGCTTCGGTGTCCGTGTCTGGCATATAAATTCCAGTTGTTAAACGGTCTCGTTGGTCCCCATCAATTTGCATTAGCTCAGCGACTTTCTGAGATAATTTATCTGACGGCCCTGAGCCAATCGGGTTAATGCGCGTGGTGATATTTTGAATGGCAAACAGAGGCCCCATATTGGCGAATAATCCCTGAAATCCATCTTGAATTTGCTTTAACGCGTATTCACATGACCATGCCATAAATGGAATATCTTCTTTGCGACTACCTTCTGCTTCGAAACGACGAATTGTGGCAGTGGCCAAGTACATCCATGAAAACACATCAGCAAAACGCCCAGCTAACATTTCTTTGCGTTTTAATTCTCCACCCATAGTGCCTAATGCAATATCTGCAGCAAGCGCGAACTTGGCGCTAGCCCAATTCAATTTCTTGATGTACTTTTTAGCGGGCTTAGAAACTGGCGCACAGGAAAAGAGACCGCGAGTGAAATATAAAACAATGGCACGGTTTTTATTGCGAACCACATGCCCAATATGTTTCCAAAATGCCAGATCAAACAAAATCACATCGTTATTTTGCAGTGCTTGAACTTGTTGCAACACATACGGATGGCAGCGAATTGCGCCTTGGCCAAATACGATAAGCGTTCGGGTTAAAATATTAGCGCCTTCCACCGTGATGCTGATTGGCGTTGCAAAATAGGGGTTGGCTAGAATGTTGCGTGGACCGCGAGAAATGGCGGCTCCACCCAAAATATCCATACCGTGATTAATGATATCGCGCCAAATTTCGGTGGCATTGTATTTGCAAATTGCCGTTACAACGGCTGGCTTTGCACCTTGATCGATGGCGCCACATGTAAAAATACGTGAGGCATCTAGGGTATAGGTCATGGCTCCAATTTGAGCCATTGCTTCTTGAATACCTTCAAATTTGCCAATATTAATACCAAATTGTTTTCTGATCGCCGCATACGCGCCTGTTGTTCGGGTGACTAATTTCCCGCCACCCGCACAGTTTGAAGGCAAGGAGATTCCGCGACCGGCCGCTAAGCTTTCCATTAACATGGTCCACCCTTTTCCAACGCCTTGTTCCCCACCAATTACCGTACTTAACGGCACTTCCACGTCGCTTCCATCTGTAGGGCAATTAAAGAATGGCACGCCCAATGGGTCATGGCGACGGCCAAGCACAACGCCTTTCGTATTCGATGGTATTAACGCGCATGTGATGCCCAAATGTTCCCCTTTTCCAAGTAACTTTTTGGGGTCGTTTAGTTTAAATGCCAGGCCGATTACCGTCGAGATTCCTGATAAGGTAATATAGCGCTTCGACCAATTTAGGCGAATCATTAACGTGCCATCCTTGGCCTTAAACACCTCGCCAGCTGCGGACATCGCACCCGCATCAGAACCGGCACGTGGTTCGGTTAGTCCAAAACACGGCACTTCTATTCCATCTGCTAATCGGGGTAAATAATAGTCTTTTTGTTCTTGTGTACCATAGTGGGTAAGCAACTCTGCTGGCCCCAATGAGTTCGGTACCATGACCGTAATCGCTAACGCGGTAGAACGGGATGCCAATTTTGCAATGACTTCAGAATGCCCTAGTGCCGAAAACTCCAACCCACCATATTTTTTTTGGATAATCATGCCAAAGAATTTTTCTTTTTTAATGAAGTCCCATACTTTTTTTGGAAAATCGCCCGCTTCGGTAACTTTAAAATCGTCTACCATGGCACATAGTTTATTTACGGGACCATCTAAAAAGGCTTGTTCCTCTGCGCTTAATGTTGGGTATACTTCTTCTTTTAAAATACGCTTGAAATTGGGTTTTCCAGAAAATAATTCCCCGTCAATCCAAACGGTGCCCGCATCAATAGCGGCTTGCTCCGTTTCGGAAATAACAGGTAGCAAATTAAGCGCTTTTAGAGCCGAAAATAGTGGTCTTGAAATGATATTTCGGCGTAGCGGACGCACAAGTGTTACCAGTGCGAAAACCGCAAAGATTTGCCATGCTAACATCGGCAACCCTAACGCGTAAATAATTGAGCCCGCTAACACAAGCCACAGTACATAAGGCACTGCTATATACGCCATGGGGATTGCCACAACGATGTAATACAATATGATTTCCCCAACTGTTAAACCGCTTAACCAATTCAACCCTATATTTACTATTTCCATAATGGTTCATCCTTTCTTAAAATCGCCGCACTAATAAATCGTTCACCGTGTTTTTCTGCCAATTCATCCAGTCGTTTACTGATCGCTATAACGCCTCGTTCTTGGGCATACTTCATTAACCCACCTCTAAAGGGTGGAAAACCAGTTCCCATTATCATGGCCATATCCAATTCTTGCGCGTTTTTCACAATGCCTTCTTCAAGACATAAGGCGCCTTCGTTGACCATGCGTAAAATCAGACGATCGATCGCCTCTTCTTTTGACGGTTTCGCTACGGAATCACTTCGATGCAATGCCAAAATAGCGGTATTTGGCGTTTTGCCAGTTTCAGTGTGAATGTAGAATCCTTTACCGGTCTTTTTACCCCGTAGAGTGTCGTCGAGCAAGATGGGGTGAAATAATGCTGGGATGGCCATGCGTGACCCATATCCGGATTCTAAAATCTGACATACTTTTATTCCCACATCCAAACCCACCTCATCGGCAAGGGCCAAGGGGCCAAGGGGCATACCAAACTGCACCATCAATTTATCAACCTCTTCAATACTCAGGCCTTCTTGAATCAAATGCACCGCTTCGTTGACATAGGGCAACAAAATACGGTTAACCAAAAAGCCTGGGCAGTTTTGCACCACAATTGGCGTTTTACCCATTTTGGTGGCCAGGTCGCAAATGGCCTGCACAACCGCTGGATCTGTTTTAGCAGATGGAATGACTTCGACCAATGGCATGCGATTGACCGGACTAAAAAAGTGCATGCCTACGAAGCGCTTTGGATGTTTGAGTGACTTGGCCATTAAATCCACATCCAGAGCGGATGTGTTCGTTGCAATTATAGTGTCTGGACGTATTTCTTTTTCTAGTTCTTTGAAGATTTTAATCTTAAGATCGATATTTTCAGGAATGGCTTCAATAACCACATCGGTAGACGCGAACCCACCGTAATCAAGCGTGCCGGTAATCATACCCATTTTGCTAGTTACTTGGGCCTTTGTCAGTTTACGACGTTTTACAAAACTGCCGTAGATTTTACTTGCTGCTTGGAACGCTTGGGCAATCGCGTCATGACTGATGTCTTTTAGGCGAACAGGAATACCGTTGCTGCTTAGTGCCCATGCGATGCCGCCACCCATTAAGCCAGCACCTAAGACTGCTGCCTGAGAAAAGCGAGATTCCGCCGCAGATACGGACCCATTTTTCTTGAGTGCTTCAGACAGAAAGAACAAACCAATGAGGTTTTTTGAAATCTGCGTTGGCGCTAATTTACCAAACGCTTGGGCTTCAACGTCTAGCCCCTTTTGGATGTGAAGCCCTACCGTACGGCGAACTACCTTCAGCGCGGCTAAAGGCGCTGGATACTGCCCTTTAGACTTTGCCATTACTGCTTTTTTGGCGCCTGCGTATACCAACGCCCGGCCAATCGTCGTATTATTTAAAAACCCGCGCACCCGTCGGCTTAAAATCACATTCTGACGTTGCTTTTCATGTAACATAAGCACTGCAAAGTCTTCGGTTTGTTGGTCTCTAAACACCGTGTTGACCAGCTTATCTGCCACGTGAAGTTTTACCGCTTTATTTCCATCGATATGTTTTCCGGTAAGAATTAAATCTAGAGCGTCTTTAACACCGATTAATTTAGGTAAACGCTGCGTGCCACCAAACCCAGGGATAATTCCTAAGTTCACTTCTGGCAAACCCAATTTCGTTTTCGGGTTATCTGTTACCACCCTGAAATCACAGGCCAGCGCCAATTCAAGCCCGCCACCCAAACAGGGCCCGTTAATCAAGGCCACCGTTAGAAACGGTAACGTGGCGATTTGATGAATGATATGCTGCCCACGAGTTACCACTTTTATGGCTGATTCAGGGTCTGAAATTGCATCTATTTCATTAATGTCGGCGCCTGCAATAAACATGTCTTGTTTGCCTGAATCGATAATTAATACTTTAATATCTGGTTTGCGTGCGGCCTCTTTTAATAAGTCACTCATTTCAGACATAATTTTGCTGGTTAATTTATTGACCTTTTCGGCCTTTAAGTTAAAGGTCAGCCTGGCGATTCCATTTTGCTCAATTTTAAAACCGATGTCACTCATTAATTTGCCTCCAATAATAGAGCCGCGCCCTGGCCACCACCAATACACAATGTGGCTAAGCCCGTTTGCTTCTTTTTGCGGCGCATTTCTTTTAACAGCGTAATGACAAGGCGAGTACCCGTCATTCCTAATGGGTGACCCAAGGCGAGTGCCCCACCATTCACATTTAAGCGGCGCATATCGATGCTGCCTAATTTGTCTTTTTTACCCAGGAATTCCTGTGAGAAGGCTTTTGATTCGAAAGCGCGTAAACACCCTATTACTTGCGCAGCGAATGCCTCATTGATTTCCACTAATTCCATGTCTGCAAGACTCATTTTGCAGGAATCTAACAATTTAGACGTCGCATACACTGGGCCTAGCCCCATTCGTGCGGGATCTAGACCTGCATATTCATAGGCTTTTAGATAACCCAACACCTCGCGGCCTTCCGCTTTGGCTTGGGATTCTTTCATTAAAATCACCGCTGCTGCCCCATCGGTAACTTGGCTAGAGGTCCCCACCGTTACCGTGCCCACTTTTCGATCGAAATACGGCTTCAATCGCGCCAAACTCTCGATGCTTTGGTCATGCCTTGGGCCATTGTCTTCAACCATTGTTGTGCTGTATTTTGGAGGCAGTACGACTGGCACAATTTCTTCTTGTAAGCGACCGGCTAGAATGGCGGCACTGGCCAGTTGATGGCTGCGTAGTGCGAACTCATCTTGTTCACTTCGGGTGACAAAGAAGTCACGGGATAAATTTTCAGCCGTCTTACCCATAATCAGGTCGCATGTTGGGTCTATTAAACCCACTTCCAAGCCGATAATTGGCACCAGATTTTTTAGGCGAAAACTAAGCAGAGTTTTAAGTTTTTGAGATATGGTTTTAGACCGCATTAAGTTGGTAAAAAAGACCACCATTTCTTTGCGATATAAAAATGGAATGTTACTCATGGATTCTACCCCACCTGCTAAAACGACTTTACTTTCACCAAGCGTGATGCGATTGGCTCCTGTGGTAATGGCTTCCATTCCAGAGGCACAATTGCGATGCACTGTCATTGCAGGCACATGCTTATCAATCCCTGCTTTAATGGCAATTACCCGGGCAACGTTTGCCGCGTGGGCGGGCTGGGCACAATTTCCGATGATCACCTCATCAATATCTTTTGGCCCAAAACCTGCACGAAGCATGACCTCTCTAACGGGGATAGCCCCCAAATCATCGGCCTCAAATACGGCTAAAGTCGTCCCCATTTTACCCATCGGAGTACGAACTCCCTCAACAATCGCTATGCGTTCTTTAAATTTCAACCGTTTACACCCTCTCGTTATATAGTCTGTCTATTTCACTTTTATAATGTTCCAATATTACTTTTCGCTTAAGCTTCAAAGTGGGCGTGAGTTCGCCGTTCTTTTCTGAAAATTCGCTAGATAATACATGGCACTTTTTGACGGTTTCATAATGTGAAAACCCGTCCATTTTCTTATCGATGATGCCTTGAATAAACTTAATGGTTTCAGGGTGGTTGGCCAGCGTGGCATCATCCCCCGAGAAGCCTTTTAACACTGATTCCTGCTTTAATGCGTCATAATTAGGTACGATTAAGGCACTTACAAAGTTTCGCTTATCCCCTATTACCATTACTTGATTGATATAACGGCTGGTTTTAATGGCTTCTTCTAAAGGTAAGGGCGCCACATTCTTTCCGTTCGATAGCACCAACAACTCTTTTATACGATCTACGATACTGACAAATCCATCCTCATCGATTTGCGCCACGTCGCCAGTGCGAAGCCAGCCATCTTGCGTAAAGGCATCTTTCGTTTTTTCGGGTAAATTAAAGTACCCCTGCATAATATTAGGGCCTTTGGCTTGCAACTCGTTTAGCTCACCCAATCGTAACGAAACGCTAGGCAGTGCTTTTCCAACTGTTCCTGGCTTGCGTTTTTCGGGTAAGTTACAGGCTAAAATAGGCGATGATTCTGTTAACCCGTACCCTTCTATAATGGGCAGCCCGATGGATTCGAAAAATGTATGGACAGCGGGGTTTAACGGTGCGCCACCCGACACAAAGAAACGCAATTTACCGCCTGTACGGGCATAAATTTTGCTGAACACTAATTTTGTGGCCAGTTTTAACGCCGCAGATTTAGGCCGCGGTTTGGTAAAATCTCGGCAATATAAATGTGTGTTTCCTACTCGTAGTGCCCAGGCAAAAATAAGGCGCTTTATGGGTGTTAATCCATCTAAAACACGGGCGTGAATTTTTTCGTATAATCGCGGAACGGACACCACGATGGTGGGCTTTGCCAATTGCATGTCATCGGCCACTGTGGAGATGTCTGTTGCGTAGTAAATTTGGCCGGCCGCTGCAAGAATAATGTAATAGCCCACGGTGCGCTCGAAGACGTGGGACAGTGGCAGAAAGCTCAAGACACGATCGTATTGGTTAATGTCGATAACATCCAGAATGTCGCGCACATTGCTCATGATGTTTTGGTGCGTTAGCACAACTCCTTTTGGGTTTCCGGTTGTGCCTGACGTGTAAATTAACGACACGGTGTCGGTGTCGCTCAGGGCCACTTCTGGTGGCGCTTCTGCGGTATCTATTTCCATATACTCTTTAATATGAGAACTCATTTTCCATGTGTGTTCAAGCGACTTGCATTGGCTTTTAAGGGCTTGGGCGCTTGCCATGTGCTCTGGTGTGTCGGTAACAAGCGCTTTGGCGCCAGAATCATTTAGAATAAACGCCGCATCCTCATCGCATAGGCTTGGGTACAAGGGAACCGTGATGATGCCAAGACGTAAACACGCGAGATCGGCAATAACCCAATAGGGATTGTTATTGGACCAAATGGCCAAGGTGTCCCCTTTAACAATACCGTTTCTATGAAAATGGTGCGCCAAGTTTGCCACGTAACGGGATAACTCTCTAAAGGATATGGACGTGTATGTTCCAGTATTGTTTTTAGACCACAGAAATGGTGAGTCGGGCACTTGCTTGGTGTGTAGGGTTAATAAGTCATGCAGCAAATGCATAGGACGCGCAGGATTCCGTTTTATTTTACTCATACATCGCTCAATTCGATTTCGATTCCCCCACTATATTTTGCCAAAATATTGTATCCAATAGCCAGCAGCAAACCCGTGGCGTACCCTAATGCGCAGACCACTACAATCATTGCAAGTCGATACAGCCCATCTAACGGAAGTTGGCCATTGGCAATATCTACAATGATCAAGCGAATGGTTACAGGAACCATCCACACCACTGTCATAATGCACGTTAATAAGGCTGAAACCCGCGCAAAAGTACTGGGAAAAATATAGGTAATACGTTGTAATTTGGAATGGGGCTGAGACATTCCTTTTAGTATAGCAAATCTTGCCTGCCGAATGTAATTAAAACCAATTAATTGCAACAGATAATTTCGATATATATTTTTGAAATCTTTGCATCGCCATTTGCGATATTATACTGAAGGCCTACCCTTAGCCTTTTCCCCTTTGCGGGTCGAAGCCGGATGTGGAGGGTTCCCCCACTCGATGAAGCATCCTCTAGCCTCGACCCGCTCCTCAACACCCCACAATTTTACTTTACTGACGCACGCACATTAACCACATATTTCCTTGACCACCATCACAGGCTAAATTGCCACTATTTATCAAACTACTATTAGTCGCTCCAGTAGATCCTATTCCCCCATCCCCACTGGCATTATTTGTCCACCTTTCGCAATTACTTGCCACATTGGTAGTCCAGTTGCCTAGACTTACAAATCCAGTCCAAATGGCACTGCTCGATGACGTCAAACTATTTCCTACTGGAAACCCAAAAATACCCGATGCGTTGGTCGTACCAATTGGGGCGCCGCCATCACTTCTGCGATATTCTTTATTTGGCTTCAGTACCCAATCTATATTTTCATCTATGCCATTTGTGACGCAATTTCCCGATGAACACGCTCTCCTATCTACTCCGTCTACTAAAAATGCGTTGTATGTGTGGCCATCATCTGGCTTATTTGCATCTGCCATACATAGTGCATCTGCGCCTGATATACCGTCGAGATTTCCATCAGAGGATGAATTAGATCTAAATACAATCAGGGTGCGGCAACTGATACTTAACGTATCGTAGTTTTCGCCTTCAAATGTGTCTGATGTCACGTTCAATGTGCATATTTGATGATCTTCCTCAGATGATACTGTAACCGTAAAATCTTCACCTTCAATGAATTCCGATGTGAAAGCGAATGTGCCATTGGAATCCAGATCCAAGTCTTCACCTGAAATGGTTAACGTCATAGCACCATCCAAACCGGACACTGTACCGCTTAGCGAATATGTTGGCACCACGTCATCTAAACATGCCACAGTAATATTGGAAATATCGGTTGTGCTGATAGTGCCTGTACTATTGGTAACAATACAGGTTTGCGAAATTGGCTGAGTAATAATTGTCACCGCATACTCTGTGCCTTCGGTTAATTCATTTAAAAAAAGAAAATTCGCCCAGACTGGAAATCTCTAGCTCTGTGGTTTCGTTTAGAGCGATTATAACGGTTTCATCGTCAGCTAACCCTGAGACTGTACCACTGATACTAAACGTTTGTGCGGAAATGTCATCACCTGATTCCGATGCTGTCGCAGTACCGCCGCCACTTGCCTCGCCACAACCAGTTAATGCGATTGTTAAACATAATATTATTAATATATTCTGGGTGTGTTTAGGGAATGTCATCGTCTCAAACAGCCTCCATATCTCTTTAAATTTTTAATCATTATGTTTACATTCCCAAATTTAATGATTTTTAAACTTTTTAAGAGTTGTATTCTGAATTAATCGTACAGAAATTTACGATCCAACCAGAATAATGGGTTAACGCGCATGTTTTGAATGACCATTCCCCAATGGAGATGGGGCCCTGTGGAGACTCCGGTTGCGCCCATTGTGCCAATTTGTTCCCCTCTACGTACCACTGCGTTTTGGCTGACGGTGAAAGACTCCAGGTGATTGTAAACCGTATTCACGCCCCATCCGTGGTCCAACACGATGGTATTGCCATGAACGGTAAACTCGCCTGTCAATACGACAATACCATCGTTCGCGGCTAGAATGGGGGTGCCAAACCCCTTTCCATAATCCACACCAGAATGCGACCAGGCAGGTACGCCATTGTACATGCGCTTCTTGCCAAATTGTGATGTGATATACCCCTCTGGAACTGGCTTAATAAAGGGGTTTTTAAATAAACGCACCGCCGAATAGCGCTCTAATACACGGCGCATTTTTCTGTTTTCTTCATTAATTACTTTTTTATCGCGCGTCAGTTTCTGTTTTTGTTCAGTTAACTTAATATGTTCTTCCTGAAACTGGGCATCTTCAACCCAGAACTTATATCGGGTTCGGTATTTGCTGCCATCTGCAAAGGTAAATGTCATCCAAATAGGCAACATTTGAGGCTGCCATGTTCGTGAAATACCGATATAAGTGGCGTAGCGGTACACTCCATTTTTGGGACTATCTGTGTGTTCAAACAAGCGAAATCGTGACTTACTCATTTGAAAGGCGCTCTTTGTGATCTTTTTTGGGCTTTCCACAGTTATTTTTAGTGTTTTTCCCTGCTTTAGATGGTTATGAGACAAAATAATACTTAGGCCATCTGGTTGAGACGCATGAATGGGTATGTTGCCCAGTCCTAGGAAACATAATAACAAACAAACAGTGATGATTAGTCCTTTTTGAAACACAGAACCTATTATATCAAACTTATGCATCATTTTGTGATGTTTAAAACCGTAGTTTTTGGGTATAACTATAAGTACACGGAACATCTTTGCGCGGTAATGGGCGCAGAAACAAATGAAGCGAGTCGCTTAGCTAGGGACAGCTTAATAAATAAAAAAGAGAGGCAATTATGCCTCTTTTTTTGTTTTTAATATTATTTTGCAATATCACTACGTAAATATTCGATAATTGGGTACAAAGGAGCTTACAATGAGACCAATAACAACGTTAGTTAGTTCAGTCGCTGGTGTTGGGGTTCTTTACGATATTTCTCGCTTAGTTCAGGATGAACGGGCGCTTCGCGCATCTCATTCTAAATTGAACGCCGCATATAACGGCGTTAAGGATGATGTTTTAGTAGTTGGTCTTTCTGGGCAATCTGGGCATCAAGCTCTAGACCCCTCTCAGCGTGTTTACTTTGCCTCACTGACGCCTACAGCAGAGGATATTCCACTAGGAACGTTTCGATTTGTAGCCGCCCACGCCGCTAAAGGAGGAGTACATCCACGAGTGCATTTGATTGCTGTTCCTAAAGATGCTGGCTTTAAATTTTTATACAACAAAATAACCATAAACGGCATTGACTCTCCCCCTGATATTCCCCGCGCATTTTTAAACCCGCCAAAGGATGTTCATGCCGTGTGCGACGCAAACTGCTTTACTACTGAATTGGCCACATCACTATTACTATTCATGGATACGACACCCTTGTTAAAACCGATTGCGGTGCCACAACCTACAAGTACGATAAGGCGCGTTTCTAACGTCTTTAGAAGACTTACTTAAAAGGCATAGAACGCAGCTATTTAGCGCGACATAAACGACTGCATAATCGTGCGTTTATTGCCTTCAATGTAACCGGTAACATGATCACGTTCGGCATAAAGCGCGACGGCAAAAATCATAAAGTTGTACAGTAAGGCATAGGGATCAATGAGGTTTAACCAAAATACAAAAAAAGCTGAAAATATAGCCAGGACAAACCCCAAACTAATGGTATTTAAAAGCAATGAAAATAATACAAATACAATTGGAAAAATAATCGCCATTGGCCAATAAATATAGGCATAAATACCCCACACCATTAATATGATGTCCTGGGACGATTTGAACCCAGAAAACACACTAAAACGGTGAACGAGTAACAACAACGGCGTTAATACAATGGATACCAATAAATTTCCGATATAGAAATCCATGCAGTAAAATACAGCGTAGCCCAATCCAAAATGCAATAGTTGGGCAAACCCAAACCCCAGCCAGCGTTTGGATGTGTATACGCGCAAATGCGGCTTTTCTAATTGGTCGTCTATGTATTTTGCCCGACTAAAGATCCATAGCAACATGCGATCTATGGGTAACGTAGAAAGTATGAGTAACCCCCCAGCAACTAATAGTTGCTCAACCGACATTTAGGCAAGTTCCAAAGCGCTATGCAAGACTCGCACCGCCGTTTCACCGTCTTTGGCATCGATTGCGCAAGAGACTTTAATCTCGGAAGTCGAAATTAAATGAATATTAATTCCGGCTTCTCCTAATTCGGTAAACATTTTTGCTGCCACGCCTACTCTAGACACCATACCCACGCCAACAATGGAGATTTTGCAGATGTCATCTTGAGATTTAATGCCACTCGCCCCAATTTCTTTGGCAATATCTTGTAAGATTTCTTCTGTTTTTTTCAAATCATCTTTATCTACGGTAAACGAGATATTATTGCTACCATCTTGTTCCGTGGCCTGGACGATCATGTCTACGTTTACATACCCATCGGCGAGTTTTTGAAAGACCTTAGCGGCTGTACCTGGTTTATCGGACACACCTAAAATAGATAATTTCGCCTCGTTTTTCTTTAGCGCTACTCCGGTTACTGCCTTTTCAATTTCCATAGATTTCGACTCCTTTACACGGGTGCCTTCGTCAGTTGAGAATGAACTTCTGACATGTAGCACGATTTCATTTTGCTTGGCACACTCCACTGCACGTGGGTGTAACACTTTTGCACCTAACGATGCTAATTCTAACATTTCTTCGTAGCTTACTTCCTTCATCTTCCGCGCTTTCTCCTCTATTCGTGGGTCCGTTGTATAAATTCCATCAACATCAGTATAAATCTCACACTCATCTAATCCCAATGCCGCTGCCATTACAACAGCCGACGTATCTGAGCCACCTCTGCCAATGGTTGTAATATCGTTTTGCGGACTAATACCCTGAAACCCTGTTATAACAACCACATTACCCTTGTCTAATTCTTCTTTTACGCGGGACGGATTTACATTTAGAATCTTGGCTTTGCTGTGGATCGCTTCGGTCATCACGCCCGCCTGAGGGCCAGACAATGAAATAGCCGGACAGCCTTTCGCGTTCAAATTCATACTGAGAAGCGCCGCAGACACGTTTTCACCCGTGCTGACTAAGGCATCGTATTCCCGTGGACTTGGATTGCCATTGCTAAGTTCTCTGGCCATTTCCACAAGATGATCCGTCGTGTCGCCCATTGCCGAGACAACCACAACAACCTGATTACCATCACTCTTACTTGCAATAACCCGATCGGCTACTGCAGCAATGCGTTCTTTTGACCCTACAGAGCTCCCGCCAAACTTTTTCACACAAATAGACACCGACACACTCCTGATATTAAACTCGCGCATTATCATAACAGCTTAGGGACGACTTTTAAAGATAAGCGCAGAGATTACTTCAGATCGGGGTAAATAAGGAGACGCATTAGCGCCTGCTTATATTTGGTCGTCAGCGTTAGTCCTGCTGATAGCGTGCCTGATATATTTTTGGAGAGCTCATTTATATCCGCCACAAATTCCCGTTCAATGGCCATCAGCGCCAGTGGGTCATTTTCTAATAGCGCAACTTGCCTGTCCGCAATACGTTTGTGTGAAGCGATGGCCACATCATCTTTTATTAATTCTAACGCGACGAGAACGCTTTGGGTTCCCTCTGGAAAATCCTTAAATTTGCGACGCCCTTTCCCGCCATTAAACCACCCCATATTTTTAGGTAACTTGGATTTTTCTTGTGCGTATTCCAATGTTCCTCCATTTTTTATTCTGTCTTTTATAAAGAGAGTCGCCACACCCATTGGCAACAGCATATTAGGCCAGGTATCTGCGTTCATTGAACTGACGCTCATTCCGTCCTGATAAAAGCGCCCGAATTTAGCCCCATAAATGGTGTCTATGATGTTTTGCGAAGACTCAAGAGCCTCTATGAATTCAGTTTTGATATCTGACACATCACCATTTTTTAATTCTAAGTCACCAATAAATTCCTTATGGATTTTAACAAACTCATTTTTCATATCACTTAAAATTCTTTCAAACACGTCTTCATTTGGAGTGATGAATTGCAGCGCATTGTCTGTGTATATTATTTGAAGGCTCTCGTTCACACCCTCTTTAATATTAGCGAAGCGTTCCTGCTGGGCATTTGGCGCGCCAAGAATTTTAATTCCATTTGAATAGCTGCTGATCCATTCTGAAAAGGCCAAGCGATACCCAATGGTTTCTATGCTTAATTTGATGCTTAAGCGTTCTTTAATGGGCAACTTTTGTATCGATGCATTTTCACTACTTTGCTTTGCAGCAAACGCCATAACACCGGTTAATCGTCTGGGGTCTATACCTGATTTTTCCGCCGCATCTATTAGTACATCACCCATTAGCGCGCTGGTGTGTTGCCAAATGACATTGGCATCTTCACTGGCGCTGGCTGCATTTGCCTCTTTCATCAGTTTTGTAACATCAGAAAAATCCCGTTCATCTGGCGCATCGTTACACAAAATCGATTTATTAAACTCGTTTTCCATAGACGTATCTACGTCATCAAACACCTGTTCAGACACGCCATTTGAACCTAGAATAATGTTTTTTAGCCCTCTCACCAAATCGGGAGAATCGTCTTTACTTATATCAGGCGTGCGCTGAAAAAGGGTGACCATACTTGCGAAAAAAGCACTGTCTGTGGATGCCTCCAAAAAACCTTCCAGAATGGTATTGGTTTGTGCAGTAGTTAATCGATTGGTTCCGACTTCAATGTTTTCACCCGGTGGCGGGGCAGCAACTAAACTGCGGCTTTGGAGATTTCCGGCTGAATCCAACACACTAACAACCATAAAGTTTGCGTTATTGCAGTTTTCGACCCTAGGAAAATTAAAGTTGAGAACGCCTGTGTCATTGGTATCGGCATTTATACGCTCTATTTCGGTTACATTCCCATTTGATTCAACGCGCTCTAAGGCCACGACGTGGGTTTGGTTGTTTTCTACCAGTTTAGCTGTCCCCGATATACTGCCTGTAGTGGTGGCTTCCGGTGAGGAACGCGCCGTTTTGATATTGGAGATGGATGAACAACCGACTGTGACGCACAAAAATGCCAGTAATACGATGCTCGCTTTAAATCGCGCTACCCTACCCTTACCTTGAAACCGTTGCATACCTTTTCCTTGTTTCTTCTTATAATCACCGTTTTGCCCGAATACATATTGAATTTAACATTGATTGATTCTGTTGTGTAGTGAAAGCGAATTTACCTTATTTCCAAGGATGCCTAAACTTGCTAGACTGAACACACGTCTTGGAGGCTCTTCAAATTTATGTGGATTTTACTTTGGATCGCTATCGGTATAAGAAGCGCTATGGACTTGTCCTTCAAATCTGCCGTGCATCATTTGCATTTTGATGGCATAGACAGTTTTGTACCCAACTTCATCAAATTGCTACGCATGCCTATTTATTGGTTTGCGAATGTTGTGGCCTTAGTCAGTATGGGCCTTTGGGTATTGGTGTTAAGCCAATTTGACCTTAGTTATGCGTATCCTTTATTTAGTATTTGTTACGTGGTTATCATTATAATGGGGCGCTTTTTGTTCCAAGAACATTTGGATAAATACAAAATAATCGGAATTAGTTTAATCGCGCTTAGTAGTATCGTATTAGCCTTGAGTCATTAACTATGGGAAAACTACAGAAATTTTTATGTTTGGTTATGTTGCCGATTATTATGGCGAGTTTTGGCGAGTTGTTATTGAAGTGGTCGCTAAACACAATTGATGTCGCATTGGATTCTGCTGGCATTTTAACGATGATTTTTAACCCCATGGTTATTTTGTCTGTGCTTCTTATTATTTCTGGTGGTGTGATTTGGTTGGTGGCGATGTCTAAATATGAACTATCGTTTATCTACCCCTTTCTAAGTTTAAATTATGTGATAATATTATTGGGCTCTCGGGCATTTTTGGGTGAAACAATTTCAACCCGCCGCGTGTTTGCCATTGGGTTAATCATATTGGGCCTATTTTTTATATCTAAAAGCCCAAATGCGGATAGCGCTCAAGACGCTTAAGTCACATTTATAAAGGAGTCATCATGACATCGAAACGTAGTAATCGTATTGAGCCTAGCATCACTATGGCAGTATCTAACCTCGCTCAGGATATGAAGCGAAACGGCGAAAACGTCATTGGTTTTGGCGCAGGTGAGCCCGACTTTGATACGCCAGACCACATCAAAGCCGCTGGCATAAAGGCCATTCAAGATGGGAAAACAAAATACACTGCGGCAACTGGCTTAGTTGAACTAAAACAGGCCATCGCTGATAAATTACGCCGTGACCAAGGGTTGGAATATGCGCTAGATGCGATAACGGTAAACTGTGGTGCAAAACATTCGGTTTACAACGTGATGGCGGCAATCGTTGACCCTGGTGATGAGGTTATTATTCCTGCTCCGTACTGGGTAAGTTACCCGGAACAAGTTAAATTGGTTGATGGTGAGTCGGTGATTTTGAACACAGGGCCAGAGTCGCACTTTAAAATCACCGCTGAACAATTGGAAGCCGCTATTACACCTAAGAGTAAATTGCTGATTATGAATAGCCCTAGCAATCCAACTGGTATGGTGTATAGCCGTGAAGAATTACAAGCGATTGCGGATGTGGTAGTGAAACATGGCATCTACGTGCTTTCTGATGAAATTTACGAAGACTTGCTTTACGATGGTGCCGAACATGTGAGTATTGCCGAGCTTGGTGATGCTATTCGCGAACTGACCGTTATTGTAAATGGTGTGTCAAAAGCATATTCCATGACAGGATGGCGCATTGGATACACGGCTTCGAACGTGTCAATTGCTAAAGCCATTGCCCGCATGCAATCGCACACCACGTCTAACCCTACTTCTATTTCTCAGTGGGCGGCTATTGAAGCGCTTTCTGGCGACCAAGAACCTGTGCAAGAGATGTTGCGTGCGTTTGCCACACGGCGCACTTTGATATTAGAGCTATTGAATGAGATAGACGGAATCGAGTGTTTGGCACCACAAGGTGCGTTTTACGCGTTTCCAACAATCAGTGGGTGGTACGGTAAAACGGCGCCGACTGGGCCCATTACAGACAGTGTGAGTTTTTGCGAACATTTGCTTAAAGGCGCAAAAGTGGCGGCTGTACCGGGGATCGGATTTGGTCAAGACGACTGCATGCGTTTGAGCTATGCGAGCAGTGAAGCGACCATTCGTGAGGGCATCGGTCGTATTAAAGCCTGGGTAGACACCCTCGTTTAATCGGGCTTTTTTGTCTCTTTATCCCGCTGCATAATATAATCGTGATGCATTTCACGGAACTGTTCCATTTGGTCATAACTATTGGGGTGTTTGGCTTGAAATGCGGCGTACTTCCCGTCATAGTCTGCTATATTTTGTTCCATAAAGCGTTCAGCGTGCTTGTACTTGATGTAGTGCATCCACACCTTTAAGAGGGTAATAATCGCAATTCCGACTATTAATACTGCTAAACCAATTTGCTCAAATGTACTCATGGAATTATTATAACACGCGCAAAATGATGCGTTAGATACTGCGGTTCACCCTACGCTCGCTAATTTAACTACACGCTATACGAACCGGTGTCTGCTGATACCTTTTTATATGGGG
>JAQBTH010000075.1 GCA_027623425.1 bacterium | reverse complement strand
ACCTTGTTTGATTCCTTTACTGTAACGGGATCGAACCGATGAAGGCGCAACATGCGCCACGGCCGCTAGACCAATGACATACTATTAGTCATCATTGCTTTACGCACATAAAACTTACGGCCTGATCACAAGTACCAACGCCAAACCCAATAAACCACCCATTCGAGAAGCTAGAGATTCCATTTGCTCCTGCCACGCCACTTGTATTATTCGACCAACCTGAACAATGTGAATTGGAATGTTGCCAATCAGAATTTAGACCAGACCAATAGGAACCATCAATCGTACTCTCAGTAGTTCCAAAAATAAATATCCCATCCGCATTTGTGGTAAAGACTTCCGTTACTGCATCACTTTTATAGTAAGTTGTATCTGGCTGTAAAACCCAGTCTTGCTGGCCTGCAATACCATCCCCACAGTTCGCGCTTGTACATGCCACTCGAGCCTCATCCACAACGAGAGCTTTATATGTACTATCATCCACTTTATTTACATCTGCCATACAAGCCGCATCAGCATCAGTAGCCGTTGCAAAATCACCTTGATAGCCAGCTTGAGTTAAAAACATAATATTATTATCGTAAGTACAACTCACGGTAATATCTGTAATATTACCCCCCAGAATCATCCCCCCGCCATCGTTCACCACACAGGTTTGGGTTCCCGGGTCACTTGAAACCGTGACTGCATACTCCTCACCATCAGCAAGACCAATGCTAAATGTAAAATTACCAGTAGAGGATAAAATAATAGGGTCACCCGCGTTATTAAGTAGGGTCACGCTACCATCTATACCAGATAAGGTACCACCCACGGTATAAAAATCCTCGCAGACCACACTAACATCGGTCACCGCAGCACCTGAAATAGTGCCCGATGCATCAGTCACGCTACACACCTGCCCGTCTGGTTGTGTTAAAACCGTCACTTCATAACCAGCCCCATCGGCCACCGCAACATCAAAGTTAAACTCCCCATCAGCCATAACCGTTTTATCATCACCGGCATTGTTTTGTAACACTAACGTTCCTTCAATCCCCGTTACCGTGCCTCCTCATAGGTATCTGTAGAACACACCACAGACACATTGGTCACATTATCCGCTGAAATCGTGCCAGAACCGTTAGATACCGAACAGGTTTCAGAACTCGGCTGTGTTAAGACGCTAACAACATAATTCCCACCACTTGGCATTGCAATACTAAACTCGAAATTCCCAGTTGCACTAAGGCTTAAGTCATTGCCTTCATTGTTTTGTAGCACCACATTTTTAGAAGCACCAAGCCCCGTTAAAGTACCCCCAATGGAATACTCCGCAACATTATTATCGCTTGCGCCTTGTTCATCGGCCGCCGATTCACTTGAGGAACCGCCACCACCTGACACTGAACAACCTAATACTAGGAACGCCATCGGTATAATTAAAAGCGAATTGGAAAAATGTCTCATAATACCCCCCGGAATTGAGTCTACTAGTTAATAGATGTCCGATTTTAGTAAATTTCACTTATCGATAATTCTCGATGAATAAAATCAAACGGATATACTGTTTTATAAAAGAGAACATATTGATTAGGTGTACAGCCCAGTATTTTAGGGCCAAACATCACAAATTATAAAAGTGGTGGGAAGACCAGGAATTGAACCTGGGACCTCACGCTTATCAGGCGTGCGCTCTAACCACCTGAGCTATCCTCCCACTTAGGTGAGTCAATAATTTAGCACAATTCATAACGACAGCCAAGCCTTTAAGGAGTTTAATTATTTATGAGCTGGTTTAGCCTGATTTAGCAAAGCTGTCGCCTGCTCTGTAGAACCAAATCCGCGAACTTCCATAACACCTGAGCCTTTATATCCCACAAAAAAAGTAGCAAGTATAGCGCTCACACCAGGGAATTGCTGGTCTAAAGCAGCTAACGAATGAACCGAGTTAAACACTCCATTCATATTCACGGCAATTAATTTATGGTCATTTTCACCACCATCAACTAAATATAAAACACCTATTATACGAATTGGCACCACATCACCGCGACGCACATCACCATCCAAAAGCACCACGTCCAAGGGGTCTCCGTCACCCCCATTTGCCTTATCTAAAAGCGTACCTGGTATAAAGCCATAGTGCGCAGGGTAAGGCAAATACTCAATAAAACGTGGCTTTCCATCTTTTATATCCTGCTCTAGGCGACCCGATTGTTTATTCAGCTCAAACTTTGCCCGCGATCCGGCAGGAATTTCCACCACCATTTGCAATTGCCCTGCATCATCATAGGGTAACAAGTTCAAATAATCGGTCTGACACCCCGCAATTAATACAAACGGAAACAACACATAAAAAAATAAACGCACAACGCGTCTTTGAAACCACATATAGTCAGAATACAACAGTACATTTTCGCAGTCCAACAAATGCAACATCGCTTGCGCTCTCGGTAACCTGTTGATAAGATAAAACACAACTCTCAAACACAATGTCAAAGGAATAACATGAAAAAAATAGCTGCCTTCAACGAGTTCTTAGTAAACTCCAATTCCACCATCCCAGCTATACCGTTTGCAATAGATTTAATACTTGCTTTCGTATTAGCATTGCTACTTGGCATCACCTACAAACGTTACGGAACAAGCATATCAAATAGAACCGCATTTGCCCGCAATTTCGTACTAATTTCAATGACAACAATGCTCATCATCACTATTGTTAAATCATCACTCGCCCTATCTTTAGGATTAGTCGGTGCCCTATCTATCATCCGATTTCGTACCGCACTAAAAGAACCAGAAGAACTCTCGTACACATTTCTTTCAATAGCGGTAGGCTTAGGCCTTGGTGCCAGCCAACGCACCATTACGCTAATTGGATTTAGCATCATTATAGGGGTACTAATATTGCGGCACTATACAAGCCAAGTCGAACATAACGAACAACTCATACTCATTACATCCGCCCAAAAACGAAAAGAAAATGATGTTGACCTGATTGTGCAAACGGTACAAGCCCATTGTGACGGCGCATCTCTAAAGCGCCTAAGTGAAAGTAAAACTCAGCTTGAAATGGCATTTAATGTCACCTTAAAAGATGTGAGCAAATTGCAACAATTGAGTAAAGAAATTCAAGAAAAAAACCCAGACATCGCGATAAATGTTGTAGACTGCGCCACAAGTACAGCCGCATAACGATGCAAATAAAACGCCCAACACAACCCTCTTTCCTAGCCACAACTTGGAAAACGTGGGCCCCAAGATTTAAGAAAAGAAGCACTATCATTTCAATTTTGATCGGCATAATAGGCGTGTATTCAGTTGGTCTATTACTAGCCGGCGGCCAACTACAAAAACAGGGTGTTCTAGGCGAATTAAACACTGTCATAACACATAGAATCAATGTGCCAAAGAATGCAGTTTCGGGATATTTCTCCCGTCCAGACCACCTTAACCTCGACATCTCCTTCAAAAATCTTAAAAAAATTGAGTTCAAACGTGCTGAAGCGCTTAAAAAAGGAGTACTGCTTTCCTCCAATGACGATTACGTAAATGCAAAAATTCGACATAACAACCACTCGCATAAGGTAAAAATAAGATTAAAAGGCGACTGGACTGACCATCTAGAAGGCGATAAGTGGTCATTTCGAGTAAAAGTACGTGGCGATAACACCTTGTTTGGCATGAAAGTATTTTCCCTTCAGCACCCCAATACACGAGAGTATTTTAATGAATGGATTTATCATAAAATCCTGGCAGAATTCGGAATACTAAATTTACAATACAAATTCATAACACTTTCGGTAAATGGCAAAAATCTAGGCGTATTTGCCTTAGAAGAACACTTTGAAAAACGCTTTCTAGAACGCCAAGGCCAAAAAGAAGGCCCCATTCTAAAATTGAACGAAGATACAATATGGGATAGAAATGCAAAGTTAGGACCAGGCATACCATATGCAATCCCGATCGAATCAATTAATGAAACCCATGTGGATGTATTTAAACAAGGAAAAACACTAACGAATGCGTCCCTTAAAAAACAATATTTACGCGCTAGCGGACTATTGGATCAATTTCTGCGTAAATCATTGCCAACAAGCACCGTATTTAACATAGAAAAAACAGCCTCGTTTATGGCCATATCCGATTTACTCGGTGCTGCTCATAGCACCGCGTGGCACAATATGAGGTTTTACTACAATCCCATCACCTCGAAACTAGAGCCCATCGGGTTTGACGCAAACGCCGGAAAGGCGACGCTTATACTAAGTGCCGCAAAGAACGAACTACCCTTTTGGGACGATGAAACATTTATAAAAACCTATGTAGGTCACTTAGAAAAAATGAGTGCACCAAACTATGTAGAAAAATTATTACGCGCACTAGAACCCGGTAGTACAAAAGAATTGGCCATGCTTCACAAAAGCTACCCCCACGTTGGTATACCCGTTAAAACCTATCAAAATAACCAGCGTCAAATTCATACAGCGCTACACCCGCATCAACCTCTACTCGCCTATGTTAATCTTATACCAAACCCAACATTAACACCTGTCAAACAAACATCCATTGCCATAGCAAACACACAACTATTTCCCATTAAAATAAAAGGAATCTACCAAGGAAAAACCAAGATATACCATGTCAGCACAACTAAAATTCAAGGTCGAATACTTAAAAATCCACCCCACTTCATATCCTCAAGAATCACCCTAGTTACCTCTTTACCCAAATTTAAGTCGTCTGCCGAATACGACAAGTGGGCAGAATCGTTAACACTCAAATACTCACTTTTAGGCGCTGAAGAAAAACAAGAACAACCCATCATTCCACATGAGCGCTACAATAGAGATTTTCTAAAAAACGATGTGATACTAACTGGAGATATGACAAGTGAGTTTAGAAAAATAGCATTGATTGACGGGTCAAAAGGAAAAATACACATAAAAACAGGAAACTGGACGCTACGCTCAACCGTTGTGATTCCAGAGGGATACCGTGTCTATATGGGCCCAGGTACAACGATCACCTTGTCAGAAAAC
Organism: bacterium; assembly: GCA_027623425.1. Taxonomy (GTDB): domain Bacteria; phylum Margulisbacteria; class Marinamargulisbacteria; order UBA817; family JAQBTH01; genus JAQBTH01. The sequence goes on along the minus strand of JAQBTH010000075.1, from coordinate 2,870 downwards.
ATCTCATTCATTTCAAAATCACCCATAAATTGGGTTGGCACAAAAAACAATCCGATACGCATCACGGGCCAAAACCATTTAAACAATGGTATTTTCATTTTAAACACCAAAGAAGAATCACAGCTTACTCATGTCGTATTTGATGGCTTAAGCGCCCCTGAATATGCAAATTGGGGCCTTACAGGTGCCGTTACCTTCTTCGAAGCACCAGTAAACATTAAAAATTGCCTTTTTAAACGAAATAACTCCGAAGACGCACTAAATATAGTTAGATCACGCTTTAGTATTACAGAAAGTAAAATTGAAGACACATTATCTGACGCACTAGATGCCGATTTTTCATCTGGCGAAATAAACAAACTAACCATTACAAACGCCGGGAACGATGGAATTGATGTTTCCGGCAGCACAATACATATCAAAAATATTATTATAAGTACCAGTGCAGACAAAGCCATTAGCGCAGGAGAAAATAGCCATATCACAGGAACGGACATTCTCATTCTATCAAGTGAAATAGGAGTAACCAGTAAAGATTTATCCACTGTTAAATTAGAAAATGTGAGCATCAAAAACACACGGGTGGGTTATGCCCTATATCAAAAAAAACCAGAATTTGGCCCGGCCAAAATTAAATCCAATTTAAGTACCCATGAGAATATTGATCAACTCTATCTGTTACAAACAAATTCTGAATTACAAATAAACACCGAAACATTAAAGCCCAATGCAAAAGACGTTGAAGCCTTATTATATGGAAACATTTATGGTAAAAAAACCGAACGATAGCGAATGGCGTTTCGAACGAAAGTTTGTAACGGAACCCTGGTTAATCGGGCACATAAAAGCATGGCTTAGCAGCCATCCTGCCGGATTCTCTGAAATTTATCATACAAGAACCGTAAATAATATATACCTGGATTCACCAACAAATCGGTTCTTCTGGGAAAACATCGATGGATTAGCTGAAAGAAAGAAAGTGCGGCTGCGGTGGTATGGCCCGTTATACCAATGTATTGAACCAACTCTAGAGTTTAAATTGAAACGCGGTGTGGTTGGCGCCAAAGAATCCTACAAAGGAGCAAAGTTAGATATAACACCCCATTTAAGAAATGAAGATTTGCACCGCTACTTTAAAACCTGCGATTTTCCTGCCCATGTTAAAGAAACACTAAAATCCTTGGAAATGAGACTAATTAACCGGTACCAACGCCAATATTACTTATCCTTAGACAGTAATTTTAGAATCACTTTAGATACAGAACTAGAATACTTTGAAACACATGGAAGCAAAGCAAAACAAATAGAATGGGAACCAAAGTTAATCATCGAACTGAAATACAATAAACAACACGAAGATAAAGCCACAAAAATAATGCAAAATCTAAATGTTAGATTAACGAAAAACTCCAAATACGTAACCGGATTTAGCTTAAATCATTAAGGAAAAAAGAGCTATGGGCCAAAAGTGCCGCAATTAAAATCAATATTAGTAATATTTGAAGACGAAACGGTACCTGAAGGATTAGACGGAGTACATACAATATCGCCAGGTTTATCAATCATGATCACATTATAACTATCGCCAGAAAAAAGGCGAGTATTAAACAAAAATGAACCAACTGAATCTACAACAACAGTATCATCACCATTAAGCTGTAAAGTCACAGGACCAGAAATATAATGAGATATAGTACCACCAATGCTAAATGAAGATAAACATGTAACTTCAACAGACGTAATATCAAATTCATTAATTGTTCCACTTGATCCAACAATAGAACAAGCATGATTTAAAGGCTGCGTTAGTATCTCCACATCATACAGTGCACCTTCTAAAAAATCAGCAATAAAAGAAAAGGCCCCATTCTCGGAGAGTTCTAAATTCTCTGTGTCATTTAAGCGCAAAGTCAAAGTAGCCCCATCAGACATGCCAGAAACTGAACCTCCAACTTTATAAAGAGCAATTGAAGACGATCATGTTGAAGCGGAACACGACAGATTACAGACTCCGACAACTAAAAGTAAGAAAATGAAAAAAAGGAGATTAACAAAAGATTTAGTATTCATAAAAAATAATATACCCAAAAACACGATAAAGAAAACAAAAGCAGATCAAAGCGATATTTTCTTATAAATGGCACAATAACTAAGACAAATTTTTAAAACAAACAAAATACGAGAAGAAAGCCCCTGCGCTAACCACCCATATAAGAACGTAACCCTTCCAAATTAGTAAAACGAAACGTATCACGAGACACCAAAGACCCCTCTTGCAAAACAAACTGTAGCGCATGAGCGTCACTAAACGCGATACCATCATCATCTACAACAACATCAGAAAGCGTTTTTGGAAAATCAGAATCTAATTTAGGAATAAATCTAAAAGAATCAGAATTAGATATAGAACGATAAAGAGCACCGCTACCAAATTCAGTACCATATTGAGTTTTAGAACCATTAACAACCTGTTCGACATTCCAACCCTCATAGGGTTTAAATAGCAATATACAATTAGAATCAACCATCGAAATATGTCTATAAAACATGATAACGTATTCCTCCGCATTACAAAATTCCCCATATGTAATGTAACACGAAAAATAGAAAACACAAAAAGCCCTCCATATAGAAAAGGCTTTTTATATAATCCTAACATCCAAAGTGTTTATAAGCGCTAAATGACAAGCTCACGTAGAAGTGTTGATCGAGCACCGACCTGTTCAAATCCATCTAGCAAGCTAGACTCCGTATTCCACACGGACAAGAGAAATGAACTGTTAGTAGTATTTCAACTAACGTCTCCTTAGAAAGGAGGTGATCCAGCCACACCTTCCGGTACGGCTACCTTGTTACGACTTCACCCCAAT
>JAQBTH010000006.1 GCA_027623425.1 bacterium | reverse complement strand
CTTTTTTATGTCGGGCTTTAATATCTTTAACTGCCGCTTTGTATTTTTCCAATTTTGATTTATATATCACATCGGGTGAGTCTATCCTGGCGATATCACGATTTGTAGGGATTGAAACAACGTCCATTCCGTAAATATTAACGAACTCTTCTTCTTCCGTTTTTGCCGTTCCAGTCATGCCAGAAAGCTTTGGAAACAAGCGAAAGTAATTTTGGTAGGTAATGCTTGCCAGAGTTTGGCTTTCTTCTTTGATAACAAGGTTTTCAGATGCTTCAATCGCTTGGTGCAATCCATCCGAATACCGACGGCCTTCCAGTATGCGACCAGTAAATTCGTCAACGATCATAACGTTGCCATCTTTGACCACATATTCAACATCACGCTTAAAAAGGTGAATAGCCTTTAGGCATTGTACGGCCATGTGCGCCACTTCCATATTAGCAGTTGAGTAAATATTCGATAGCCCCATCTTTGTTTCAATAAACTCAGTGCCTTCTTCGGTAAGCACGATGTTTTTGTGCTTTTCGTCTTTGGTGAAATGCTCATCTTCTTTTAACTGGCGCACAACGACAATAATCTTTTTATATTTTTCAGTACTATCTGGCACTGGTCCACTTATGATGAGAGGTGTTCGGGCTTCATCAATTAATATGGAATCAACCTCATCGATAATGGCATAGTGTTGCCGCGTTTGGCAGCATTCATCCAAATTCCAATTCAAATGGTCTCTTAAATAATCAAACCCATATTCATTATTTGTTCCGTAGGTGATATCGGCCTTATATGCCTCGAGTCGAGCCTCTTGTTCCATGCCCGATTGAATCAGCCCCACAGAGAGACCAAGGAAAATGAAGATTTCTCCCATCCATTCGCTATCTCGTTTTGCCAAGTAGTCGTTCACGGTAACCATATAGACGCCTTTTCCCTCAAGCGCGTTTAAGTAACAAGGAAGCGTAGAAACAAGCGTTTTTCCTTCTCCCGTTTTCATTTCCGCAATTCGCCCTTGGTGCAACACAATGCCACCTACTAATTGCACGTCAAAGTGCCGCATATTCAGAACGCGTTTTCCAGCTTCTCTAACCACAGCGAATGCCTCTGGCAACAGGTCATCTAACGTTTCACCAGAGTCTAAGCGGCGTTTAAATTCATTCGTTTTTTCTTTTAGAGCGTCATCCGACAACGCTGATATCTGTGGTTCTAGGGTATTTATTTTTTCCACAATAGGGTGCAGATCTTTTAGCGCCCTTGCATCTTTGTCCCCCAAAATTAATTTTTTAATTGTCTCTAAAACTGCCATAGGAACTCATTATAGAAGCGCATCCCATAAAAGCCAATGGGCAATGCAAGTCGGCGGTTAAATAATGATGGGAGAATGCCCTAGACAACTGACATAAAAGGGTTTGAAAAAGGGCTTGTAACGCGGATAGGTAAGGATATCATGGAAGTTACAAGCCCCCCCCAGGACTTATATATTCCCAAAATTAACTAAAATAAACATTAAAAAAATAAAATATATTAAAGAGGAGCGGTGAACTCAGCTTAACCACAGAGCCGTCATGTTTAGTGTGTTTTAATGGAAATTTCCTATGCAGAAACTAAGAAAATATCATCCATTTTAATGTCATGGGATTCTGGAAACACCGTTTGCACACGTTGAAATTCATACCCCACGCCAATTTTATATCCTTTAGAATTCTTTAAGAGTGTGTCATATATCCCTTTGCCGTATCCCAATCGGTATTTATGTGCATCAAACCCAACTCCAGGCACAACCCACACGTCCACACAGTCTTCTTTTATAACAGGACAGCGCGCAACAGGTTCCGGAATGCCGTGTTTGCCAGGCACAAGATCGGCGGATAGATCCATGACTTCCGCCAATTCATACCGGGCATTAACAAAGCGCGGCAATGCCAAGCGTCCTCCCATTTTTAACCATCTATTCATCACCGCATCCACACTAATTTCGTTGCGAATTGCTGCATATCCGCACAAAATCGTTCCGTCTTGCTTGAGACTCTTTAGTAGCAATCCCAAACGCTCATGTCGTATTAACGCCTCAGTCGTCAGTTCTGTTTTGCCCATTTGATCCCGGATTCGAAGCAGTTGTAAGCGTAAGTCTTGTTTTAAAGTGCTATTCTCTTGTGCCATATAATCAATTATATCGCATCGTTTAGGGTTCGCTTACATACTTGCCAGTGTTTTATCAGAAAGCTACACTGAGACCTATGGCGTTATCTTTAAAATCATTAAAAGAAGTTGTCGCACCGGTTGGGCCCGTCGTTCTACTGATTATGGACGGTGTTGGGTTAGGCCCTAAAACAGATGCAAATGCAGTGCACTTGGCCAAAACACCTGTAATAGATGCACTCTTAAATGCGCCGCTTTACACTGAGTTAAAGGCTCATGGAACTGCGGTTGGAATGCCTTCAGATGAGGATATGGGGAATAGTGAAGTAGGGCATAACGCACTTGGCGCTGGCCGAGTCTTCGACCAGGGTGCCAGTTTGGTGAAGAATGCCATCGACGCACAGGTAATGTACCAAGGGGAAACCTGGAAGGGCGCGGTAGAAAATGCCATTAAAAACAAGGCGACCCTGCATTTTATTGGGCTTCTTTCTGATGGAAATGTGCATTCTCATATAAACCATCTATTAGATATGCTCGATAAGGCTGCGAAGGCTGGAGTTGGCTCCGTAGCCTGTCACGTATTGCTAGATGGGCGAGACGTAGATGGCCGTTCCGCAATTCGTTATTTGGCAAAATTAGAGACGCGCTTGGCAGCAATTAACGCAAATTACAGACACTATAATTATCGCATTGCGTCAGGTGGCGGGCGTATGATTACCACGATGGATCGTTACAATGCCGATTGGTCGATCGTAGAGCGCGGATGGATCGCACATGTGTTAGGTGAGGCACCTGGCGTGTCTTCAGCCGCGAGTGCCGTAGAGGCATACTATGGGGCCGGTGATGGGAATGATCAGTTTATTCCCAGTTTCACTGTATGTGACGCTTCGGGCAAGCCAAAAGGCCCAATCGTAGATGGCGATTCAGTGGTTCTTACCAATTTTCGAGGCGACCGTGCTATAGAGTTGTGCCTTGCCTTTGAAAGTGAATCATTTAAATTCTTTGACAGAAAACGAGTGCCAAATGTGTATTTTGCAGGCATGATGCAATATGATGGCGACTTGCAAATACCTTCAAAATATTTGGTCACACCACCTTCAATTGCACACCCTGTTTCCGAATACATGGCGGCGCTAAATTTAAAGAGTTTCGCCATTTCAGAAACGCAGAAATACGGCCATGTGACGTATTTTTGGAACGGGAATAAATCCGGCTACATCAACGAGAACTTGGAAACCTTTGTGGAAATTGAATCTGACCGAATCCCATTTAATGAGGCGCCTAAAATGAAGGCCTCTGAGATTACCCAGGAGACCATCGCATTATTGAGAACAGGAGACTTTGACTTCGGACGTGTAAATTTTCCAAATGGGGATATGGTTGGTCATACGGGTGTTATGGATGCCGTGATTACCTCTATAGAAGTAACTGATGAATGTGTGGGGCGCATTATTGATGCCGTGAATGAATTAGGCGGTGTAACTGTTGTACTGGCAGACCATGGAAACGCTGACGAGATGTATACAGAGAAAAACGGAGAAAAGATTCCGAAAACATGCCACACATTAAACCCAGTGCCGTGTGCCATTGTCGGGCCAGACGTGGAAGCACGTTTTAAAATGGCAAACGTATCTGACCCGGGGTTGGCGAATGTGGCCGCCACACTACTAAACTTGCTAGGGTACGAAGCCCCCAGCGACTATGAGCCCAGCCTGGTGGAGCCGCGCGGTTGATCAGGGTTAAGGCCCGTCTAATACTGTTTCTTTTAATGATCCTTGCCACGCAAAACGCATGTGACGACCCCGCAACGTTTAAAAACCTTAAGAAGGTAACCTTGATCGATATGACGTTTAATGGGCAAATGGAAAGTATTGCTGAAGGGACAAGGCGAAGCGCCGCGGAACCCTTGCTACGTACCCATGAACAAAATGATGGGTATTTTAGGCCCCTACAAAAAAACGAGCAGCGGTATTTCGATGGATTGGTAAGAGAGCTATTGCAAATGACCGCAACGGCAAGTCCAGTGCCGATTGTGCCGATCACCCAAGAGCAACGGGATTTGTTAAGCAAACAAATTACGCCCACTCATGCGGATTATTACTACACGCCAATGCCATACTTGCACTTGGATGTGGTGGATTATAAACAGAGTGCTGATGCGTTGGCTGTCTTGTTGGAAACCGATGCTGTTATGGCAATTTCCTTTCGATTATATGTGGAGGCCTTATCTTCTTTGGATAAAAAGGGGGATTTTGATCCCTTTAGAGGCAGAGAAGGGATGTACACGCATCGGTATTGGCGCATGCATATTCGCCCTGCCACACCATCTACTGTGCGCATGATTGCCAATGTGGTGGTTCTGGATAAAAACGGAATACTTGTCTTTAACAGAGACGTGGAAGTTAAAGAATCAGCCAGAAGTATTTACGTTATGATGAGTGATATAACGGAATTTGATATCTCAGACTCAGTCTTGTTCGAACGACTTGGCGAAAAGATGAGACTCAAACTTGCCGACATTCTAAGCCGCGACTACTAAGTTTTCCGACTCACAAGCAAAGTGAAAGGCAGGCTAATAGCGAGTCACGGAGGTGATAGTCTAACGCCGCAACAGATCGCATTCTAACAAAAAGGTATCCCTAAGCTACAAGAGGGCTGAATTAAGGCAAAGTGAAAGGCAGGCTATTAGCGAGTCACGGAGGTGTATATCTGATACACCGAGTAACGGAGGTGATGGTCTAACGCCGCAACTTACCTTAATTCAGCCCTCTAGGTGTCACCGTATACGGTGAACAGTTGCAACAACGTCCGCCTGGTACGCGTTCGTAATTGATACAAGATTGGGCTTTCCCACTCTGCAGACACCGCGGACGCACCTAGCGTTGAGTACGGAAGAGAAATTGTACGATTATTGACTCGGATTTCAACAAGCTGGGTATCGGAATCATAAAAAACTAAAACGACGTTAAAATAGTCGGGTTGAATATTGGTAATATGAGCAACGGATTCAATTTCATCACCAGATTCAAATTCACGAATATCTTCAGTGCTAGCCTGAGCCCTTATGGTGTTGACGAACGCCTCTCGCGATCTGGGGTTATAGGTAAGTTGTACATCCTTAAACCTGATCTTTAACTCATAGTCATGCAAGGTTGGAGAATAATAATTGGAGCGGTAGACAATGGCGATTTTTTTATTTGTCTGGGTATGAGACCGAAAAAGTGTCATTGGGGCCGAATTGGCTTGGGCATGCAAACGGATGTATGGAGAGGCATCCGAATGAAAATTTTCAAAGCTAATATGGTCATTGTCCTTCGCATAGGCGCTGTCACTGGCAACGTGAATACCATCTCGATACACGGCGCCATTGTCCACTTGTGCACTCCAATAGTCGCTAGCATCGTCGCCTTTTAAAAGGTCACGGTAAAAGAATGCGAATTGTTGATCAGATAAATCAGATTCGGTTAAGGTGCCTTCCGCGCTGTAGCGAACGCTAGATACCGCATAGAAATACGTGCCTAGGGCGTCTGGTAAATAGAGGCTATAATTTGCTGATGGGGTTTGGGCGATTCGTTTAAAAGGCGTGTCATAGGCATTTGATTCGTAGACATAGTAGTCGATATCTGCGTTTCGTGACGCCCAGGTCATATCAATCTGATCCGCATATGATGCGAGTGGATAAGTAAGTATGGCGAAATTTTCAGGTTTAAGCAGTGGCTCATCAGAGACGTCGAGTTCATCGAGCTCCGTATCAGCCTGAGTTGAAATGCCCTGAGTAAAGCGGTTGCCATCATGCATAAAAACAGGGCCACCATGAATCATTTCTATTAGTTCGGTTTGGGTAAGTCTTGGCGCCTCTTCATCAAGGAAAAGCTCATCGTCGTTTTTTTCGTCTAGGGAGCCAGCGCAGGCACTTAAAAAGAGCAGTGTCGCAAAAAGAAAAATATAGTATTTGAATGGCCTTGAAATAGACATATATTCCACCTTTTTCATTGGGTCAAAATAGCACGCACGAGGTATTGCTTCAAGAAAAGTTGGCGGGCAGACAATCGGATTTTAATTTTTAGGTATAAATGCTACACTAATCAGCACTATGGCAACAGAACAACGTTTACCAGAATGGTTTAAGCAAACAAAGCGAAAACACCAAGCAACGCGTGCTTTAGGTAGGTCGCTAGAGCGTGAAGTACCCAATACGATTTGCCAGGAAGCAAAATGCCCCAATAGAGGCGAGTGCTTTTCTAGGGGGCTTCTGACCTTTTTAGTATTAGGTACGGTGTGCACTAGAAACTGTGCCTTTTGTTCGGTAAGGCATGGTAAGCCGATGCCGCCAGATCCCTCAGAGTTAGACAACATCTTAAATGCAATCGACAAGCTTGATTTGAAATTTGTTGTATTAACATCGCCAAATCGCGATGACCTGCCAGACGGCGGTGCAAGTCACTATGTGCGCTTAATTCAGGGCATCAAATTGAACCATCCCAAAGTAAAAGTTGAAGTGCTAATCCCTGATTTTCAGGGACGATCAGAAGATTTGGAAGCGGTCTTAAGCGCAAACCCAGATGTGTTGAATCACAATATTGAAACGGTGCCATCTTTATACACAGCCGTTAGAAAAGGATCCTTATTCCGCCGTTCGATGGATGTGTTGAAAAAGTCCAAGGAATTACGACCAGATATTCTGACTAAAACAGGTGTGATGTTAGGGTTGGGCGAAACCCACGAAGAATTGCTGACAACGTTTGAGGAAGTCGCAGATCATGGTGTGGATATTTTGACGTTGGGTCAGTACCTAAAGCCAGGAAAAGAAAATGCAGATGTGGAAAAGTTTTACACACCTGAAGAGTTTGAAAATTATAAACGCATCGCCGAATCAATGGGAATACGATTTGTGTTTTCTGGCCCGTTGGTGCGTAGTTCCTATCTCGCTGAACATGTGTTTGAAGACGTGTTAGAGGTAAAGCTGGCAGATGGATAGGGCGTTAATCGCCTTGGGGGCTGGGGCTTATCTATTGGGGGCCATTCCGTTCAGCGTCATTATCGCGCGGCTAAAAGGCATAGACCTTAGAAAAGTTGGGTCAGGGAATTTAGGGGCAACCAACGTATTTCGTAATCTGGGCGCAAAGTGGGGCGTGATGGTCTTTTGTCTTGATGCATTCAAGGCCGGTCTTCCCACTGCAGTCGCCATATATTTAGTTCCAAATCAGTACGCGGCGCATATTTGTGTCGGTTTAATTGCTGTGCTTGGGCATTCATTTAGTGTGTTTGCCAAATTCAAAGGGGGAAAAGGTGTGGCATGCGCGGCTGGAGTGCTTGCGGTTATCGCGCCTCACGTATTTATGGTTGTTTTTTGTGTTGTTATCGCATTAATAGCAAGCACAAGAATTGTGTCTGTAGGCTCAATTGGCGGCGCAATTTTAATGCCGTTGTTATTGTGGGTGTGGCAGTATCCGACACCATATTTGATCGTTATGAGTCTATTGTCCATTTTTGTTATTATTAAACACAGAACCAATATTCAGCGGCTACTTAAGGGAACGGAGAATAAAATTTAATGGCAAAAATAGGGGTTATTGGTGCGGGAGCTTGGGGGCTCACCATCGCAAAAGCATGTGCACAGAACAAAAATGACGTTACCGTATGGGCGTATATGCAAGATGATGCAGACGCAATCAACAATGAACATAAGGTAGCGCGTCTACCTAATGTTAGTTTGCCGATTAATGTGGTTGCGACAACATCACTTACAACCGCAGTGAAAGACCAGGATGGTATTATAATCGCCTTAGCATCAGATCATGTTGGTTTATGTAAGGACATTGCGCCACATTTTAACGCAGATACACCAGTGCTAGTGCTAACTAAGGGTTTATTAGAAAACTGTGGTCACATCTTCGTTTCAGAGTATATTATAGAGGCGTTGAAACCCAACCATTTTGCGGTATTGTCTGGCCCCAATATTGCAATTGAAATTGCTCAGGAAAAGCTTGCCGCAACTGTAATCGCAGGAACGGATATGCAGACAGCAGAATGGTTTCAGGCTCGGATAAACCGCCCTTATTTTCGGCCGTATACCGCCACAGATATAAAAGGGGTGGAATTTGGTGGCGTATTAAAAAATGCAATTGCACTTGCCGCTGGTATTTGTGACGCATTAGATTTGGGTACAAACGCAAAGTCGGCGCTAATCACCCGAGGCCTGTCTGAAATGACTCAAATCGCCACGTTATGGGGAGCGAAGAAAGACACATTAGTTGGGTTATCGGGGCTAGGTGATTTAATTACCACATGTATGTCTCCCAATAGTCGGAACAATTCCTTTGGACGGCAGTTAACCAGTACAGACGCAGTTCAAAAAGCCTTGCGTGAAAACACCAATACCACAGAGGGAGTGAAGACGGTTCGAATCGTAGCGAATACCATTCCAGAATCTCAGTTAGAAATCCCCATCTTTCGCGCGATTGCACGGGTTTTAGACGGAAAAGTAGATCCACGCCAAGCCATTTCTGGATTAATGTCGCGACATCTTAAAGCAGAACAATGAATCAATTTCGCCTATTTGATAAAGTATTCAATATACTCAGATTATCGGCGGATGTTATCCAAGTTCCTCTAATTTTTATTGTGGCTTATTCGCTTAAATTTAAAGTGGGATACTTATTTCGCTACGTATTCTCTCTTCACTATGGCAGTATTTATGACCATGCACAAATTGAACCTTATTTGCATGTGATGGGAATCGTAGTCGCCATTTACATCCTTACCTTTTACCTTGTTGGATTATATTCCCCCTCTGTGGGGCTATTCCCTGAGGTTGACGAGACAATCAAATCAGTAAAGGGTGTTAGTTTTGCGACCATTCAAGTAATCGCGCTTTCCTTTTTTTATAGAGAGATCCCAAATTCAAGATCGGTCTTATTATACTCTTGGGCGTTAGGGATTATGATTGTAAGCCTATCTAGAATAGCGATACTGCAAATAGAACTCTATTTTATCAAGCATCGAAAATTAGGTGAAAATGCCATTGTGATTGGTGAGAATGATGTGGCTCAAGATATTACAGAAAAGTTGGTCTTATACCCAACTCTACGGATGAAATATTGTGGTTCATTGGCCGATGCCGCACCACTACAATTGCATTATCATATCCGAGAAAAATTTATAATACTTGGCGTACCCAGCCAGTATAAGGATGTATGCATAGATCGAAAAATAGGGGTAATATTTTTATGCAGTCGCGCCATCTCAGCCTCGCAGTATAAGGATATGGTTGCATTTTGCGATCAAAATAAGATTATTTTAAAGGTGCTTGCTGAAATGAGTTTTTTAACACCACTCACGGTAAGTTACGAATTAGATGGCATTCCATTTTTAACGACAGAAGGCGGAATCGGTTTTTTCTCGGGGGTTTTAAAACGAGTTTTTGATGTTGTTGTATCAGGGCTAGGATTGATCTTATTATTACCTCTATTTATTTTGATAGGAATTGCAACGAAGATAAGCTCTCCTGATGGCCCGATTTTATATATTCAGGAACGCATAGGCAAAAATGGGGTTCCATTTAAGATGGTTAAATTTAGATCCATGGTTGTAAATGCAGAAGAGAAAACAGGTCCTGCAGTTGTGGATGAAAAAAATGAAACCCGATACACTTCCATTGGCAGGTGGATGAGGAAATGGTCACTAGATGAGTTGCCGCAACTATGGAACGTATTAATCGGGGAAATGAGTATTGTGGGGCCAAGGCCAGAACGCGAATTCTTTGTAAAGCAATTCGAAGAGTATATTCCGTATTACACCTATCGCCACAAGGTAAGAGGTGGAATCACTGGTTGGGCACAGGTGAATGGCCGTTCAGTGCTAACGCGACGACCAGAACAGAAAATTAAGTACGATCTCTATTATATAAAAGCCGGCAGTTTATTACTGGATTTTAAAATACTTTTAAAAACAATTTTTGTAGTACTAAAACGAGAAGAAGCCTATTAATGCAGTCTCTAGTTGTTTTCGGAGGGTCCTTTGACCCAGTTCACAGCGGACATTTAGCAGTAATTGAATCGGCAATGAAACGAGACCCTAGCGCGAAAGTAGTGTTAATGCCAACGGGCCAATCGCCATTAAAAAACACAATGGTTTTCAGTCGCGCGCAGAGATTGATCGCATTAATTCGCGCCACTCATGGATTAAAAGGCCTCACCATTTCGGACTATGAATTGCTGCGATCGGGGCCAAACTATACCATAGACACCTTTGAGTACCTTCGTGACCGCTATCAGCCTCGTCAGATGATATTGCTGATTGGCACGGATCAACTGATGCAGATCGAAAAGTGGAAAGATTACACTCGGCTAATTGAAAATGTGTCTGTGTGGATAGCGCCTCGCAATGGGGTCTCCGAAGCAAAGATTCGAGCAAAATGGGCCACGTTATCCCAGCAACAGGAACACTGCCACATACTTGAAATGAACGAAATCAATGAAAGTGCCACTACAATTCGCCAAGATTCAAAGCAGCGGAAGGCCTTAAAAACGTCTCTTCCACGAGTGATTGGGATAACAGGGCGAGCAGGGTCTGGGAAAAGCACGGCCACAGAAAGCTTACTAGGTTTACTAAATGCGCAGTTGATTGATTTGGATAAGTTAGGCCATGCACTATTAGATGTACAGTACATCAAGCAAAAAATTGCAGACCATTATGGTGCAGAATTGATTCAAGATGGGCGTGTTGACCGACGTGCATTGGGTCGTATTGTATTCAATGATAGCGCACAGAGGGAGTGGCTAGACAATCTAATGCACCCGATTATGAAACAAGATGTGTATGATAGCGTTGCGACGAGCACGGCAACGTATATCGTTATAGACGGGGCCTTAATTCGAAAAATAGGGCTTCGCTCTTTGTGCGACCCACTAATATGTATTGATGCAACTGACGAGGCAATTTTAGAACATGCAGGCGAAGAGAAGTTGGCCATCGCAAACGTTCAGGCTCCCCGTAGCGAATTTGCTCAGGATTCCGATATACTAATTCCTAACAGTGGAAATCAATCGGATTTGAACGTAATATTAGAGAATCTTGTGAAAAAGGATATGGTATACTAGCGCTATGGATTTTGGACGTGTTATTACCGCAATGGTAACCCCCTTTGATGAACAAGGGGAAGTAAACTATGAAATGGCCATTTTGATTGCCGATTATTTGGTAGAAAATGGAACGGACACGTTGTTGTTATCTGGCACAACTGGCGAGTCACCCACGCTGTCACACGATGAAGAGTTTAATTTATACGCCAAAATAGTAGGGCGTTTTAAAGGAAAAGTACCTATTATGGCAGGTACAGGCTCAAACTGCACGGCTACGGCCATAGACAGCACCCAGGAAGCTGAAAAGATAGGTGTCGATGCATCGTTGCAGGTAGTTCCTTACTATAACAAACCCTCGCAGGCCGGATTAATTGCCCATTTTAATGCCATTGCCAATAATACCAATCTCCCTATTTTGCTATACAATATTCCAGGCCGTACAGGCGTAAATATGGAGCCTGAAACCGTTGCTGTATTAGCAGAGCACCCACAAATTGTGGGTATCAAAGAGGCAGCCGGATCTGTGCCCCAGGTAGAGCGTATTCGTGCGTTAACCCCACCAGAATTTCGTATTTATTCAGGTGACGATAGTTTGACACTGCCGTTTATGGAAAAGGGCGCGCATGGTGTGGTGTCTGTGGCAAGCCACGTGGCAGGCTTAGACATTAAGCGAATGATCGAATTGTTTTTAGAGGGTAATAGTGAGGCCGCAAGTGCATTGCATCAGAAAATGGCCCCTCTGTTTGAAGCCCTATTTATTACATCAAACCCAGTGCCGGTAAAAGCCGCGTTGCGTTTACTCGGCTTTTCAATGGGTGGCCCGCGCCTTCCCTTAGTGGGGCTGACGCCCGAACAGCATGCTGCTGTTGAGTCTGTTTTAGACGCGTATTTAGAGTCTACTCAGGTTTAAGCCGAATTAGTGAGTAAAGGCGAGACAGACGGTCGCCACCTCGGTACGAAAAAAACACATCATTTTCACATTTAGTGCACCGATTACTTTTGATTATGGTGGGCGCGTTTATGACGGAAGCGATTTGCGATTCATTTTCGCCAATTAAATCAAAATGCAGATCTGTTTCTTGGTCGATTTGGTAGCATGCTTTGCAAATGCTAGGCCCAAACCAAAAGGTAAAATCATCACCGCAATGAAAGGTGTTCTGTATCGTTTTTATGGTGGCTAACACAATGCTGGATTGAGTGCTTTTTCGACCTGCGTGGATTGCCGCAATAATGGGTTGGGTGTTGTGTAAAATTAATAGTGGTAAACAATCAGCTGTTTTTACAGCGAGCACTACGCCAGGTATATGTGTCACCACAGCGTCCGTATTGGGTATGGGTTCACTCGGGGCACAGCTGACGATTGCCACATTCGCCTCGTGTACTTGGTGCATATGCACCACGTCTTTAGGGGGTATCTTTTGGTCTGCCAAAACGGCATCTAGCCCAACGTGCCGCGTGCTGAAAAATGTCTCTACGCGCGGCGAGTCAATTAATTGTTTAAAATACCCATTGTGAGGAATCATATCAAATCTCCTAATATCGATAATACCCATCGCACTAAACCCTGACAAGATAAAAATGCCATTTCGCGTTATCCCCAACTTACATTAGGCGCTTAAGATTTAGCGAAGTATTGGCCTGGAAATTCTGTTACTTTATTTTGTAGGATTAGAAGAGTGAGTGCACTAAGTATGTCTTGAATAGGTAATCCTGATGCGCTTAAAATTTCTGAAATGTGTGTGGGTTCTGCGCTAATGACAGTCCATAGTGCATTTGGAATGCCCTGCGGACATAGTGGTAGTTCAGGCGCTGCAATGCGTGTCGTCTGCTGTGCGGTTGAGCTTGGCATAATCTCTGATGGGCTGGTTACAAGGGCCGCGCCATCTTGAATAAGGGAATGGCAACCAGCTGCGTGGGGGCCAAGAACAGAGCCCGGTACGCACCACACCTCACGATTGAATTCCATCGCTAAACGCGCCGTGATCATTGACCCACTTTTAAGCTTCGCTTCTGGCAAAAGTACGCCCACACTTAAGCCCGCCACAATGCGATTACGTTGCGGAAAATGGTGGGGCAGGGGCGGCGTTCCTGGTGGGTATTCTGACAACACAAGGTGGGACTCACATAGTGTGTTATACAAGCGCTCATTGGATTTCGGATATGGGCAATCCACTGCGCTACCCAAAACGGCAATTGTGCCATTCACCCCTTTAATGGCCGATTCGTGCGCCAGCTTATCTACGCCAAATGCCATTCCCGATACAATGCAGTAATGGTCCCGAAGGGTGTCACAAAATTGAGTGGTAACCTGCTGCCCATAGTGGCTAGGGGTGCGTGGTCCCACCACGGCAATTTGAGGCTTGGTAAGATGGGTGATATCGCCACGATAATAAAGGAGTAATGGTGGGTCAGCAATTTCATTTAATAGGGCGGGATAATTCACGTCACCGCGATACATAATGCCATAGGACTCATGCGGAGTCACTTGTTCAAGAATACGATTTAATCGCGATTTTAATGTGGCGATAACATCGGGTTTGCAATGTTGGTACGCTAAAAAGTCATCAAAGTGTTTTCTGAACGCATCCGCATCGTTAAAATACTTAAGTGCGTCAACTTGCCATTTCGGTTTATCGTATAACACAGCATGTATCAGTATATGCAAGTCTTGCTGACTGCGATTTAGTCCCCCATTATCCATTCCATAAGTCTAATCGGCGAAAATAGATGCGTCAATTAAATAATTGAGCGCTTTACCTCGGCGTCTAATGCCACTATATCTTGTATGCTGCTGACGTTGCGATCAGAGAACCTCTCTAGAGCATTTTCAACCTCTCGTATAATGTCTAAGTAGCCAATTTCACGCCGTAAAAAACGCCCTACAGCCACTTCGTTCGCCGCATTCATCACGGCTGGCGCAACCCCACCGGCACGTCCCGCATCCAGCGCCACCTTAAACAGTCTAAACTTCCCAAAGTCCACGGGTTCAAATGTTAGCGCACCCAATTCGGTTAACCGCATACGTGGCCAATTTGAGGGGTATTTTTCGGGGTAGCTCATTGCATATTGAATAGGGTAGCGCATGTCGGGTAGCCCCATATGTGACACCACGTTCCCATCTTTAAATTCTGCTAAGGCATGAATAATACTTTGCGGGTGAATGACCGCATCAATATCATCAAAGTCCAAATCAAATAGATAGTGGGCTTCAATCACTTCAAGTCCTTTGTTCATCATAGTGGAAGAATCAATTGTAATTTTTCCGCCCATGTCCCAGTTGGGGTGTTTTAATGCCAGTTCTGGGGTGACGTTTGATAAGTCAGCAGTCGCCCACTCACGAAAAGGCCCTCCAGATGCCGTTATAGTAACCCGTTCCACTTGTGAGATATCCCCATTTACTAGGCTTAAGCATTGCTTTAACGCGGCGTGCTCAGAATCCACTGGTAACATAGCAACCTGTTTTTTAGTGGCATGTGCCATAATAATATCCCCAGCACTAACCAATACTTCTTTGCAGGCCAGGCCGATATCATAGCCTGCATCAATAGCCAAATAAGTGGGCATTAATGACGTCGTGCCCACGATGGCCACAAGTACCATGTCGGTGCGCCGTATCGCCAATTCATTTAATCCATTTGCCCCGCTGACCACCTCTAATTTTGGAAATTCCAAACGTAGGTCTTTCGCATCTGTCTCCTCAGATACCCCCACAATCTCAGGTGAAAACTCCCGTATCTGTTCCCGTAACAACGCAATGTTTTGCCCGCAAGATAAACCTACAACACGAAAGCGATCACGGTTCTCGCGTATCACGTCTAACGCCTGCGTTCCAATAGAACCCGTAGAGCCTAGGATCGTGATGGCTTTGCGCATTAGGCCAGAAGTCCTAGTACATAAAAATACGCAGGGGCAGAAAACACAGTGCTATCTAATCGGTCATAGACACCACCATGCCCAGGAATAATCGCTGATGAATCTTTAATGCCACAACGACGTTTGTATAGAGATTCATGTAAATCCCCAATTTGAGCCAATACACTGACGCCAATGCCCGTAATCAACGCAAGTTTAACGCTGATGCCAACCCCAGCAGCAAGGCTTGCTGTTAAAACCAAAGACCCAACGATCCCAAATATGCTGCCTTCTATGGTTTTATTGGGTGAAATGTCGGTCAATCGTGTTTTTCCAAAGGTTTTACCACCTAAAAGTGCCGCAATATCACTGCCCCAAATCGCGCAAAAGAATAACAAGGCAAACCAGACGCCGTAACTTTCTCGGATAATAAAAACAAAACTGAGCCCGACCACTGGAATAACCACGCTGCGAATTAAAAGAAGCATGGGATTATCGGGCAACAAAATATATTTTCGTCCCAATTCAAACACCATGGCGGCGTATAAAAGTATAATGAGAGTGATGACGATTGGAGAGTACCAAAACCGAAGCGTCCAGAAGTGTGAAAGGGCATAGAGCAGTCCGATTGTGACAAGTATTGCTGCGACTTGTAGGCTGCGAGACTGACTCTTTGCGCGTACTATTTCCCACGACATAATGGCTCCGAATACAGCGAACGAGGTGAGCAAAAAAGACCCACCTTTAAAAAGCAAGAATAAAGCAGCTGCAATCATTGCCACGGAACTCAAAATACGGGCGATCATGCGCTTATTAATCCTCCAAAACGGCGTTCTCGGTTTTGGTAGCTCTTCAAAATTGCGACTAAATCCTTCATGTTGAAATCAGGCCACAGCGTTTCAGTAAAAAACAATTCACTATAAGCAATTTGCCATAGCAAATAATTACTAATGCGCATCTCACCACTAGTACGCACTAGTATTTCTGGGTCAGGAATGCCCGCCGTATATAATGTGTTAGACAATGTCTCTTCACTGATCGGTTGGCCTGGATTCGCTGCCATATGTGCATTTATACCTTCAATGATTTCCCGGCGGGATCCGTAATTTAGCATAACGTTTAGTTGTAGGGCCGTATTGTGTTCGGTTAGTTCTTCCACCCGTTGTATTTTAGATTGAAGCACTTCAGGAAGCTCCACTCTTGAGCCTAATATGCGAACGCGTATATTTTCTTTTACCATCTCGTCAATTTCTTCTTCTATGGCCACTTGTAGAAACTTCATTAAAAAGCCAACCTCTTCTTCAGGCCGCGTCCAGTTCTCAGTAGAAAATGCGTAGACAGATAGATGTGAAATACCCAAATGGGCACAGTTTATTAAGGTACGCTTTAACGCTGTTCGACCTGCTTTATGGCCCGCATTTCGAGGCAAAAACCGTTTTTTAGCCCAGCGTCCATTACCATCCATAATGATGGCGATGTGCTGTGGAATATTCTCAGGGTCTAACCCATGTTCCTGTGCAATCTCTTTCGTTGTTTTAGCCATAAGCACACATGACCTATATGGTCATAATCTCTTTTTCTTTTTCCTGTGCCAAGTGATCGATTTGAGTCACATAACTTTCAATTTGTTTCTGTAATGTTTCTTGCTCACGTTTTAGTTCATCTTCGCTTAACTCGCTTTTTTTTAGCTCATCAAGAATATCCCGTCTGATATTGCGAAGCGCAACCTTACCTTCTTCAGATTGGTTTTTAACGACTTTCACTAAATCTTTTCGGCGTTGTTCCGTTAAGTCGGGTAATCGCATACGAATAACAGATGCTTCTGCAGATGGGTTCAGACCCAAATCTGATTTTAAAATGGCTTTTTCAACGCTAGAAGTGGCGCCAGCATCATACATGTTTAATACAAATGTATTACCTTCAATAACACTAATATTAGCCAATTGTTTCAGTGGAACGGAACTGCCATAATAATCCACGTTGATATGGGTTAATAAATCTGGGTTTGCACGGCCCGTTCGTATACCACCTAACTTTGATTTCAGGTTTTCAATACTGCGTTCAAGACGTTCTTTAAATTCGCTCATTTTTTGCTCCTTATTCGGCGTGCGCGACTTCTGGGCGCGACCCAATGGTGGTGCCTATGCGTTCACCATCTATAATACGTTTAATATTGCCAGGCACATTTAAATCAAATACAACAATCGGGATATTATTATCCATTGATAACGAGATTGCTGTGCTATCCATCACTTGTAAACGGTCTGTTAGTACATCTAAGTACTCTAATTCCGTATAACGTTTTGCATTAGGATTCTTATTCGGGTCAGAGTCATATACACCGTCCACTTTAGTGGCTTTAAAAATGGCATCGGCGTGAATTTCAGCAGCGCGTAACGCAGCTGTTGTGTCTGTTGTAAAATAGGGGTTTCCAGTGCCACCTGCAAAAATAACCACATGCCCCTTTTCAAAGTGGCTTAAAGCACGTTGTAGTATGTAGGGTTCCGCAATTTCTTTCATTTCGATTGCAGTTTGAACGCGGCAACTAACGCCAACCTTTTCTAAAGCGTCCTGCAACGCAAGTGCATTCATAATTGTGGCCAACATCCCACTGTAATCCGCTGTAACGCGATCCATTCCGTTTGCAGCTGCTGAAATACCGCGGAATATATTACCACCACCGATAACTATCCCAATTTGAACACCATCTTTAATCCCGTTTTTTAATTCATTTGCAATGAAAACAAGGAATTGCGGGTCAATACCGTATTCACGATCGCCCTTGAAGGCTTCGCCGCTTAATTTTAATAGGATACGTTTGTATTTTAACTTTGTCATGAGGCTACCCCAATTCTAGCAAGGGAGTGCCGTTATCGCAACGGCTAAGTACATGCGACGGTCAAAATAAAAGAAACACAGAAAATTAATGTTTTTAAGTCTTTAAAAAAGGGAAAATTTAACGTAGAACGGGGGGGACACCTAATGGAAGATAAAAACGTGAGAAAGATGTTTGAGAATGGCGTATCACAGGCCGGAAAATCCAGTCGAGTTGAGCGTGTGCAGTATGTGATGGACTTCGGTAAAGTATACGTGCAGTATGATTTTTGTCTAAATTAAAACAGACGACTACTATTCATTAAAAAACTAAAAGACCCAGGCGATTCTACTTTGGAAATGTGCGTGGGTCTTTTGGGTTATAAAAATAACAAAATAGAGATTGTAGTGGAGGGCAATGAGATGTCGAGAAGGCCTGTCTCAAGCAATCCCATATTATAGGGGCCTTTACTCCCATCATATATAAGACAGGGGTACGGTATTCAACAGGACTAAAACGTCCCAGTTTCCGAGTGCCAAGTGGCATGGCATGAAATTGACCTTGCCCTTTTATTATATGTAAATCAGCTGCTTTATAGTGGGTTTTATACGCCTTGTGAATATGGTGAGGTTGTTTGCCAACGCCATCACAGCCATTATCAATAATCGTAAATGCACCAGATGCAATATGAGGTTTAAAATGGGCCATTTCCCGGTACGACAAAATATGATTTAGATCGGTTACCATAATATCGTTTAGGGCTGGAGATCGCTTCGCCACAACAGTAATTGAATGGCCTTCTTTCAATAACCATTCTATTAGCAGTAAATCAAAATACACCTCACCACTATTGTCCAGTTCATATAAAATGGATTTCTTTGTACCTGTTGTCCACTCTCTAAAGTGAAGTTGGTGAAAATTAGGGTTGAATTGATGTTGGTGAAACAGATCTTCGCTATGATCAAGAAGGCCATTTATTTCGTCTCGAAATCCGTGTTTAAAACTATTCATGGAGTCTTCCAATATATCCATCCAATTGGCGCGAGCAGCAAGAAAGGCAAGTAGATCATGGCAGTAATGATGGGAAAATAATTCCTCTCGTATGGTGTTGTAAATAAATAAAAATTCCTCATGATGGCGATATTTTTCAGGTCGATGCACGTCATTGTTGAGGCCTATTTTGGTGAAAATGGCCAGTAATGATTCGTTAATGATTAAGAATAATTCAGTGAATGTGGCGCGATGCATAAATGGCGGTGCTTCATAAAAATAGTGCAGTAACACCCGTTTTAGTTGCCAAAATAATTTATCGGCGGTCGTGCGGCAGGCATCCTCTGAAAGGGTGGGGTGAGCGGCTTGGTATGCACATAGAAAAGGCGCGTAATACCCTCTGCGCATGACCTCATAGGTGGTATCGAAAATGCGTGGCCAGGCCAGTCGACGCCATAGTGAATAGGAACTCTTTGATAGGAATGAATTGCCAGCGGCCTGCATGCGCGCTTGACCGTATTGGCCCAATTCAAAGTAGTCTGGTTTGTAGGGAGTTTGTGAATCAGGGGCGACAAACCAGGATAAATCCACATTGCCAGACAGACGACGTCTTAACCGTTTGAGGAATGTGTCGAACAGTGGTGAAACGGTGGCGTGAAGTTGCTCGTTAGTGAGCACGTAAGGATAGCTGGTATAAGGCAAGAATATAGCCTTGTGGCCCGAAACCTAGAATTTGCCCGTCGCAAACGGCGGCTGTTAAGGAACGGTGGCGAAACTCTTCACGCTTATGAACGTTGCTTAAATGCACTTCTATTTTAGCGACTCTAACACTTGCCAATGCATCTCGAATGGCAATGCTGGTGTGGGTGTACGCGCCAGGATTAATGATGATAGAGTGGCCGTCTTGCCCCGCTTTTTGGATACGCGTAATAATCTCACCTTCGTGGTTTGACTGGAATACGGTGACGTTAATATTGAGTTGCTTGGCAAACTGCGTGGCAGCATTGTTAATGTCTTGCAGCGTATATTGCCCATACACATCCACTTCACGTTGGCCGAGTAAATTTAAGTTGGGTCCGTTAATAATGACGACGTTCATAATGTATATTATAGCGCATTTAAGCCTAAAACTTTAGCCAGCAGTTTATCAGGGATATCAGAAGTGGTTAGCGTGTCTCCAATTTTAGTGGGTAATATAAAGCGCACTTTTCCATGCCTTACTTTCTTGTCGTTAGCGAAGAACGGCACCATGCGTTTAGCCAAATCTGGCGCCACATCCAATTGGTAACCAAGCCCTGTCATTAAGTTTACCAAACGATCGCGGTCTACTGCGGGGCATAGCCCCATTTCAACAGATAAATCTGCCGCAAGTTTCATGCCGATAGCCACAGCCTCACCATGCAGATACTGGGTGTAGTGTGTAGCCGATTCAATAGCATGGCCAAATGTATGGCCTAGGTTTAACGTTTCTCTCAGGCCTGCTTCTCGCACGTCCTGGGCCACGACCTCTGCTTTGTTGCGCACCGATTCACTCACTAAGTGGGTCCAAAGCGCCAAATCCTCTTTGATTGTGGCGCGTCTAATCTCATCTTGATGGGCTTCCAAATAGTCAAAAAGTGCGGTGTCTCGAATCACACCATATTTAATCACTTCGGCCAGCCCACAACTGATCTCTCGCTTTGGCAGAGAGCATAAGGTAGACACATCGCTAAGAACAAAACGGGGCTGATAAAAACATCCGACTAAGTTTTTTCCCATCGGGTGATTCACGCCAGTTTTACCACCAATTGAGGCGTCCACTTGCGCCAGTAAAGTTGTGGGGCATTGAATTAAATTAATTCCCCTTAGGGTGATGGATGCCACAAAGCCTGCCACATCGCCCACGATTCCGCCACCTAGGGCAACTATCGTGTCTATGCGTTCAAATCGCAATGCCAAAAGGGCATCAACCAATTCACTGGCACACTGTAATGTCTTATTCGTTTCTCCAGAATTCAATGTTAAAACGGTGCAGCTGGCCCCTGCGGAATCAAAGTCGGCTTTAAGCGCATCGGCATATAGGGCTTCTAACTCAGGGTTTGTAATGATCGCCACATTTTTGCCCGCATTAAGCGTGGTCCATAGTTGGGGTAGGTGAGATAATCCATTTTCACCCACGTATATAGTATAGGGAGTTTGTGCTAAAGCAACATCAACCGTTTTCATATCACTAGCCTAGCGCGAGCCGGGCAAACAGGCAAGAATTTAGTTTGACCGTTGTATATTATCCACCAAGAAATCCACCAGTTCACCAATGCTGGCCCCATCCGTAGGCAGTATGATGTCGGCCAGTTCCTCATACCTAGGCGCACGTGCCTCTAATCGTTCAATAAACGCGTCGCGGGCCATTGCCAAGGGCCTAGGGGCTCCCGTCTCATCTTTGCTAACCCGATCCCACAAGGTCTCTTCGCTGGCTTCCAGATACACAACAAGGCCAGCCTCCTGTAACGCATCCGCGATATCTGGTTGCGCACCCATCCCACCGCCGGTCGCCACAACCGTATGTTCCCACCGCACCATGTCTACTGCCACACCGCGCTCTAATTGGCGAAAATACTCTTCGCCGTCGCCTTCAAATATATCAATAATGTCGCGGCCGTCTTGGTCTTCAATTAACGCATCGGTATCCACAAAATCCCAATCCAGCGCCCAGGACAGCGCGCGGCCCACAGAGCTCTTTCCGCTTCCCATCATACCAATTAAGATCACATTCTTAGGCGCTGGCATGCCTATTCGACGGTGACGCTTTTTGCCAAGTTACGTGGCTGGTCCACGTCACATTCCAACATAATTGCAATGTAATAAGACAAGAGTTGCAACGGTACCACGCTCAAAATCGGTGAAAATTCTTCATCGCATTCTGGAATATAAATCACGTCTTCAGCCAAATCCTTAACGGCTTCGTTTCCTTCTGTGGCCACTATAATGATGCGACCACCACGTGCGCGCACCTCTTCGATATTTGAAATCATCTTCTCATAAGTCACCGAATTTGGGGCCAAGCACACCACTGGTAATTTCTCATCAATTAGGGCGATAGGGCCATGTTTTAATTCACCAGCAGGGTAGCCGGTCGCATGAATATATGAAATCTCTTTTAACTTTAGCGCGCCTTCAAGTGCGGTTGGGTAGTTTAGCCCCCGACCAATAAATATGAATTCACGGCTTTTATAATATTTCTCTGCAATGGCCTTGAATGTTGGTGCTTGGTCGAGTATTTTTTCCAATTGGCCGGGTAAACGTTTCACTTGCGCCACTTTTTTGATGACATCCGCTTTACTCAAATGCCCTTTTAATTGACCTAAATACAAACCAAACAAATACACATTCAAAAGTTGGGCAATATAGTTTTTAGTAGACGCCACGCCAATTTCAGGGCCACTGTGTGTGTAGACTACGGCATCAGATTCCCGGTCAATGGAGCTGCCTTTTACATTGACGAAACTTAAGATTTTAAAGAATTTACTTTTTGCCTCGCGAATACAGGCCAACGTGTCGGCCGTTTCGCCAGACTGAGAAATAGCCACCACAAATTCATCGCTTCCAGAAAGCATTTGGCGATATCGAAATTCCGAAGAAATATCCACTTCCGTTGGCACATGGGCGTATTCTTCCCATAGGTATTTGCCGATAAGGCCTGCGTGCCAGGAAGTGCCGCATGCTTGAATGATAAAGCGCATTGATTTCGTTAAATCTTTCATTGCCTCTTCAAGGTGGTTAAATTGCAGTGCGCCATCCACGCTCACATGTTTGTCTATGATGCGGCGAACCACAGTGGGTTGTTCGTGGATTTCCTTTAGCATGAAATGATCAAACCCTGATTTTTCAGATGCTTCCGCATTCCAAGTCACCTGTTCCACTTTCATTTCAACGGCTTTTCCTTCAAAATCTGTCAGCGTTACATCATCTTGCGTAACGATCGCCATATGGCCATCTTCCAAAAACACCATGTCACGGGTGTGAGTCACAATCGCATTGATGTCAGAGGACACAAAGTTTTCTCCTTTTCCTAAGCCCAATATAAGTGGGCTATCTTTGCGGCAGACCACGATTTTATCGGGTTCATTTTCACAGATAACAGACAGGCCAAAGCTGCCTTCTAATTCGGTCATCGCCATGCGCACGGCCTGCGCTAAGTCACCTTTGTAGTACATGTCTATAAGATGCACAATAACCTCAGAGTCGGTTTGTGATCGCATAATATACCCAGCGGCTTTAATTTTTTTCTTTAAACTTAAATAGTTTTCAATAATCCCGTTATGCACCACAGCGATAGAAGACCCTGTGTCTAAGTGCGGATGAGCGTTTATGGTGTTTGGTACTCCGTGTGTGGCCCAACGTGTATGACCAATGCCCACATTCCCTTTAATGGTAAGCGACTTAATTTCCTCTGATAGCTCGTGGATTTTACCCTCTTTTTTCCAACATCCCAATTCCCCATCAGTAATGACGGCAATTCCAGACGAGTCGTACCCACGGTAACTTAACCGCTCAAGACCCACTAATAATACAGATGTTATATCTCTCGGGCCAATGTACCCTACAATCCCACACATGCAGGGAAGTATAGCAAATCGACAAACTAATGTCATTTTTTTAGAAAAAGACCAATTTACAACAAATACTCTACCGTGTCTTTTCCGCCCACCATACGTTGTAATTCTGGTGCCGTTTCGTGGGTGGCCAATACGCGAATGGAAACGGTGGTGTGGGTGGCACTTTGGTGTTTCTCTATAAAGAAGTGCGAGTCCGCAAGTTTTGCAATTTGCGGTAAGTGGGTAATGGTAATAAGCTGATTGTGTTTTGAAATACGTTTCAACATGGCGCCAATAGCGTTGGCCGTTAAACCGCCAACTCCCGTGTCCACTTCGTCAAACACAAGGCTAGCCGCTGCCGCATTCTCACTTTCGATTTCTTTTAGTGCCAATAACACGCGAGACATTTCTCCGCCAGAGGCCACCTTATGCAAGGGTTTTGGCGTATCGCCAGGATTGGCAGAAAACAAGAATGTAATCGCGTCCGTTCCAGTAGGGCCAAGTACATCTGTTTCATCAATCTGCACACGAAACTGAGGGTGAACAAAGCCAAGCTCGCCAAGACTCTCACAGATCTGAGTGCTAAACGGGGACTGTTTAGCGGCGCGAGCGTCGTGCAGCGTTTTGGCCGCATCACGCGCCGCAGACGTGGCAGTCGCAAGTTCTTTTTCTAGAGCAGAACTATCGGTTTGGTAACGTGCAAGAACGTCTAATTCCTCTTGCAGTTGATTGCGGTACGCCAAAAGGGCCTCGACCGATGGCGCTTTGTACTTTGTGCGTACCTTGAACATGTCATCCAAGCGCGATTCAATGGTATCAATATCCAGTTCATCGGCGTTTTCGTAGCGCCCAAGAATCGTGCTTGCATCGCCTTCTAAATCAGAGAGCCTGGCCACAATTTCATCAATTTCATTTACCATTTCGCCAAACTGTTCCGCACTCACATGTGCAAGTTGCGAGCGCGCAGTTGCTGTTTTCGCCAGTTCACTTTGGGCCGTGTCAATCGCTTGGGAAAGCGCACTTAGGCCTGCCACAACAGTATGGTGATGCTTGGCAGAGTGGCGCACAGAAAGCAGGTTCTCTTCCTCTTCAGCTGTAAATCCATGGGAGTCAATGTCTTCCAGTTGAAACTCTAGAAATGCCAACCGCTGAGCCGTGTCTTGGGTATTGTTTTGTAGTGCGTCTAATTGGCGTTTTGCGCCCAAATAGGCGTTGTATTCAGCGCGGTAACGCCGCATTGCATCGTGCAAAAGAGGCCCGCAAAACGCGTCATAAAGACGTTCGTGATAGGCCGCATCTCGCAACGTTTGGGCGTCGTGCTGGCTGGTGATTTGCAGCAATGGCGACACGATATCTTTAAGTGTTTTAAGGGTAACACTTTCTTCGTTTATTCGGGTGATGGCAGGTTTGCCCCGGCGTAGTTTTTTGTGCACAATGCAGTGCGAACAACCCTCTAATAGGGGGTGAGTTTGGCCTGATTGTAACGTAAAATGACCTTCTACCACAGCTGTGTCTTGGCCAGTGGCAATTAAATCGTCAGAGGATTGCGCACCTAGAAGTAGAGATAATGATTTTACAATTAACGATTTGCCGGCACCTGTTTCACCCGTTAAGACATTTAGTCCTTCGGTAAAGTCCAGTTCAATGGTTTCAAATATACCAATATTATGAATGTATAAGTGTTGTAACATTAGCTTCCTTAGGGTCTAAAATCTTGAACATGGTGCTTTCTGCTTTTATCAGTTTAGCAGGGGGTGTAAGCTTTCGCTGTACATAAACACGACATTTTCCCCAGGATGCCCGTCCATCAAATTCATCAACCACTTTAAAGTGCCGATGATTTAATGGTTGAGACAGACTGATAACATAAGCACCTTTTTTAAGCTGCATCAAATTGGTTCTCAGTTTAGCCATTTGGGAACGGCCCATGCAGGTTAAACTAACGAAAATAATAGTGCCGCTGGATATTTTGGCATGGGTGAAATCTTTTTCAATAAAACGCACATCTTTAATTCCTTTTACTTTGGCTAATTTGGTGGCGGCTTTAACAAAGGTGGGCACTATTTCAACACCTGCGCTACGAATGCCAAACCGTTGATTCACATAAAAGACCAGTTTCCCGTGACCCGAACCTAAATCCACAAAAACGTGCTTAGATTTTGGCAGTTTTATTTTGCTAAATGCCCGTTCGATAATGCCATAGCTGGCTTCTCCATAGGTTAATTCCGATTTGGAAAGCGACAAGTCCGCGACTTCTCTATCATAGCGAGTGGGGGAGTAGTGGCCATGGTAAAAATAGAAAAGCGACAGTTCGATAGCCACCATTCGTGGCGCCCGCAAATAAACGGGGAACTGGTTGAATTTCGTGACTAAGGTGGTGAAGACCGCCCCTAATCCCACAATAAAACCCTGAATAACGCCGTAGGCTTCACTCGGGGATTTCATAACATTTTCCTTTGCCATTTCGCGAGTATTATATCATACCGTGGCCCTAAGCCAAATACGGTGATAGAACATGAACCCCAATAAAGGCCTCTTGGGTACGCGGAGTATGGTCATCCATCACCATAATTTTTGTATCTGGATACCCAGCCAAAACCAAGCGTTCGCGTACATGATCCATCACGGTAATCATGTCTGAATAGGCGCCATCAAAATCCGAATCGGTTTTGGCATAGTTGGCCAATTTGCTATCTGACGCAATCCCAGAAAACACGTAGTCTTTAGGTAGCTTTGATAGAAATGCGATTAGGTCATCGGTGTATTTCCAAGAATGGCCTTCGGATAAAAGATCGGTTTGAATATGCACCCAAATGGCAGCGGTAATTCCAGGTTGTTGCGGCAATGATAAGTGTAAATTGGGCAGTATAATTTCGGTGCGAATGGGCAGGCAAAGGTTTAAGAATGCATCAGGAGTGTCTCCGCTGTATATGACGCCAGCCACGCCAGACTCAATTAACGCAGTCACCAAAGACAAGTCAGAAAAACGCACCACAGGAAATAGGGTAGCATTGAGCATGGATATATCGGTTTGAGAGGCAATAAACGGCACCAATTGCGTCGCTGTAAGAGCGGCACGTTCCTTTAATGAATTAGCATCGACTTGATTAGATCCCATACCTATATTGTACACTAAGGGGTATGGAAAATTTTAAGTCTATAAATCCATACAATCAGAGTTTGCTTGGCGAGTATCCAGTTCTAAATCACAACGAGGCAGACGCGAAGTTAGATGAACTGCACCGTGGCTACCAAGCGTGGCGAGCACAATCAAGAGAGGCGCGTTTAAGCGTATTACCTAAGCTGGCAAGCCTATTGCACGCACAAAAAGAGGCCTGTGCTGCCCTTATATCATTGGAAATGGGCAAGCCGATTACACAGTCCCGTGCTGAAATCGATAAGTGTATCGGCGTGTGCGAGTATTATTTTGAACATGGACTAGCCTTGTTGGAGAGCCAAGAAACAGAGAATTACCATCATTTCCCGCTGGGTGTGATTATCGGGGTAATGCCATGGAATTTTCCGTTTTGGCAGGCGCTTCGTTTTGCCATTCCAACCCTTATTGCGGGTAATGCCGTTCTAGTAAAACATGCACCAAATGTGCCGCAATGTGCTAAAACATTAGAATCAATATTTCGCGAGGTTATGCCAGAACCCACGCCGTTTTTATCACCCTTCCTAAGCATAGAAGGTGTGCATCGTATGATTCACCATCCACAGGTGAGAGGGGCGTCGCTAACCGGTTCAAATCGGGCAGGGCGCGCCATTGGGGCTGCGGCCGGTCAGGCCTGTATTCCCTGCGTGCTTGAACTGGGCGGGAGTGACCCTTTTATCGTCTGTGCAGACGCCGATATTGCCACCGCAGCTCAGGTCGCCGCAACTGCACGATGTACCAATGCTGGCCAAGTGTGTATCGCCGCAAAGCGTCTCATCCTCGCTGAATCCATCAAAGATCAGTTCTTGCATGAGTTTGAAACCCACTGCCGTGCGTATACGTCAGGCGACCCACTAAATGAGTCCACCACTTTAGGCCCTCTTGCACGACCCGACATTAAATCCGCTCTTGCCGCTCAGGTTTCTGATAGTGTGAATATGGGCGCTACCACCTTATTTCAATGTGAAAATCAACGCACGGATGGCAACTTCTTTCAAATCACTTGCCTGTCAAACGTTCGCGCCGATATGCCCGTGGTCGCCGCCGAAACATTTGGGCCCGTAATTAGCGTGCACAGTGCAGTATCTGACAACGATGCGCTAGCTCTGGCAAACCAGACGCAATTTGGTTTAGGCGCAGCTGTATGGACCAAGGATGAGTCTCGCGCCAAGTGGTTCTACGACCGATTAGACGTCGGTGTAGTGGGAATAAATGCACAAGTTCGTAGTGATTATTCCGTGCCGTTTGGTGGTACCAAACAGTCTGGGTTTGGCCGTGAACTGGCGGCCTCTGGGTTAGTGGCTTTTACAAATGGGAAGGCGCGTTTGGCTTAACGGGCTTTGCCTCTTTTTTATCAACTTGCTGCTGATAAAAAGCGTGAACATGTGGGCCAAGCCTGGCGAATAAGTCCGCTTCATTAAGGGCCGTTTTTAAGTGCAAATTTGATAGGTTGGGGTAGTGGGGTTTTAACCGTTCAATTGCCATGTAGATCCCCACTTCTTTTCGCTCATTCTTTTGGTGCAATAGCACATGGATGATATCCGTTTGTTCTTCCCGGGCTACTCGATAAAGAAACGCCTTTTCGACTAAAGGCTCATTTTGAAAAATCCCTATTAATGCCTGCAGGCCGGCATCACTCTTTTCAATAGGAAATGGTTTTGCCACAACTGGGTAACGCCCCCCCTTTAGAGATTCAATAGGCAATACACCAGCGGCATCGTCGGGGTGTGCAGTGAATTGGGCCGCGTATTCAGGAAACATGTCCACCCATTCTTGTCGCCAAACAAGATGGTAGCGGCGCCATGCCTTGTGATGGGGCGATCCACCATATTGGGTATAACTAACTTTAGCACCAAAATCAATCACCGTTTCAAGATGGCCATCAATAATAAGACCCATTTGTTCGCCTGTATCTGACCACACAATAGACAGCTTAACTTGGTTCTTCTGTACTTCATGCAGCCGATAGACAACCAGTACTTCTTCTACCTCAGGTTCCCCAGATGGCAGTTGAACGAAGGCGTATAACAACCCAATGTCACCGTCATCTTCAAAGGCCGCAATAAATGGAGCAACAGTACTGTGGGAACTAAATGTCGTGGGTGTGCCAGGTACAAAAGACCGACTAATCACGGTTAAACCCCTTAGAGATAACGCGCATGTTTGCGTTTTGGATAATCATATCTCCGGAATCATGTTGCAAAGCGATCGCCACCATAGAATCGGCAATTTCAGTTGCAGAAATAGACCCGTAGCGTGCACGTAAGTTACAAAATGGGGCCAATATAATAGTTGATGCTAAAATGCCAAGCCATTCCAACGGGCGAAATTCCTTTCGTTTTCCCACAACAAAACTGGGTCTAAAAAAAACAGTTAAAGCGGCGCCAGTTTGGCGAATAGCCTCTTCCATTTCACCTTTTACCCGTAAATAAAAATTTCGTTTATGTGCCGATGCCCCCATAGAGCTAACCGCTAAAATACGTGAGGCACCATGCTCAACTGCATGGCGAGACACTACTTTTGGATAAAATAAATCAACGATACGAAACAGGTCTTTTGATTTTACAGTGCTCATCGTCGTGCCAATGGCGATAAAAACATCATCCACATGGTAGGCTGGGTGATCGGCAGGCAAATTATCAAAATCCACAATATGCACTTGTACCTTAGGCAGTGTGATTTTTACCGATCTACGTACCATGACGTGTATGGCGCTGTATTCTGGCTGTTGGCTAAGTCGTGCACACAATTGCTGCCCCACGGCACCTGTTGCTCCAATAATTAATGCCTGACGCAACTCAGCCAATGCTAAATATCCACCGTTTCCCGTTTAAAAAACGGAGTAACGACCTGCTTTACCATGGAATGTAAGAAGGAGTTTGGTTCTAAAAGTGTGACACAGTATGAATCATCTTCATTATCGGATTGATGACGTTGTAACAGCGATATTAAATTTTGGTAAAGACTACCTAGTTTTGCGGTTTTAGGATCCATCACACAAATACCCAACGTGAGCTGAGAGTGAGTGGCTGTTGTGCGAAATAAAAATGCCGATTTAATCTCAGGGTTACCATCTAAAATCGACCCAATTTCTGGATAAGGAGCCTGGGTAAGGTCTTCTTCTGCTGGTTTTAAAAGTAGGGGCGCCATATTTTTGATAATATCGTTATATTGAAGAGAAGAGGGTTCTCCTAAAATACTGATGATCGGGAACTCGTCCCGTTCAACCACGATAGAAACACCATCGGGAGTCGTCACCAGAACCGCGAACACATCATAGTTTTGAATGTTGTGAAACACATGGTTAGCCTTAACAGGTTGGTACTTTATGCCAAACTGACCAAAATGCGCTTCGCAGCTTTTTTCGTCTGTGAATGTGCACAGTACAAACCGCGTTGTAGGCCCGTCTTTAGTTGTGTCGTAGGGAAAAATATAATAGAGATTATCTTTGGCTTCAGGATCGCTTCCCGTAATCGGAATATACAATGTGCTATGCATGAGGTGCCGGTACAGCATCAAGCGCGAACGCTCATTATCTTTGTCTTTTACATCGTGAATTGCGGCATTTAATTTTTCTGTGCGTTTCTGAACCAAATCAAAACTAAACTCTTCGGAAATGGCATCCGTCCACTTAAATGCGACACGCGTCCAGCCCGATTCTGGAGTGGATGTTGTGTTACGGGTATGACCTTCCTTTTTAAGAAAATCAAACATGGCGTAAAAATTATCATTAATCAGAAGCGCGCATTTATCGCCGTCTTTACTCCACATGATGCGTATATCCGAGTTTTCATTAATCGCATCAAGCTCGTTTTTTGTAAATATTTCAATCACATCATCAACGTCTGGTTCTTGCTCAGACGATAGGCTAACGGCACAAAAGACAGCGCCGTCATCGTCAGATTCAAATACGCCCGCATAGGGCGAGACAGGAGATTGCGAATGGATGTGCTTTTGCATACGAAAATTATAGCACAGCTTGCCTATTTCGCTACTAAAACAAGCCCAATTGGAGTTGCAAATAAACTAAAGGTTCATTCGTAGAGAGGGCAAAGCCAAGCGTCGGGGCAATATGCAGGTGGGACATGGCGCCTATTTCGGCGGTGAAATCCACGCCCGCCGTATGGCTAAAGCGTCGGTTTTTGTTTGCTTGATCCTCATCTAAAAGAACATCCCAATATGGCGCCACATATAAGTCGCCAACGAACGCGTTAAATTCCCAAAATCCTTGGCGAAGTTCAGCCAATCGGAAATGATACTGCGTTCGCACATTCGCCCCATTCTCTACCCAATTTTGAGGTTGTCGCTGTTCAGGAACATGATTAAAGCGTTCGAATGCGGACATTGAAAACGCCAAAGATCGCCCATCTCGATAGGCTTTGTTGTTGAGCGCCATTCGGTACCCTTCTTCCAAACTGTCAAATTGCATCGTGGCAATGCTGATATGGCGTGGCCATCTAAATGTTGCCATGGCACCTGGGCGATGCTCTTCTTCAAAGTCCGTATCAAACAACGCCTGAATATCCTGAATGCCGTCGCGCCCCGAACGGAAGAGCGGATAAGCCACGCGCCCCACTGACTTTCGTTTCCAAGAATCATTGGAGTCTAGGGCGGTAATTTGTGAATAAGTAAGCGTGAGTGGGGCCAGAACAGACGTCGAAATGCTATAGTCATAGCCATCTCGGGAATTAAGAATGATGGAGTAGTTCCAGTAATTAAGCACGTCATCACCTTGAAAGTAAAATGGCCATAAACGCGTGTGTGGATGGATGTTTGAAAAACTCGCGCGCATGGCATCAACTTCGGTAAGTTGCGCTTCAAAATCTACTGGCACAGATGCGATAGGGTGTTGGCTGACGTTAAGTGACCGAGTCGGCGTCAACGACAGTGGCGCGCGGTAAATACCCATTCCATCGGCTTCAACGCTGGAATAAAACATGGATTTTTCCACACTTACGCCTGCCTCAGCATAGCTACTCGTTTTGGCCCATTGCGTTAGTTTAGTCGCCGTATCATAACGATAGAGCTGGTATTGTTTTCCACGATTGCTAGTGAACTCCAATACAGGAATGGATCCAGCTTTACCTGCTGCTATTCCAAGGTTAAATTGCTTCCAATCGTTTTGAACAACACTGCTTAACGCGCCGGAAACGGTGTTCAACGCATAAATCGATGGTGGGGTTAGAGGTGTTTTGGCAACCAGATAAAGCGTGTCTTTTGGGCCTAGAACCATCTCAAAAATATCCAAATTTACCATCGCAACGCTTCGTGCTTCTTTTCCCACTTTATGATACACAATGGTCTCTGTACTATCCGGTAAAAGCTCAGCGTAATAGTACCCTTCAGGCGACGCGGCCACCGCACGAATCAATCCTTTGTTAAGCCGCGTTAAACGTCCGGTGTGAAGATCGTAAGAATACAATTGGGTCACCTGCCCAAAGGTCAGACGGTCGGCATTTCCAAACCCACGGTCAAAATCGGAAAGCCCGAAATACACCATGTCATCATTTGCCGATAATTTGGTAGTGAGTGGCGAGCTAAATTCATGAAGAATGTCCCGTTCCCCCGTCTCAGGATCTAAGACCATTAATCGCGTGGCGTATACCAACTGAAACGCCGATCCGTAGGCCATCTGTTTATCGGCCACAAGCACTTTGCCATTGGCGCGAACTAAGTTCGATACGCTCCATGAGTATTCAGAATAGGCGCGATTTTGACCGAGTACCCACTTGTCTGCCGCCTGTTCTTCTTCCAGTGCCCACTGCGCGAACAAGGCTTGAAATGGTTTTCCGTATACCTCTCTGGCAACGCGATCAAACACGATCGGCGGGTAAAATGGTGCAAAAATAACACTTAAGCCCCGCGAACCAAGCTCACTAAAGAATTCCGCATGTTTTGCCTCGCCATACGTGCGAGAAATATAGTCGTTAAATCGTGCGCCATACATGTACCATTGGCCTAAAGGGAAGTGCTTATGAAAGTAGCTCATCTCACCAATAGTATTGGGTAGGCGGCGCGCCTTGGCTTTTGCGGAGACAAAGGCATGTTGCCGCCCTTCATTTAGACGCCCTTCACCCGGATGTAGGGCCGATTCTTCTTTTACAGCGATTCCTTCTATAAATGAACGAGGTAAATAATTTTGTGGAGACACGATATTTCCAAATACCGTCGTGGCCACCTTCACATTTCCCGTCACATTATGAAGTTGCTCCCGATGCACCATTTCGTGCACACTGACATGCCGCAACCAGTTCGACGATTGGTTTTCACCGTCGGGTGAGCGTAAAAACATGCCAATTTTATTGGTAACACCACTTGCATATCCATTGGCCTCTAAACCGGTATCTTGAAGTACCACATAGGTGCGCTGTCCCGTTTCATGAGCACCAACACGTTTCTTGGCAGATGCACGGTAGTGTTCCAGATAGTATAAGGTATCAACCGCATAATGCCGCATTCCTTCGGGATACAGCACAATATTGTGAGTGCTTTCTAGCGCGCGCCATTCTTTATATGAGGCATGAAGCAGATTCGGGCTGCAAAATGTCATGATTAGAAATGATAAAATTAGATGGCGAATCACGCCTGAATTATACCACGCAGATAAACCAAATTACAGAATGAGAGCCATCTCGTTAAACTGTCGCTCAGTTAAGCCTGGACGAATGGCGTCGCTGTACAAAAGGCTAATGATATCTTCATCTTCTGAAGAGTATTGCGTCACGCTGCTATAGTTTTGATAAAAAATACTGTCACTATATATTAAGCTATCACACAGTAACCCTAAGGATTGAGTCAGTTCTTCTGAAATAACATGGTTTCTTCGGCTGCCGGCCAGGTTATTTGAAATTAAAATTTTGCCAGTAAAGATAACATTTGAGCGACTAGTAACCTGAACGTATCCATCCACATTAGGCTGAACGGTGGGTATGATGTTAGAAAATTCTGCTTTATCAACTATATATAAGGAAAGATTGGCGTTGTCGCTATCCGTTAATGAAATGGTGATGTGTTCGCCCGTTAATGAATTTAAGTGTTCAACGGCGGCATTAATAAAGTCTAAATCTGATGCGGTAACGTTACCATGCAACTTCAGGCGGATATCGCTGTTCCAGCGGCGTATAACTGCCGTAGAATTACTGCCAAATTCACTTCCAAATGCAACGGATTTAAAATAGGATGCGGTAGAAGAATTTACATTTATTGAAGTTGGGGCCGTTGGGCTTGATTCGCCAGAGTCTGTCATTTGTCCACAACCCACTAGCGAAGTTGTTAGTGCGCTAATGATAATGGTTCTAATGATGAATAATCCGAGTCGCTTCATGTTTGTTCCCCCATTCTTTGGTGCTATGTATTATCGCAATGGGTGTTTTGACGATTTCATTTTTTTTAATCACCCGTCGTAAGCGACAATCTCGGCCAGAACCTCATCAATCGCGCTTAAAGAATCCACATGGGTGATTTTTGAGCGAAACAGTTTCGCGCCCTTGAATCCTTTTACATATTGTAAAAGATGTTTGCGTATTTCGCGGCATCCCACAGTTTCCCCTTTGTTCTCAACCAAATACTCCGCATGCAATTTAATAATGGGAAGTTTGTCTACAAACGAACTGGGCATACCCTCTTCAGTAAACACCCACGGATTTCCAAAACTAGCCTGACCAATTAAAAATCCATCTAAATTTTGACACTTTTCCAACCCATCTTTTAAGCTAACAATCCCACCATTTCCTAAAACAGGTATAGATAGCTCTTGTTTCAGCGCATATAAGTGCTCCCATTGTGCTGGTACATTATAGGGTTCCAAGTAGGTGCGCGCGTGTATGCAAATCATGTTCGCTCCTGCATTCTGTGCCCCTTTAGAAAAGGAAATCAAGTCTTCGGCATTGTCCCAGCCCAATCGGGTTTTAACCGACACAGGAAGGTGAGTGTTCGAGGCAACGGCTTCTATCAATCGGTAAGCAAGGTCAGGCTTTCGACGAAGCGCAACCCCGTGTTCACTTTGCACTACTTTTTTGCTTGGGCAGCCCATGTTGATATCAATGCCACTAAACCCCATGTCTTGGCATACTTTTGTGGCGCGAATAAACGTCTCTTCATTTTTGCCAAAAATTTGCGCAATTACAGGCTGCTCTTCAGGGTGAAAAGACAGTTTTCTCATTAATTTACTAGCACTAAAGCTAATGCCATCCGCAGACGTGAATTCCGTCACGGTTACAATGTCAGGATTTACTTTCTTGCAAATATGCCGGAAAGCAGAATCTGAGTATCCATCCATTGGAGCTAAACCAACGATAGGCCGAGGTAAGGTATCCCAAAATGTCTTGTCTGTCATGGTGGGCCATTGTACACTAATTACATCATGAGGAATACCATACGGCTGGGCTTATTTTTAATACTTTGGGTGCTAATTCTAATTAGCCAGTTTCAGGTATACACAACATTTGAACTGCTTTATCCAATTTATGAACTGCCTGTACAATTCATTGCGCCGTTTGTGTCCGAGGATGCACTTAACAATTCGGTTATGACCAGCCTAATTGATAAGGAATGGCTAGTGTTATCAACCGTGGGAACAGGTGCGCTTTATGGCACGCTATTTATTATTTTATGTTGGGCAGTGCGCGACCGTAATCTTGGGAAGTCATGAGTACGCCTACGCCTCGTGACAATATCGCTAAAATTACCCCCTATGTTCCAGGAAAATCGGTGGCTCAAATTAAGTCAGAAATTGGGGTCGAGGAGGTTATTAAATTGGGCTCAAATGAAAACCCGTTAGGCGCTGCTGTAACACTTGATGATTGTTTAGGCGTCCCGCTTCACCATTACCCCGATACAAGCCACGCAGCGGTTTTTAAAACCTTAGCAGGGTTTTTAGATGTGGAAACATCCCAGCTCATTTTTGGAAATGGGAGTGATGAGTTATTGCAAATGTTAGGCTTTGCGTATGTGAATGCTGGCCAGACCATACTCACAAGCGCCCAAACCTTCAGCGAATACGCGTTCGTGGCCAATATAATGGGGTGTCAGCTAGTTGAAGTACCGTATAAAGAATACAGATACGATGTGGATGCAATTATCGCAGCAGTAGATGCTCAGACAAAGCTTGTTTTTATCGCAAACCCAAACAACCCAACGGGCGCCATTATTTCTCAAAATGAATTTGATAAGTTAATGGCAAATATACCCAAAAGTGTCATCGTGGTAATGGATGAAGCCTACTACGAATATGCAACTGCAGACGAATTTCCCAATACGGTATCTGCGTTAGCGATGCACCCGAATCTAGTCATTCTGCGCACGTTTTCAAAAATATATGGATTGGCTGGGTTGCGAGTAGGGTACGCGATTGCGAGCACAGAAATTATTGAAACCTTAAATAAGGTGCGCCAACCCTTTAATGTGAATTCAATTGCGCTATATGCCGCGGATTTAGCCTTAAAAAATCAGGCACACGTGGTGCGTTCGGTGCAATTGAATAGCGCTGGACGTGTGCAATTTGAAGCCGCCTTTAGCCAGATGGGAATCGACTATGTTTCAAGCCAAGGTAACTTTATTTTTGCCCGCTTTGCTGAAAAGGCCGATGAGATCTATTCATCCTTAATTGAAGCAGGAATAATTTGCAGATCCATGAAGGGGTTTGGGTTTGCCGATGGATTACGCATTACAATCGGAACTGAAGAGCAAAATCGGGCCGTAATTGAAAATATTAGACAAAAGTACTAAAATGTACAAATGACACCATTAAAAACAGCATTATTTAATACCCATGAAGCAAGCGGATCTAAACTGGTTGAGTTTGCTGGACATATGTTACCCATATGGTTCCAGGGCATCAAAGAAGAGCACTTGGCCGTGCGTAATGACGCCGGAATCTTTGATATTTCCCACATGGGCGTGTTTCGCATCATTGGGGAAAACAGCCTCGCTTTTCTGCAAAAATTCAACTGCAATGATGCCGAAAAAACGGCGGGTCAAAAAATGGTCTATTCTATGATTTTAAATCACGAGGGCGGTATAAAAGACGACGTCATGATGGGCGCGCTTGAAACTGATCATTTATTAGTCGTAAATTCAGCGAATAAGGCAAAATTACTCGCGTGGTTTGCAAGTGAAGGCACTGAAGGTGTTGAGCTTGTTGATTTAAATAAGGATAATGCGTTTTTAGCGGTTCAAGGGCCAAAAGCACTTGAGACGTTCAAGACCGCAACAGGCATGGACTTTTCCGACACACCTCGCTTTTCGGTCTTCGAAACAACGGTTCTCGGCGTGCAATGTATTGTAATGCGCACCGGCTACACGGGTGAAGACGGGTTCGAAATCGTGATTCCAAACGCTCAAGCGCCCGAACTTTGGAAAATGTGCCTCGATGCCGGCATAACACCGTGTGGGTTAGGGGCACGCGACAGTTTACGAATTGAAGCCGGATTGCCACTATATGGCCAAGAGTTTGATGAAACAGTAAATCCTTATATGACCCGCTACAAGTGGGTTGTAAAACTAGACACTGAATTCTTAGGTAAATCAGCATTAGAGTCTCTAAAAGAGCAGCCTTCAAAACGTGTTACCGTTGGTGTGGAATTGTTAGAGCGGGGCATACCAAGAAGCCATTACGAAATTGCAGAAGGCGGAGAAATTACTAGTGGAGGCTTTTGTCCTTCCCTAGATAAGGCGATTGCAATGGCAAGCGTGCGCCCTGAACTTGGTGAAATTGGCACCAAAATCACTGTTAAAAAGGGCCAAAAAGAGTGGGCAGCGCAAGTAGTAAAAGTCCCATTTAACTAAAATATACTAAAATATTACGCATCTAAATTAATCGTTTGGTAATTTAGATTTAGCCTCGAAGTTGCAGGCTATTTAGGGTGAAAATCCAGAAAAAACTGCTATAAAAATGTTTCAAAAGTTGCATTTGGGGAATAACAGGAGTAAGCGCCAAAGTCGAAGGGCGTGAAATCTTTAAATTAGGGGGATTACAAATGAGACAGCTTTACACCCTTACAGCTCTTATTATGACACTGTTATTTTGGTTTGGAACGCCTGTATTTGCAGGTTTTAATGGATCTTCAACCACCACAGCAAACGTTGCAGATATAATTGATATTAGCGTTTCAACTCTGCCTAATCAACTTGGGGACATTCGCGTTGAATCAGCAACGAATGTGGAAATTATGACGCTTACCATAAGTAATAACGACAATGACGGGTTTCAATTAACATTTCATAGTAATAACGGGAACGATTTTCTTGCGGGTTCGAATCAAGGATATCTATTACATGATTCTACGGATAGTGGTGTCACACCTAACGCAGGGCAAAAGCCAAGCGCCTTATACATCTTATCCGTCATACGTGATACGGCTGGTACCTCAGGTCTGAGTGGTCAGTATGGCACGGATGATACCTTGGATGGCGCTGGTTTTACACTCGAAGGTGACCATGATGTAAATTATCTTAACGCAACAAAATCAACCTATTCAGCGGTGCTAAGTGTGGAACTAAGTCAGGTTTCAGATACGGATTTATTTCATGGTAATTTTACGGACACCATTCAAGTTAGCATTGCTGACTTGTAGAAAGGGAAGATTAAGATGAGACTTTTTACAAAAAAATCGATAATAACTGTGATGGTAATACTTACCGGTATTTACTCCGTTCCAGTATATTCCGCCATAATGGGAACTGGTAGTTCAACTGCCAATGTAACCAATATCATCGATTTACAAGTCACAACCATTTCCCATGATTTAGGTGACATACGTACTGTGCTTGTAGCCGATATTAAAATTTTGGAACTGCAAGTAAACAATAATGATTCTGACGGCTATAGCATTACGATTCATAGTACAAATGGAAGCTCGTACCCGATGGGTGCAAACCAAGGGCATTTGGTGCATGAAAGTGCCGATGCAGGCGCGACAACAAATGCAGGTCAACGGCCATCAACGCCCTACAGTTTGTCTGTGGCACAAAATGCAACGCTGACCGATGTTGCAGGTGGTCAATTTGGTACCGATGACGGCGATATTATAGACGATTTCTTAATCGATTCGATTGATCACTTTATTAGTTATCTTAATGCGACGAAAGCCACTATAAATGGCGTCTTCGATGTGACGCTTTCTCAAGCGGTAGATCCGAACTTATTCCATGGTGTATTTACCGACACGATTCAAATCACAATCGCAGACATATAGTCCAAATCAAAAGAGCTCGGTTTGGCGGCCTTTTTGATCGATAAACTTAAGGGTGGCAACATGTATAAAATAGTATTTGTATCGCTGGCAATTTTGCTGTGCTCTACAATGCCTAGTAAGCACCTTCATGCAGAAACCTATGAAGAGATGTATAAGCGGGTATTTGGGGCACTACCAAAAAAGACATATAATCCCATAAATGTAAGCTTGTACATTGATGGTAAAGAGTTTGGCGATATGACGATTAAGGTGCCCAGTTACGGTTCAGATTACCGCATACCTGCGCCACAGTTATTAGATGCAATACAGGAAAATCTTGTGGAGGGTGGGTTGGCCACCTTAAACGCCCGAATAGTAGAAGACAAATTATCAGCACAAGACCTTGAAGAGTCAGGCTTTAATGTTATCTTAGACCGCCGCGCATTTACATTAAACGTAAAAACGCCAAGTAAATTACGACTTAAAACAACCTTATCCATTAGTGGGGTAACCGGAGCAGGTATTAAGGCGCGCGAAAGTTTTCTAGTGAATCCAAGTAAAGTAAGTGGCTACATGAATATGTTTGCCTTCAGAAATGAAGAAGAAACCAATGCCGGGTTTAGTAATGAGAAAAATGGGTTGTGGCAGGCTCGATTTGAGAATGTACTGAATGTATACGATTGGGTGAGTATCGCAGATACCCGCTACCAAGGCACCGGAGGTATTGAAACCCGACGTTTGCAAACGATTAAAGATCTTCCGAACATTGAATCCAGATTTACGTTTATGGATTTAGATGCACCAAGTGTGGGGACGTTGAATAATCCAGGAATTGCAGGGGTCGCGTTTACCAGTGGCCCAGTGTTAAATCCACTTCGACGTAGTTCACCTGAATTACTGCACCGTTTTTATGTGCAGGACCCAACGACACTGTTAGTCAAAGTGAACGGACGTCAGATTAAGGTGTTTGAGCTAAATGGTGGCCGCTACGAATTAACCGATTTTCCGCTTCAATATGGGTTTAATG
This sequence comes from bacterium, assembly GCA_027623425.1. GTDB lineage: Bacteria > Margulisbacteria > Marinamargulisbacteria > UBA817 > JAQBTH01 > JAQBTH01. The sequence goes on along the minus strand of JAQBTH010000006.1, from coordinate 5,989 downwards.
ATATCGAATTGCAATTTACAGACAATAACGGAAATACCCGAACCGAGTCCTTTAGTTTTGCCGATGATAATTCACTATACGAAATAGGGCTAAGCGAATTTAGCCTTGGGATCGGTTATCCCAACGTGTGGAAAAACAGTGTTCCAGATATTAATTATACTGATCCCAATGTATTTACCTATTTCAAGCGTGGTTTAACGCCGTTGTTAACGGGTGGCACCTATTTTCAAGGCAGCATGACTCAGAACTTAATTGGTACAGAAGCGTTGGTAGTGACCCGATTGGGTCCAATGGAGCTTGATTATTCCCAACTGGTCACCGAAAGTAAAATTAAAGGGGATCGCCTTGCAATATCCACTTATACTTACCCCAATATTAGGCCTAGTTTAGGACCTGTTTATTTAGACCAAATTCGGGCAGAAATTGAGTATTTTGACCGTTATTATGTAGGGTGGGGCCAAACAAAACCCCATGAATATGATCTAATGGGCATTTCGGGCGCATTTTCATTCAGCGGAATTGGCCCTTATCTACTAGACACGCGGTTTTCCACGCGGTTCCCGGCAAACGGAGAGTATGATGGGGAATTTTATCAACTCTCTAACACACTTTTTCGATCATTCGGGTTAAATTTAACCGCCCAGGCGTCTTACACCCAGACGTGGGGTGGAAATGTATTAGACCCATATGTCTTCCGGGTCTCCTTGAATTGGCGGCCACGTTCCAACATGAAGGTCGCCCAAACCTATGATTCAAGCTCAGAAATGCTGAACACGCAGGCAACTTTATCCAAGACGTTTCGCGAAAAGTACCACACGTCAAACTTACTCTCTGTTAGGGGAGATAATGTGCAGGTCGGAACGGATATTCAAGATGGGACGAATAGTTATAGTGGTTTTATCGGCAAGGAAAGTGACCAACAGGATATTCAGCTCGGGTACGCAAGACGCAGTGAGTTTGGTAATGTGCGTGCGGCCTACTTATCTCGCGATTCGAACCTTCACCGTACCACGCAAAACCAAATTGGTATCGACACAGGAATCGCGTTTGCGGGCTGGAATGCCGTTCTATCTAGCCCGATACGCGAAAACTTTGCCATAGTTCACGCTCATGAGTCCATCAAGGGTTACAGCTTGCCAGTCAACGAAGGTAAATCAACACTAACAAAATACAGATCAGCCATCATTCCAGACTTACAACGCAATCAGATTTCAAATGTTGTGGTTGATTACGGTGACCTGCCGCTCAGTCTGCATTTAGGCAATCGATTGTATAAAGTGAAGCCTGGGTTTTATAACGGCTATGCCATTGAAATAAAAGCCGAAAAGAGGGTAATTGTAATGGGTAAATTTGTGGATGAAAATGATGAAGAAATGCGCCTTATACGTGGCGAGATTAACAAAACAGGAGACCCAGACTTCGAACCGAGGCGTGTCATTTCCACCAGGCGAGGGGTCTTTCAACTTGTTGATTTAACACCAGGTATGTACACGATTAATTTTGGCGATGAATATGAACCTGTTATTCTGAAAATTCCCGAAGTCGAAAATGGTTTGTTCAGAGCCGGAAAGTTGGTCTTGTCTCCGCAGTTCTAATGGCTATTGTCGTAAAGCTGCCCCATAATCTTATCGCCGATAATATTGTTTATTTCCACACGTATATGAATGTCAGTTTCATATTCAATGCTGAGTACTTTACCATGTTTGTGTAACAGCGATACGATATCCATACGGGAGTAGGGGATATGATAGGTTTTCTTTTTGCGAAAAGGCTTTAGCATCTCGCTCATGGCGTTAAAAAGTTTGTCCATCGAGCCATCGTTCGTCACTGAAATCGCAATAGACGGGTAATAAGTGGATAAAAGCGCATTTAAAATGGAAGGATCTTTTAATTTATCGCATTTGTTAAACACATACAGCGTGCTGGTGGGAGCGGCTCCCAATTCATTCAGTAGCGCGGTCGACGTTTGAAGCATTTCAACTACCCGAGGATGAGAGGCATCGACCAAATGAATAAGAAAATCAGACACCACCACTTCTTCTAACGTGGCGCGAAACGCATCAACCAATTGATGTGGCAGTTTTTGAATAAAACCAACCGTATCCGAAATCATAACTTCTTCATTGTTAGGCAACTTTATGTGTCGTGTCGTGGGGTCTAATGTCGCAAAAAGCTTGTCTTGCGCAAGTACGCCGGCATTGGTTAGTCGGTTCAGTAACGATGACTTTCCGGCGTTGGTATCCCCCACAATAGCCGCCGTAATAAAGGGTTTCTCTTGGCGTTTTTTTCGTAGTGTCGAACGGTGAGCGCGGACCTTTTTCAACCCGTGCCTAAGATGCGCCATTCGTGTTTGAATTTGCCGCTTATCCACCTCAAGCTGCGTTTCCCCAGGCCCTCGGGTTCCAATACCACCACCCAATCGGGATAAGTGAGTCCACATACGGGTTAAGCGCGGCATTAAGTATTCCAGCTGCGCCAGTTCAATTTGCAACTGGGCTTCCTTGGTTTGGGCGCGAGACGCAAAAATATCCAGTACCAGACCCGTGCGATCCAACACCTTCACATTAAGTTCCTGTTCCAAGTTGCGTTGCTGTGCAGGCGTTAGCTCATCATCGGCAATGACAACCTCGGCGTTATGAATCTCTATCAGTTGGCGTAGATCGTCTAATTTTCCCTCGCCTAAATAGGTTCTAGAGTGCGGGCGATCGCGACCTTGCACGATCCAGGCCGGTACTTCCAAGCCTGCCGTATCGGCCAATTCCGCCAGCTCTCGGATAGAATCTTCTGCTGGCCATTTGATTGTAGCGTGCGAATGTCGTACCTGTACCGCAATTAATATAACATTAGGAGTGGCACTGTTCGATCCGACTAGTTGATCTGCTTTAATAGGGCTTTCGCTCCTTTATGATTCGGGTATTTCGCAATATACGCATTTACTTCCGCTCTTGCCTGTTGTTTTTTACCCAATTTATGCAACGAAAACACCTTCACTTGTACGGCGCCAAAAAAATCCGGGCGCACATTTAACAGTTGATCGCATAATCGAATGGCATCATCATGCCGGCCGGCCTGCGAATAGGCAACGGCCAAACTATGATAGGTATTAAGTTGACGGGGGTCTTTTTGTGCCTCTTCTTCAAGAAACGGAATGGCTTTTTCTGGTTGCCCCAATTGCAGGTAATAGCGAGATAACGCTTGTCGAGTACGCAAGAAGTCTGGGTTGGCTTTATAGACCGATTCATAATATTGAATTGCCGCATCAATACTGCCTCTTCTGCCTGCCAAATCCCCTAGATTGTAACTGGCTTCTAGCATATTCGGGTCCCAATCCACCACTTGTTGGTATAACTCTGCCGCCTCATCAAATTTGCCTTGTCTGTGTAGCATTTGTGCATAGCCCACTTGAAATAGCGGGTTAAACTTATCCACGGCGGCAGCCTGTCGCACATAATCCAATGATTTTGCTTGGTGTTGCTCTGCATGTTCAGGGTCTATGGTCGCCAGTTGATTGTACACATAGGAAAGCCGATTCAAATACCAGGGGTTTTGCCTATCAAGACGCACTATGGTTTGAAATAGTTTTTCAGCTGCCATTAAATTCTCAATTTTAGATTCTTTTGATATGGCGCGACTGGCAGCCAGCTCATACGCTTTTCCCAGGTGCAATGCGTAGCGGGGTTCCCACGGCGCTAATTCCATCGCCTCTTTCATTTCCACGATGGCAAAGCGAGGAAAGTTCTTTTGCATTAAATAATACCCTTCACGAAAATGACGTTCGGCCAAAAATGGTTTTACTGATTCCACCAAAAGAAACCCAGCGATAACAATGGCAATACCAATAATGGCAAAATCCAAGGGACGCAAATTTTTAATAGAGACTCGGTTGGGTGAATTATTGTTCATTGTGATCTCCAGGTTCGTTTTCACTCGAAGGTGTAACATCGATGGGCTCTCGTGTGACAATGGTTTTAAACAATGACATAAAGCCAATGGGCGTCGTGTAAACATACAATGTGGCCAAACCAAGCCCGATACTCATATAGAACAGATACAGTGTCGCCACCACGCCGAAGTTGAATAAGACCTGAGCCAAATACACAAACGCCGCTGCCGTTAGCCCTAGGAGTAAATAGTGTTCGGGTTTGTTCGGCGTTTGAAACAATCCACGCGCAATGAGTAAGACCCAGCCCAAAACAAACATGCCATAAAAGGCAATAAATCCAAGAATACCTTTAGTTGCCAGAGTATTTAAATACTCATTATGCAGCCGATCGGGAGTGAAATTATGGCCACCCTCTAAAATGCCATATTCAGGCTCTCTATAATGTGGATACATGTATTTAACCGTGTCTAATCCAGACCCAACCACCACATAATCTTCTATCCAAGGAATCGAGCTGCGCCACATTGATTTTCGCGCACTTTTTCCTAATGCCTCTTTTTGAAAGGCGGCAATTTTCCCATTGGCGTTGTCTAATACTTTTAATCCAAATGCCGGGTTTGTTCCATCATTTCGCCCAATCACTTTAGCCACACCCGATAAAATATCAGGTAGAAGTAGAATCAAACAGGTAATAAGAATAAAACCAAGCAACCATTCCTTTGTTTCAGGCAACACTGTATCGTTGGTGTTCTTCCATATTCCAAGAATGTAAAAGCCAATTAAAAAGGTCACAACAACAATAAAAGTAGACAGTGTTAGGGAAATCGTTTGTAAATGACCAAACAAAAATAAAACAAGCAAACGGCTAAATGAAACACGTAACGACGGGTCAGCAAACCAGTATAGCGCCACATTGGCTAAACCAAGCCCGAGTAATGCCCATAACGGTATTGCCCAGCCTAATAAAGGTGAACAAAGAAACAAAAGGTGCAATCCAAAAAACACGACAATTTGCCCAATGGTGCGCAAGTTGACCGAAAAACGAGGGGTTAATTTAGGGCGTATTCCTTTGAAATCCAAGATGAAAAACTGCAGCATCGCCAATACTAAAAATAAGCTTCCCAGCCCAATAAAAAAACTAGGGCTAATTCTATGAAGGGAAAAAATAGCCAACAAATAATAAACAGCAATAGCCAAACAATAGACCCATATGTCGATAAAGAACTGGCGAATGGTTTCTGATGCATATAATTTAACAACAAACACGCACAACAGGGCAGATGAGGATAAAAAGCCAGCCCAAGTGGCGCGAGAGTACGACAAAAACATGCAATAAATGCAGGCCGATAAAATGATAAACAAGAGCCCTGTGCGTTTGTTATAAAGCGTTGAACTTCCGCCCATGTCGTGTTTGAGCCTGACATAGTAAAACAGCAGCCCCAACACGATAAATGCTCCCATTCCCATATAGGCACAGAAATGCACCGGATTATTAATAGATGCAAAAACGCGCATCGTAGGGTCAATGCTCCAGTTGATGCCGCGGTAACCAAAGAACGTTTCAATCAGAGTCTGTACACCCTCATGCGCCTGGTAAATGGCATAAAACGTGGAAAGCCCACACGCGACAACAACCGACCAAATAATGCTTAATAACAAGCGCTTGGTCGTAATTAATTTTGCACACACCACCACTAATACAATGTAATTAAATGTGGTAATAAACCCTTCCCAACGGTCATAAGCGCCAAAAACAGAGATGCGAATGTTTTCTGAGAATACCGTCGAAAGTACGCTGGTGAGCAACCATGCCAATATGGGAATTTCTAACCACGTGCGTCGCCAAGAAACCCCAAGTATACGGATCGCGTTGTCGTCTTCTATACCATTGCGCTTATACAGCACACGTTGAATTATCCACGTCAAAACTAACACTATTGTTGTGCTACGCAACACAAGTAATTTATTCACTTCAAACACACTGCGTGTAAGTGGCGTAAACACCAACGGAATTCCCAATGCCATTACGACAAACAATACGAGATAAATGTTTTCAAAAATTCGATCTAAACGAGATTTTTCAATTTCCACGGGTCACCCTTATTC
>JAQBTH010000005.1 GCA_027623425.1 bacterium | reverse complement strand
GAACCGGCTGACGTGGTGGTGATTGCGGGAAAAGGGCATGAAACATACCAAATTTTGGGTGATGAGACCATCGACTTTGATGATAGAGCCGTTGCGAGAGCTGCTATTCAGTCGCGTCAGTAAGTTATTTTCTGTAATTGAAAATGGTGGTGCGTGAAATTTTATATTGTTCGCACAGGTATTTTATGCCGCCGTACATGTCCAGTGCATTTTTCTTGTCGAGTGCTTTGACTAGTCGCTTTTGGTCGGAACGGCTTATTTGTGTGTCGGGAATGCCGAGTTCCATTCTGGTTTCTTGTAAAATGCTCATGAAAAGCTCAAGGTTTGCATTTATATTTACGTCAGGAGCCTGCGCTTTAAATGAGCTGGGTAGTTTGGTGAAATTGGTAATGATGCTACTGATAGTTTGGAAATGGGTTAAATCCATATTGATGCTTAATGCGAATTCGGGATTTCCATTTTTATCCCTGTAGATAGTTGAGCAGGATTTAAATTGCTTGCCATTGGGTAGCTCGAATAAGTAGATGAGCGAGTCTTCTGATAGATTGTCGATGTGTTCGCCAAATACAGTTGAGCACTGGCCTTCTTCGCGATTCGAAAGCGCATTATTATAAATTGATATGATCGGATATCCGTCTTTTTTTAGATCGTGTATTACTGTTTCTACAACAGGCGCAAAAAAATCAGCTAATAATTTAGCCAAATGTTTTATTTCGTTTATATTTTGTGTCATACGCATCATTCTACCGTATTTTATTGCTGTGTTTAAGTTTTAAATTTTAGTTGACTTGTGGGTGAATACCACGCTGTACCTATGGTATTATATTCGGTATGCCTTATATTCTTCTTTTTATTTTTTCGATTTTCGTTTTGATGACGGGTTGTGATCAGGCTAAATCGAACACGCAAACAGTGAGTAAACCAGTTCAAATTGCACGCTATGATTCGGGCACTTCAACTGTGGATGTGTCGGCATACCAAGTGCGTGTGCGTTGGTGGTACCATCGTTTTTTTTCAAGTAAATGCAGTAAATGTCATACAGCGGCGCGCCCATTGAATGCGCCTTATCGCAGCAAGGAAGATTGGGCAGAGATCATTGCACGCATGGCCTCCAAAGAAGGGGCATCAATGACCGAAGAAGAAGCTAAAAGTATAGAGAAATTTCTGATTTATGATGCGAAGAAACGCAAATCGGGGGAATAAAGGCACATGAAGGTATCCATAGACACTCGTACCCTTGAGCCGGGCGATGTTTACATCCCCATAAAAGGGAAAAATTTTGATGGTCATCAGTTTATTGATGCGGCGATTCAAAAGGGTGCTAGTCGTATTGTGAACGAAGACATTGGAACGTTTGCTAGTAAATATCGCAAGCAATTAAAATGCTATGTATTGGGTATAACAGGTTCATTTGGTAAAACCACATCAAAGGATATGTTGAACTCGGTGCTGTCGCAAAAATTTATGACTCATGCGACGCAGGCAAATAATAATAATGAAATTGGTGTTCCCCTTACGTTGCTGGGAGCGGACTCTCATACAGATGTGGCTGTTCTGGAAATGGCCATGCGTAAAAAAGGTGAGATCGGTTACTTGGCGCGCATTGTTCGTCCGACCCATGTATTAATAACGGGCATTGGTCTTACACATGCAGAATTCTTTAAAAATTCGGCACAAATTGCGAAAGCAAAGGCCGAAATATTTAGGCCAAAATTGGAATGGGAGCGCCCTGGTGATCGGTATGCGTTTTTGCCGCGTAAAGACGCGCATTACGATATTTTGGAATCTAAGGCAAAGGCTGTTGGTTATAAGGTTTTGCCTTATCAATCTGGTGGTGGGATAGAATCTACACTTGGCATGTGTTATTTGATTGGGCGTCATTTTGGATTGTCAGATCACGAAATTGAACGGGGGATTGCCTCTTACAAACCGTCGGCGCATCGTTTGATTAAACACAAATTGAAGGGGGGCATTACGCTTATCGATGATTCGTATAATGCGAACCCCGATGGTATGCGCTATGCGCTCGGCGTGTTAAAACGCCAATCGGGCCGAAAAATTGCGGTTTTAGGGGATATGATGGAGTTGGGTCGTTTTTCTGTGTCTGAACATCGGGATTTAGCTGACCCTATTATTGATGCGGAAGTAAGCGTGTTGTTTACCTATGGGGAAGCCATGAAATCATTGGGTGATTTGCGTTTACCTGTTACCCATTTCGACGATAAAATTGCCTTGATTGACACATTAAAATCAGAACTTAAATCGGGTGATTCCGTATTGGTTAAGGGGTCTAGAGGCTTGGAAATGGATTCTATTGTGGATGTGTTGCTAAAGGAAATTAACCATGACAACTAATTGGTTATGGATGGCTTATGCGTTTGGTGCGCATGTGTGTCAGTGGCTTTTGTTGCTGGGTATTCGTCGGCGACAGGCCTACCAGGTGATTTATGAGTTGGGGCCAGAATCCCATCAACATAAGGTTAAAACGCCATCGTTTGGCGGTGTGGCGATTTTACTTAATTTATGGGTTGGCGCGTATCTCTTTCATCTCTTGTCGCCTATGTTTGTGTGGCTGCTCATGGTGTTTAGTTCATTTTCGATTTTGGGCCTGTTAGATGATGGGCTGTCGTTGTGCCGCAACAATAATCAGGGGCTAACGTCCCGGCAAAAGTTTTTGGCTCAAATTGTGTGTAGTTTGGGGTTGCTTTTTATTTTTAATGGTTTTATATCACCCTTGAAAATGTCGCAAATGGTGTTTTATACCTTTGTCATGGTGGGGGCATCAAATGCCACGAATCTATCGGATGGGTTGGATGGCTTGTTGGGTGGACTAAGTCTACTTAGTATCGCGGGTTTTGCGGTGCTTTTTTGGGCGTCTGGCATGTGGGACTATTTGCCGTTTTGTATGGTGTTTTGCGTGGCAATAGCGGCTTTTTTAAGCGTGAATTTACACCCAGCCCAGCAATTTATGGGCGATACAGGTAGTTTGGCAATTGGTGCGCTTTTTGCGGCATTGGCGATTGCCTATGGAAACGTATGGGTGTTGGTGGGGTTGGGGGCGGTCTATATTCTGGAAACGTTGTCGGTGATGGCGCAGGTGCTTTGGTATAAGCGCACGAAAACACGGGTGTTTTTAATGGCCCCTTTGCACCACCATTTTGAATTAATGGGGCTTAGTGAGAAAGCAGTTGTTCGCCTATTTTGGGTTGTGCAATTGCTATTTATCGGCGGGTATTTAGTGGCGATGGGGGTGTGGAAATGAAGGTTGGGGTATTAGGGCCAGATGGCATTACTGGGCAAGCGGTTATCGCCTGTTTGCATCGCTTAGATGGGTGGCAGTATACGCCTGATTTGGACGACGCAGAATTGGTTGTTGCAAGTCCTGGCATTGCACCTAAAGATTACCCCGAATTAGCAGTAGACATTATTAGCGAAATTGAATTTGCATGGCGTTTATTTCGGCGTGAGGAGAGTACGTATCAACCGAAAATAGTGGGTATTACGGGCACCAATGGGAAATCGACTATTACCGCTCTTTGTGCAAACGTATTGGGTGCGGAAGTGGCAGGCAACTTTGGGGTTCCGTTGGTTACATTTGTAGATTGTAGCAATTGCGCGGATATTATCGTTGTGGAGTTAAGCAGTTATCAGTTAGAGCGTTGCTTTGAGTTTGCCCCAGATGTGGCGGTGATTACGAACGTAACGCCGGATCATTTGGCGCGCCATGGCACCATGGCACTGTATGCCGAGGCAAAGGGCCGATTATTACAGGCCATGGCTCCCGCCGCGCCCGTGTTTTTTGTGCCAGACGGCGGATTACTCGATGGGGTTGTGCAGCGGGCAAAGGTGAGGGCCTGTGCGATTCGCTTGCCTGACCCACCGATTAACACTGTGCTTGTGGGCCCGTTTAACCAGCTTAATTGCGCGATTGTGCGTGAGGTGGGGCGCCACTTCGGTGTTTTCGAAAATGTGATACATGATCGTATTGCCGCATTTTCGCCCTTGCCCCACCGCCTAGAACGGGTGCGGGAATTGAACGGGCGATTGTTTGTGAACGATTCTAAAGGAACGAACCCTGATGCCACCCTAAATGCAGTTCGTGCGTTTGATGTGGCGCCGCATCTTATTTTGTGTGGGGTGGATAAACAATTGGATCTGGCCCCATTCTTTTCGGCTTTAGAGTCGATGGTCGCCTCTGTGTGTGTGTACGGTGGTTTGAGTGAAATGGTTGCGGCACATTTTGAATCATGCGCTACGCAATTTTATAAGGCAACGGATCTTAATGATGCGCTAGCGCATTTGTTGGCCGTTTCACGTGCTGGAGATGTGATTTTATTTTCACCTTCATCGGCCAGTTTTGATATGTATAAGGATTTTGAAGCCCGTGGTGAGGCATTTTGTGAGGCTGTTCATGCGCTTATCTAAATTGGATTGGCCGCTATTGGTGATCGTGTTGCTTTTGGCCTTATTAGGTGTAATTATGGTGTTTTCTACCACTGCGGTTACCGGTTTAAATGATTACGGCGATCCCCATTATTTTGTGAAGAAGCAGTTGATTTTTTTGGTGTTGGGGCTTTTTGCCTTATTTATCGGATACCAAATAGATTATCGTTTATATAAAAAATATGCACTTTATGGCATCGCATTTTCTGTTATTTTGTTGGCGATTACTCTTGTCCCAGGTGTTGGTATCAAATCTGGCGGGGCAAGGCGATGGCTTAATTTGGGTATATTTCAGTTGCAAAGTGTGGAATTGGTAAAATTTGCCATTGCGGCGTTTTTATCAGCGGCATTGGCCCGTAAACAACACGCCATTCACGATTTTAGGAAAGGGCTTTTACCTATACTTTTAGTGATTGGTTTGCCGATCATACTTATTTCTCAGCAGCCTGATTTGGGAAATATTATTTTAATTATGATCGTGATGGGCTTGTTGTTTTGGGTTGGTAGGGTGCCCTTTAAGCAATTAGCGAGTTTGGGGGTAGGGGCGGTAAGCTTGATCTTTCTTTCCTTGCTTATAAACCCATATCAACTACGGCGTATTTCTGCATTTTTTAATCCGTGGGCCGACCCATTGGGTCAGAATTATCACGTTATTCAATCCTTTATTGCCATTGGGTCTGGCGGTATATTTGGGCACGGTTTTGGCAATAGTAAGCTAAAATTCTTCTATTTACCGTTGCATTATTCCGACTTTATTTTTTCTGTGATTTGCGAAGAAGGGGGCTTGCTGCTTGCTATTATTGTAGTGTTGTTATTTGTTGCGCTACTTGTGAGGTCTTGTACCTTGGCAAAGGAATTGGATGATCCTTTTGGGTACTTTTTGGCGATTGCACTTACGTTGTTTATTGTGGTGCAGGCTATTTTAAATATTAGCGTGGTCATTGGTTTGATGCCTGTAACGGGCATACCGTTAACCTTTATTAGCTATGGGGGTAGTTCGTACGTGATTAGCTTGTTTATTGTGGGTGTTTTACTCAATGTATTTGCGGTTGGGCAGCAGGAAAGTGGCGACTCATGATTTGTTTTGTTAGCTCACATACTGGTGGCCATCTTATGCCGGTACTTGCTTTGGCAAAACGTTATGCTGGTCACTCGGTTTTATTATCGAGTCGGATCGCCATTTCAAACCAACAAATTACCCGTTCGGGGGTGTCGTTTTACCCCTTAACAATCAATCCAAGACGGTTATGGACTATTCTATTTAGTGTTGTGGAGTGTGTGGTGCGCTTGTATCGGCTAAAACCAAAGGTAGTTGTGGCTTCAGGGGGAATGGTTTGCGTGCCAGTGCTTATTGCCGCGCGCGTGTTGCGTATACCTTATGTGTTATTGGAACAAAATGTGGTGCCGGGTCGGGTCACACGCTGGTTTGCGTCGGGTGCTAAGCGTGTGTTTTTAGGCTTGCCGGTTGCAGATCCTGCCTTTTCATCGGCTAAGTGTGTGGGTAACCCACTCTTTGAACGTGATGATTCAACAGGTTTAGTGGCTCGCTTACAAACAGAGCTTGGTGATAAGCGAGTGGTGTTAGTGATGGGTGGCTCGCAAGGCGCTCAGGCGATAAATGATTGGATCCGGGCTCAGTATGACTGGTTTTCTACTTTAAATTGGGCGTTGGTTCATTTAACAGGCGCGTCGTATTATGCCGCCAACTTTTCAGATCAAGAGGCCACGTTTTACCGCACACCATCCGGATCTGTCTATGCTGCGATTTTGCCTTTTTTTGATGGAATGGGCGATTTGTATCAGCTGGTGGATGTTGTGGTGGGACGGGCTGGGGCCATATCACTTTCGGAATGTATGGCCTATAATCGGCCGATGATGATGGTTCCGTACCCCCATGCCAAAGATGATCATCAGCTTCATAACGCACGGTGGGCAAGCGCACTTGGGTTTGGATCTATCGTGTTGCAAGAAGATTTACCTATTTTATCTGAGGGTGTATTGACGACTTTATTTGAAAAACGAGGTAGTGGGGCGTCTGCCATAGATCATGTTGGCGCTGCGGACCGCATTATTCGTGAAATCGATGCCCTTCTAAGCTGATGGTTCTGGTTTTTGGGTCGATTTGCCATCTCGCACCAAAAATACAGGTTGCTGGTGGTGAATCTGGGAATAGGGCTGATGCGTTTAAGCTGGGGGTGTTATTTTCCCATGCTAATTCGGAGATAGAAATGGGCCTCTTTTTAGTGAGTTCATAATATAGAGTGAGTTTTGTGTTCAGGTTGCGTCGTTCAATCATGTGGCTGCGTTTTTTTGTTTTGGCTTCTGACCCTAGTAACTTGGGAAGATAAACAATCACTAATAAACCGATGACCATAACGAACATGATGGCCTCTAATCGAGTTAAGCTCCGTTGCGATAACGGTTTTTCTTGGCTCATTTAAGCGGGAACTGTGGTTTTGTTTTGGGTGTATAGCATCACTGTTGAGCGAATGTCTTCAACATCGAAAGGTTTGTAGATTAAGTCATTTGCACCATTTGCGAGTGCGTCACGAATAGAGGCATCTGACGTGTAACCTGTCATCATGATAATGGGAAGTTTGGCGTCGTTTTCGCGGATTTCATGTAGAAATTCTATGCCGGAGAATTTGGGGATTTTTAAATCTAGGAATACCAAGTCGATAGACGGCTTGCTTTTGATGATGTTCAACGCGGCTTTTGCGGAAAGTGATGTGATGATATTGTAATTCATGCTTTCTAATATCAATTCGAAAATTGAAAGAATGGATTCGTCATCATCAATAACCAATATAGTACCGTTCATAATTGGTTCTACATTAGCACTCTCAAATTTCCGTTTCAAGAAGCGGTTAAATTTACGCTATGCCTAAGCGGATACTTTTTGCTATTGTTAGTCACTATGAATCAATCAGAATTACGCGCCGCCGTTGTCGGTTTTGGAAATATGGGCCGTCACCATGCTAGGGTATATCACGAATTGCCTGGCGTTAGTTTGGTTGCACTTTGCGATGCAGATTTGGCCACTGTTACAAACTATTCGGCACAATTTGGTACCACGACTTATACGGACTTAACAGAAATGTTAGCTAAGGAATCCATCGATATTGTCACCTTGGCGGCGCCCACGTCGTTGCATTTTGTGCTAGGAAAACAATTGTTGGAAGCGGGCTGTCATGTATTGGTTGAAAAACCGATTGCAGCGTCCATCGAAGATGCGGATGCGTTAAGTGCATTGGCAGAGTCTAAGGGCGTGGTGCTTGCAGTGGGTCATATTGAACGGTTTAATCCTGCGGTCATCGCTTTGAAAGACGTGGTGGAAAGCGGCCGACTAGGTGACGTGCGTAGTCTTGTGCTGCGCCGTTGTGGCCCAATGCCACCGCAAATTAAGGATGCAAATGTGATTATTGATTTGGCTGTACATGATATTGATATCGCGACAATGCTAGTGGGGACTTCACCCGTGTCGGTTGCGGCTCATGCGGGTCGCAGCCAACTCAGTGATCGCCATGATCATGCCGAGATATTGCTGACCTATCCATCGGCCTCTGCCATGATTCAGGTAAATTGGATTACCCCTAAACGTGTGCGTAATTTAACCCTTACTGGTTCAAATGGTTATGCGGAATTGGACTTTATTGCCAAGACGGTTGACGTGTTTATTGGAACCGATGAAGCCGAGCCGATAGAGGTGGCTGATGAAGAGGCGTTAAAGACAGAATTAAAGCACTTTATTGCGGCAGTAAAGGGCCAGGAAACGTTGGAGATTTCGTCGGCTGTGGGGCGTGACGCTTTGGCATCTGCTTTAGATGTTTTGGCCGTTGTTTAGTCCTTGGCTTTTGTTTCTAGATTTAGTACTATAACGGGGTATTTTAATTTAGCTTATTGATTGGCAGGCACTAATATGACGTTTTTATTTACTTCTGAGTCCGTTTCGGAGGGACATCCTGATAAACTTTGTGATCAAATTTCTGATGCTGTGCTTGATGCCGCGCTTGCTGGTGATCCGGCGAGTCGTGTTGCGGTGGAATGTTTTACAACCACAAACACCGTTATTGTGGGTGGTGAAATTACCACCAGAACGCCCCTAGATGTGGAAGCGTTGGTGCGGAAAACCCTTTGTAACGTGGGTTATACTGCGGATGAATTGGGTATTGATGGGAACATTTGTAATGTTCAAGTTTTGTTGCATGAACAGTCTCCAGATATTGCGCAGGGTGTGAATGAAGGCGACGGTTTATACGCACAAGCGGGTGCTGGCGACCAAGGATTAATGTTTGGCTATGCGTGTAATCAAACTGAAGAATTGATGCCATTGCCAATCGTATTGTCACATCGTCTTGTGAGGGTGCTTGCTGATTTGCGCCATTCGGGAAAATTGCCTTATTTGAGGCCTGACGCTAAGGCACAAGTTACGGTTGAATATAGCGATCGGCGTACGCCAAAACGTGTGGATACTGTTGTGTTGTCTACTCAACATGATGAGACAGTGTCCCATGAGAAATTGTCTGCGGACATTATTTCTCAACTTATTAAAACTGCTATACCTGCGGAATTGCTCGATGAGAAAACCCGCTACTTTATTAACCCCACGGGTCGCTTTGTGATTGGTGGGCCCCACGGTGATGCTGGTTTAACTGGCCGCAAAATTGTGGTGGATACATATGGTGGCTGGGTGCCTCACGGTGGGGGTGCGTTCTCTGGTAAAGACAGTACAAAAGTAGACCGTTCGGCCGCTTATATGGCACGTTATGTTGCTAAAAATTTGGTGTCGTCTGGTCTTGTAGATGAATTGGAAATCCAACTTGCATATGCAATTGGTGTTGCTGATCCAGTGTCGATTCGTGTTGAATCGTTTGGAACTGCAACTGTGTCGGAAGATGAGATTTTACGAGTAATAAAGGAGGCTTTTGATCTAACACCAGCGGGCATTATTGCCACATTGTCACTGCGCGAACCGTTGTTTGCGCAAACCGCGGCTTATGGTCATTTTGGACGACGAGATATTGATTTACCTTGGGAGCGATGCGATAAAGTGGCTGAGATTAGAGAGCGAGCCGGCTTAGCGGTCGGAGCTTAGTTCTAACTTGTGTTCCAGGACGCATTGGATAATGCATCAATCGGATACACGGATCAGCTTTATGCCGATATTGCTCAAGGGTTAATTTCATCTCATTCCACAGTGTCTGTGGCAGAGTCTTTAACAGGCGGTTTGATTGGTCATCATTTGTCGAAGCGTCCGGGAAGTTCCCGGTATTTTTTAGGGGGGGTGGTTTGTTACAGTGCGCTTCTTAAGGTTAAATTGTGTGGCGTTAAACCACAGACAATTTCAGAGTTTGGTGTTGTGAGTCGGGAAACGGCTCAGGAAATGGTAGAAGGAATAGCCCGATTAACAGGCAGTGATTATGCCGTATCGGCTACCGGAATTGCCGGCCCACTGCAAGCCAGTGAGTCAGATGAGATGTTGGGTATGGTCTATATCGGCATTAAATCTCCTGAACGAGTGGAAGTGAAGCGTTTTCGATTTAAGGGTAATCGGGAGCATGTTATTACTCAAACGGTTAATTCGGCACTTGGATTATTGCGAAATTATGTGAAGGTATTTGGATCAACTTAAGGTAGAATGGTTATTAATGAAAGGATAGACACTATGAGTCAAACGAAAACAGATAAAAATGAAGATAGCACTAAAGCAAGTGCATTAAATATGGCCTTAGCCCAGATTGAAAAATCTTTTGGCAAGGGGGCTATTATGCGTTTAGGTGATGCGCCCCTTAAAGAACTAAGTTCGGTTTCTTCAGGCGCATTGTCATTGGACTTGGCGTTGGGAGTTGGGGGATATCCTCGTGGCCGTATTGTTGAGATTTATGGGCCAGAATCTTCCGGTAAAACCACTTTGACGTTGCATGCGATTGCCGAAGCTCAAAAAGCAGGCGGAACATGCGCATTTATCGACGTGGAACATGCCTTAGACCCCCGATATGCAAAGCGTATTGGCGTGGATACTGATTCTTTATTGCTGTCTCAGCCGGATTATGGTGAGCAGGCATTGGATATTACTGAGTCACTCGTACGAAGCGGTAGTGTTGATGTTATTGTAATCGATTCTGTGGCAGCTTTGGTTCCGAAATCGGAAATCGAAGGTGACATGGGCGATTCCCAAGTGGGTGTGCAGGCGCGTTTAATGTCACAGGCATTGCGTAAATTAACGGCAATCACTTCAAAATCAAATTGTATTGTAATTTTTGTTAATCAAATTCGTGAAAAAATTGGCGTTATGTTTGGTAGTCCTGAAACCACACCTGGTGGTCGGGCGTTAAAGTTTTATTCCTCTATTCGAATCGACGTTCGTCGCATTGAATCTGTTAAATCAGGTGCTGATGTAATTGGTAATAAGGTTCGTGTTAAAATTGTTAAAAATAAAGTAGCTCCTCCGTTCCGTTTTACCGAATTCGACATCGTGTTTGGTGAGGGAATTTCGCGAGAGGGCGATTTATTAGACTTAGCGGTGGATTTTGATATTGTTGAGAAAAGTGGGACTTGGTTTTCCTTCGCGGGAGAACGCATGGGTCAAGGCCGTGATGCGGCGCGTCGCTTTTTAAAAGAACATCCTGAAACCTATCAAAAAGTTGGCGAATTAGTAAAAGAGAAAGTTAAAACTGACGAGTAGTCTAGTTTACATGTAAAGGAGTAATAAAGTGTCGGTACAGTTAATTATTGCAATTATAATGGGGGGGATAGCGGGGGGCAGCCTCTTGTTTGCCTTAAAGCAGCGTTCGCTCATGGGCGAATTAGAGAAGGCAGAAAAAAATGCATCTCGTCTGGTAACAGATGCGGAAAAGCGTGCTAAATCAATTGTTGATGGAGCAGAGCGCGATGCGGAAGATAAGCGACGTAAAGTGCGGTCTCAGGTTGAGGGTGAATTAAATAATCGCAAGCGCGATTTAGATGATTCTGAAAACCGTTTGAA
Organism: bacterium; assembly: GCA_027623425.1. GTDB lineage: Bacteria > Margulisbacteria > Marinamargulisbacteria > UBA817 > JAQBTH01 > JAQBTH01. Next base: position 34,659 of record JAQBTH010000005.1, on the reverse strand, counting down.
ACAGCGCCAACGTAAAATTGATGACGCGCAGGCGGCCATTGTACAGCGTGAGAAGGAAGTTGTTGAACAGGTAGAACGTGCGAAAGAATTGCGCACTAAGCAAGAAGAGGTCTTGAACGAATTGTTTGCTCATTTGGAAAAAGTGACTTCAATGACAAAAGAAGACGCGGAAAAAGTATTACTAGCAAACGTTGAGCGTGAAACTCGTGAACGTGCTGGTCGTATGATTAAAGAAATTCAGGAAAGTGCGCGCAAAGTGGCGAATCGCAAGGCGAAAGAAATTGTGCTAGATGCGATTCAACGTACTGCTGTAGAGCACGTGGTAAGCAACACAACCTCGGTTGTGTCTCTGCCTGATGATGAAATGAAAGGCCGTATTATCGGTAAAGAAGGCCGAAATATTCGTGCGTTTGAATCGGCAACTGGTGTGGATGTGATCATTGATGATACGCCAAATGGTGTTATTCTGTCTGCGTTTAACCCAATCCGTCGTGAAATTGCGCGTATGGCCATGGATAAATTGGTGTCTGATGGACGTATTCATCCGACTCGTGTTGAAGAGGCTGTGCAGCAATCACGGGATGAATTAGACGATATTATGATGCAACATGGTGAGCGAGCGGCTGATGAGCTTGGTCAACAGTTTCACCCTGAAATCATTAAATTATTTGGTAAATTGCATTACCGTACAAGTTATGGGCAAAGTATTCTATCCCATAGCTTAGAGGCGGCGCATATTGCAGGCATGATGGCAGATGAGTTGGGTGTGAACTCACACTTGGCGAAACGTGGAACAATGTTGCATGACATTGGTAAGGCGTTGGACTTCGAGCATGAGGGTTCCCATGATGACTTGGGTGCTGATGTTTGTCGTAAGTACGGCGAATCTGAAGAGCTGATCAACTGTATTATGGCTCACCATGAAGATGAGGCGCCAGATACGGTAGAAGCTGTCATTGTTATGTTAGCGGATGCGTTGTCATCTGCACGTCCGGGTGCTCGTAAAGAGTCTGCAGATCTTTATGTGAAGCGTCTTGAAACCTTAGAGAAAATTGCCAATGGTTTCGAGGGCGTTGATAAAGCGTACGCGATTCAAGCGGGTCGTGAGATACGTGTGCTTGTGCGCCCAGATCAAATTACTGATGATGGGATACATAAGTTGGCTCAAGATATTGCAAAGCAAATAGAGGATAACGTGGATTATCCAGGTGAAGTACAAGTATCGCTTGTGAGGGAAACCAGAGCAACTTATACCGCTAAATAGGAAGCTTTGTGTCGACATTTAATGTTTTAATTATTGGTGATGTGGTGGGACGGCCTGGGAGGGAGGCCGTTCACCAAGAATTTGAATCGCTTAAGTCGGAGTACGAGAGCGATTTTACTATTGTAAATGTGGAAAATTCCGCTGCGGGTTTTGGTATTACAAAGCGTATCTATGACGATTTTTTATCGTTGGGTGTGGATGCGATGACTTCTGGTAATCATGTGTATGACAAGCGCGAATTTATATATGATATCGATCGATTGGATCGGTTTGTTCGCCCCATAAACTACCCGAAAGGTCAGCCGGGTGTTGGGGTTCGGTTTTTTGACTCTGAGAATGTGCGCGTGGCGGTTGTAAATGCGATCGGGCGTGTGTTTATGAATCCTTGTGATTGCCCGTTTAGTGTGTTGAATGCAGAGTTGCCAGCCATTCGTGAGCAGTCCGATGTTATTATCGTGGATTTTCACGCTGAGGCAACCTCTGAGAAGTCTGCAATCGGTTATTTTTTGGATGGTAAGGTGTCGGCAGTGTTAGGCACGCATACTCATGTTCAAACATCCGATGCGCGTTTGTTACCAAAAGGCACCGCCTATATGACTGATATTGGCATGGTAGGGGCAACGAATACGATTTTAGGCATGGTAAAAGAGCCTATTATTCAAAAGTTTTTAGACCAAATGCCCGTGCGATTTGAAACGCCTGACTATTCGAGCGAAGTTGAGCTTTGTGCGGTATCGATCACGGTTGATCTAACATCGAATCGCACAACACGGATACTGCCCATACGTAAGATGGTTAAGATATAGTATGATAAGGGTGTAGGTGTTCGTAAATGATTGAAGCAAAAAATCTCATTAAATCTCATGGTACTCGTCGCGTTGTTGATGAGGTGTCTTTTGGCATTGAACGTGGCGAAATTGTGGGGCTTTTGGGCCCAAATGGCGCGGGGAAAACCACTAGCTTCTATATGATTGTTGGGTTGGTGCGTCCAGATGGTGGGCAGGTCTTTTTAGATAATCAAGATGTTACCAATATGCCCATGTACAAACGTGCGAGAGCGGGCTTGGGGTACTTGCCACAGGAACAATCCATATTTAAAAAACTAACAGTTGAAGAGAATATTGTGATTTTATGGGAAGTGGTTAAAAATATTCCGAAGTCTGCCTATGAGTCGCGTTTGGTTGCGCTACTTGAAGAAATGGGTTTGACTCATTTAAGAAAGGCCCGTGGTGTTGAATTATCGGGTGGTGAGAAGCGACGGGTTGAAATTGCACGTACGCTTGCTATGGATCCGTCGTTTATTCTGTTAGATGAACCCTTTGCAGGTATCGACCCGATTGCGGTTGCCGAAATTCAAACCATCATTTGTCAGTTAAAAGACAAGGGGCTAGGCGTGATTATTACAGATCACAATGTGCGCGAAACATTAAATATTACAGATCGGGCATATATTTTGCACAATGGAAAAATATTACTTTCTGGTAATTCGAAAGATGTATCGGAGGATCCAATAGCCAAGAAGTTTTATTTGGGCGAAGACTTTAAGCTCAAATGATTTTGTTGGATCGGTATATCATTAGGGAACTCTTGTTGCCTTTTGTATTTGGGGTTATTGCATTTACCAGTATTATTGCCGGTAGCTCGGTGTTGTTTCCTATCATTAAAACCATTGTTAAGTACAATATTGGTGTCGGGGCCGCCTTTCAAATATTTTTATACCGTGTTCCGGCTATTATCTCCCTTACCTTGCCAATGTCCATGTTATTGGCAGCCATTTTGGTTTTTGGCCGGTTTAATTCCGACGGGGAGATGGTGGCGTTGCGCGCATCTGGTGTAAGTTTATACCGGATTATGGCCCCTGTTATTTTACTCGGTATGGTAGTGAGTGTTCTTAATATTATGTTTAATGAGCGCGTGGTTCCTATTGCAAATTATAATGCGGAACAACTGCGAGAGAGTTTGAAAAAAACGGCTATAAAAATCAAACAAAATGCGAATGTTACTGAATATGATGCGAATGGGTATCCCTCTCGTATTATTAATGTGCGCGAGTTGGATGGGCAAGAGCTTACCGATGTGATGGTGGTTGAGTTTTTAGATGGGCAGATGAATCGTGTTATCCGTGCGGATTCGGGCCGTTGGGAATTGGCTGGTGGATGGGAATTTCGAAATGGGGTTATGCATAGCTTTTTTAAGGACGATTTAAAAAAAGTGATGGTCATTGAATTTGAAAAAGAATTTATTGATTTGAATGTGAACCTGTTGATGGCGTCTAACCAAGATAAAGAAGCGCAAGAAATGTCCGCAGATGAACTCAAAAATGCCATCGCCTTTAAGCAGAGTACGGGCAGTGATGCCACTCAAGATTTAATGGAATATTATATGCGTTTTGCTATTCCGTTTGCGTGCTTTATTTTTTCACTTGTTGGTGCGGCGTTTGGCATGCGACCACAACGTAGTACATCTTCTGTAGGGTTTGGTGTTAGTCTTGCCATTATTATTATTTATTACTTGCTTTACTCTATTGGTATGGCACTTGGATTGGCTAAGGTATTACCGCCAATTGTTGCGGCGTGGTTGCCAAATATTATTTCAGGCGTGGCTGGTGCGTATGTGTTGCGTCAATTTGCTTCGAAGTAGGGGTGTTATTTTTAGTTTATTTGGGCTAAAATGGGCACATGCATAACGCGTTGATTGGTGTGGATTTTAGAATCACATCCTTGCAAATTTTAGAGAAGTTTCATTTCAACTCCCACCAGGTGGAAGGGTTCTTGCGATCCATTCCTGAGCATTCGCCGGTTTTAGAGCTGGTTATTTTATCAACGTGTAATCGAAGTGAATTTTATTTTTCTACTGAAGATGTGGATTTTGGCGTTGAGTGGTTGTTGAGCCATATATCCACTTATTTTGGTGTGGATAAGACTGTTGTAAAACAATTTACATATATAGAACATTGCGATGCGGCAGTTCGTCACTTATATGAGGTTGCCTCAGGTGTGCAATCGATGGTGTTTGGCGAAAATGAAATTTTAGGGCAATTAAAATCCGCCTATACGGTTTCACAAAAACTTGGTTCAACAGGGTCTCAATTAAATAAATTATTTCAATCGGCTATTTATGTGGGTAAACATGTGCGCGATATTACGGGAATTGGAAATGGTGCCTATTCGGTAAGTTCCATTGCTATTGATTCGTTGATTCAACATTATGGCGATTTGCGTGGATTGAAAATGTTAATTGTGGGTGCTGGTACCATGAGTATTCGTGCGATTAAAAAATTAAAGGCCTTGGCGCATCATGAATTGTATATTTCTAACCGTAGCTTGGCTAAAGCGGAAAGTTTAGCGGAAGAGTATGGGCTTGCTGTTGTTGGCTATGAGACCATTTGGCAGCGATTGAATGAATTTGATGTGATTTATGTGGCAACAGCAACAGAATCCCCCATCTTATATGCCACTCATTTTTCAGGTGTACAAGGTTTAAAGGCGGTGGTTGATATGGGTGTGCCTCGAAATGTAAGTGAAGACGTCGGGTTGCTTCCAAATGTGACATTAATTACCATGACTGAATTGAAGTCTGTGGCGGATAAAACGCTTGCGGAACGTCGAACACGATTATCAGATGTGCAACAGATTATTTCATCTGAGTTGGCAGAATTTACCAAGTGGTATGACCACCGTCGTGGGATGGTGACACCATGCTCAGCTGTATCCGTTTAGGAACACGTGGGTCTGATCTAGCTCTGAAACAGGCCGAAATTGTTAAGTCTCGTCTAACCATACAGTACCCCGACATGGACGTAGAGATCGTTCCAGTAAGCACGCAAGGTGACCGTGATAAGGAATCTCCGATGAGTGTGATTGGCGGAAAAGGCGTGTTTGTAAAAGAAGTGGAACAGGCACTCTTAAATGATGAGGCTGATATCGCCGTGCATTCGTTTAAGGATATGACATCCCGACCGGATCAACGGCTCATATTATCGGGTGTGTTGAGCCCTGAATCGAACCAAGATGTGGTGGTGCTAAATGGGTACCAAAGCTTAGATGAGTTGCCAGATGGTGCTATTGTTGCCACGGGGTCGTTGCGCCGTCATGCGTTGTTTCGTCGTTATTACCCACATTTAGAAATGGAGCCCATTCGGGGAAATGTGGCCACGCGCATACGATTAATGAAAGAAAATGGATACGCAGGTGTTGTACTTAGCTATGCAGGGCTTATGCGTTTGGGTATAGACGATGAGGTTGTTGTGCCGTTGGATGTGGCGCGCTTCGTGCCTGCGCCGGGTCAGGGTGTTATTGCGTTGCAATGTCGTCATGATCAAAATGACCTTATTGAGATTTGCCAAGCTGTTAGTGATGCGGATCAGTGGGTTATTTCTCAGGTTGAATTTGGATTGCTATCTTTACTAGAGTTTGATTGCCAGTTGCCTCTCGGTGTAAATGTACGTAAAGATAAGACTCAATTAGTTGCGAGCGTGTTTATTGCCACCTCTGATTTAGACCGTCAGGCGGATTTTGAATTTGGTTCCTATGCCAATGAACCGGTTCATACCTTTTTGAATCGCGTCGGTGGGGTGATAACCGGGTGGCTGAAGGCGAATTCTGAATGAATTTTGGAAAAGTTATTTTAGCGGGAGCCGGGCCGGGTGATCCTGGTTTACTGACAATAAAGACCAGAGACGCTTTATCCAGGGCTGATGTGGTTATGTATGATTATTTGGTGCATCCGTCGGTGTTGCAGTATTCGTGCCCCACAGCGATCCTTTTATGTGTGGGTAAAGCCAAAGGGCAGCATAGTATGAAACAACAGGATATTAATGCGACGATGGTTCAACACGCCAAGCAGGGCAAGTATGTGGTGCGCTTAAAGGGTGGTGATCCGTGTGTGTTTGGGCGATTGGGTGAAGAACTTGAGTGCCTTACGGATGCGGAAATTCCTTTTGAAATTGTGCCAGGTATTAGCTCGACGATTGCTGTTCCAGCGTATGCGGGCATTCCTTTGACCCATCGGGATATGGCGCGTAGTTTTGCTGTGGTGACAGGTACGCTGCGGACTGGAAATGGCGAGGCGAATTTGGCTATACCAGATGCTGATACGCTTGTTTTTGTGATGGCAGTTACCCATTTAGAAAAAATAGTATCCCAATTAATGGAGATGGGGCGTGGGGCAGATTTGCCAGCGGCGTTGATCTTCCGTGGCACAACAGCGCAACAAAAAGTCGTTGTGGGCACCCTTGGCACGATTGTGGCCTTGCGAGATAGTGAGGGTGTTGAGCCACCGGCTATTTTGGTAGTGGGGGAGGTGGCGCGACTAAGTGAAAGGTATGATTGGTGGAACGGCCTGCCTTTGGCAGGAGAGCGTGTGATTGTGCTAAGAACGGTCGCGCAGGGTGGGGAACTGGCGGCGCGTTTACGGGAACTTGGGGCCGATGTGGTGCAATTGCCTATGATTGAAATTGTGCCAGTATTAGAGGCAAAATTACGCTTTAATGCTGACTTAGTGGGGCAAAGTGATTTGATCGTGTTTACAAGCCCAAATGGCGTGACCCAAAGTATGGATGCCTTATTTAGTAATGGGTGCGATGCACGGGTATTAGCAGGCAAGACTGTTGTGGCAATTGGGCCTAAAACAGCCTCTGTTCTGCGCGACCATGGTGTGGTTGCCGACGTGGTTGCACGGCGTAGTGTGCAAGAAGGTATCGTGGATGAACTGCCCCACGATTTAACGGGCACCCATGTGTTACTGCCTACTTCTGCCAAAGCGCGTGACACGTTATCGGATGCGTTGGTGGCGCGTGGGGCGCGTGTGACGGAGTTGGGACTTTACGACACGGTTATGCCAGCACTTCCTGAGGGTGATTTTGTGTTGCGTGATGGGGATAAGATTGTGTTCACATCAAGCTCAACAGTACGTCATTTTTTTGAATCTGGTTTGGTCTCTAATCAAGCCATTCGCGCCTATTCGCTTGGCCCTGTTACATCAGCTACCATTGCAGAGTATTTTGGCGGTCATATCGTCGAGGCTAATTCGCCGTCGGTGGATGCTCTGATTTATTGTATAATGCGGGAGTAATGAGTATGCAACGGTACCGAAAAAATGCTGCAATTCGACATTGGTTCGCAGAGACCCATTTGGCAGCGCGTGATTTTATTATGCCTATTTTTGTGCGTGAAGATTGCAATTCCCCTCAACCAATTGCCAGTTTGCCGGGCATGTCTCAATTGGATTTAGCCAGTTTAGATCGCGAAACCGATGAGATTGTGAGCTTGGGTATACCTGCGGTTATTTTATTTGGAATTCCGGCGTCTAAGGATGCGGAAGGCACGCCGTCTTATGCAGATGATGGCATTGTGCAACGCGCGATTGCCCGTGTTAAAACCCGACACCCTGACCTAATTGTTATTGCAGATCTTTGTTTGTGTGAATACACGTCCCATGGCCATTGCGGCATTTTACGTTCAGAATCTGAATTTGATATGCTTGCCACCTTGGATGTTTTGGGGCGCATTGCGGTGAGTTATGCAAAGGCAGGCGTTGATATCGTGGCGCCTTCGGGAATGTTAGATGGCATGGTTCTTGCCATTCGAACTGCGTTAGATCGGTTTCATTATTCCAATACCATGATTCTTTCTTATGCGGTGAAATACGCCTCTTCTTTGTACGGCCCATTTCGAGATGCGGCAGGTTCCTCTGACGACTTTAAAGGCGACAGGCGGCACCATCAAATGAATCCGACTCAACGTATCGAAGCAATGCGTGAAGCCGAATTGGATATGGGGGAGGGTACGGACATGTTAATGGTAAAACCGGCGGGGCATTATTTAGATATTATTCGCGATGTTGCCACCATTTCTGATTTGCCAGTCGTGGCATACCAAGTGAGTGGCGAATATGCGAGTATCATGGCGGCAGCGTCTGCTGGTGTCGTGGACCAACGGGCTGCTATAGAGGAATCGTTAATTGCAATTAAACGGGCTGGGGCACATAAAATTATTAGCTATTTTGCTAAACATTATCTAAAGGGAGTTTAAAAAGGGTATGGCTTTTGATCAATCAAAACAGTTGTTTTCCGACGCAAATAATCACCTGGTTGGTGGCGTAAACAGCCCTGTTAGGGCGTTTAAATCCGTGGGGGGTACACCGATATTCTTTGAATCCGGTGAAGGGGCAGTTGTGCTGTCTGAAGATGGAGATGCGTATATTGATTATGTATTGAGTTGGGGGCCGTTGCTTTTGGGTCATGCTCACCCCAAGGTGGTGCAAGCCGTGTGTGATGCGGCGGCAAAGGGCACGTCTTTTGGGGCGCCCACTGCACGGGAAACGGAATTGGCTAAATTGGTGAACACCTTTTATCCGTCTATGGAGAAGGTGCGTTTTGTGAACTCGGGAACGGAAGCCACGATGGCGGCGGTACGTTTGGCGCGCGGGGCGACAGGGCGTTCTTTGATAGTGAAATGCGATGGGTGTTATCACGGCGCATCAGACTCGTTGCTTGTGGCGGCAGGGTCGGGTGCTCAAACGTTAGGGACGCCAAATAGTGCTGGCGTGTTGCCAGAAGTGGCCGCAAAAACCATTGTGGTGCCCTATAACGATTTGTCCGCAATGAGTACCGTATTTGCCGAACATGGTGACGATATAGCAGGTCTTATTATTGAACCTGTGGCAGGTAATATGGGGCTTATCGTACCGGATGCATCTTATATTTCCGGATTACGTGAATTGTGTGATCGCCACGGTGCCCTTCTTATTTTTGACGAAGTCATGTGTGGGTTTCGCGTTGCCCAAGGTGGCGCGCAGCAACTGTTTAATATTGTGCCTGATATTACCTGTTTAGGTAAGGTTATTGGCGGTGGTTTGCCAGTGGCTGCTTATGGTGGATCAGCCACGCTTATGGCCCATATCGCTCCCGAGGGTTCCGTGTATCAAGCGGGTACCTTATCCGGCAATCCACTTGCCATGGCAGCCGGTATTACCACCTTATCGTTACTAAGCGATTCCCAGGCCTTTAAGCGCGTCACTGAAAGCACCACTTATTTAGTCGAAGGTATAAAAGCCATTATTAAGGTCACAAATATCCCCCTTTGCGTTCAGCAATGCGGTTCCATGTGGTGCCTCTTCTTTACCCCCACTCTTCCTCAAAACTTAGCCGATGTCACCCACTGTGATTTTAACTCCTTTAATATCTTTTACCATAAAATGCTCGAAAACGGCGTGTATTTGGCCCCCTCTCAGTATGAGGCGAATTTTATGAGTTTGGCGCATACGGAAGAAACTCTAGAGTTGACCCTTCGCGCAATCTCCTTATCCCTTGAACCCTAGGCTTTTGGCGAGTAAAACACCTATCACTTCGGGGCCGTATGTTGAATACTGTCCCCTACGTGATACCGCGTTTCTTGTGTCTTCTTCGCCAGATACTTGGCGAGTGCGATTACACTCCTTTAGCTAGAAATAGCAGCGCATCGCATCCAAAAGCCACATTTTGTATGATGCGTTATGCCCTTGAACGCGTTAATCCAGTGCGATTCTTATTTAATTGAAATAGATCCTAAAGTTCATTAGTTTTGCCATCGATAAGATGGATAACGGACAATTCTCGAAATAAGAAAAATAGGTAGGATCATGCGAAAGGTAACACCACTTTTATTATCGGTACTAATGCTGCTTTTGGGCGTATATACCACTGCTATGGCGCAAAGTTTTGATGAGCGCCTGGCATACCAAAAGCATATTAAATCATATGAGTTTGATAAGGCTCTTGTGGCCTTACAAGAGGTACCAACTAAATCGTTAAGTTTGAAAGAAAAGCGGCTTATTTTGCGGCTTGAAACGGTTGTTATGGTAGATGGTATGAAGCAAGAAACGCAGAGTAACATTCTAGCGGCCAATGAAACGGATTTAGATCCGGAAATTGTTAAGGCAGCGAAGCGCCAATATCGCAATGCACAAGACCTCTTTTTAGAAGGAAAAGATGAGATTGTAGAACTTGTGCTAATTAATATCCTTAATATATACCCGGGCTACTTTAAAGCAGAAATGCTGATGGAGAAGGGTTTAGAGAAACGCAAAGGCGATTATAAGGTATACGATGTGGTTGGAAAATTAAGTAGTAGAGCGGCCAATTATTTTTATGGAGGCAGTTACTATTTGGCCTCGAAAGATTATGAAGTGTTGGCCATTATTGATAATAAAAACCCGGAAGTATTCGAAAAAATGGGGTCTAACTATTACATGATGAATCAAAAACAAGAGGCGCTAGATGCCTGGACGCAGTCGCTGTTTTTAGACCCAAACAATAAAGAATTAAAGTCGTTTATTGAAAATACAAAGCGCTATTTGGCCGCTGAAGCAAGTAAAAAGGCCGCAACGCCTAAAGTGGCTAAAGAAAAAGTTCAGATTGATGACCCACAGGTTATGGGTGTATTCAAAAGCCAAACGCAGGCGTTTGATTTGATGGAAAGTTTAAAAGCACGCGGACTTAAGGTTTTAGTCGAAGAGGACGATAAGGGTAGATGGGTTGTAACGGTGTCTCGCGAAGAATTGCGCCGAGCGAATGCTAAAACGAAATAAGGAGTTATCATGGAACGCATATTAAAGGGATTTAGGTTGGTGATCGTGGCATTTGTCTTAATGGCAGTGGCGTTAAGCTTACCCGTAAAAGCGAGTTTCCAGGAACAAGTGGCTTACGAGCGCTTCTTGCAAGAGAAGGCACAGCATATTTTAGATACCATGTTTGGTCCGCATATGATTTCGGTCTCAACAGTGGTGCAAATGGGTGGCGAATCGTGGAGTGTTAAGTACACGGAACGTTCAAACGTGAAAACCTCAGGAAAACCTCAAAAAGATGATGAACAATACAAGGTGTTGCCAGGGTTTTCTGCTATAAAAAACCTATCTCCTGATGAAGCGTCACAGCTTCCTTGGAATTCGATTGTCTCTAAAAATGCACCGCGTATTACGCGCATTACAATGACAATGGTGGCCAATACGCAGTTGGCAAAGCGCGATGTTACAAAAGCGCAAGAGTTGCTAGGGAATGTACTCGGGTTGGAATCCAACCGTGGCGATACGATCAATGTCGTGTATGAGAAATTCCCAATCACAGAAGCGCAGAGTGACCCAGAATCACCTTTAGCGCGACCAGCAAACAATACTCAAAAATATATGTTCTTTATGGCCTTATTTTTCATCGTGCTCTATGTGTTCTTTCAGCGCAAAAGCTTGAAGATCGCTCAAGAAGCTGCTAATGCTGCCAAGAGTTCAGGTGGTGGCGGTGGGGCTGCTCCGTCGACTAAAATGCCAGATCTATCTAGTCTGCTAGGCGGCGCACAATCGTCATCATCTTCTGAAGATAATATGAAGCGCTATTTTGGATTTGTAAATAAAGGCAATATTGCGGCGTTTGTATCTGTTATTAAGCGTGAAAAACTAGCGGTTCAACATGTGGCGCTAATCTTAAGCTACTTGCCGTCAGATTTAAAATTGAAGGTACTTGAAACCATGCCAATCCAAGAGCAAGCCTCTATCATTGCGCAGCTTGTGGATGAACGGGTGGTGGATTCAGAGTCTTTGGATAAAATCGAAACACGTATTAAAACCCGTCTGGAATGTATGGTGGGTGGCGTAGATGCCACTTCGGATATGTTGGCAAAAATGCCAAATGGCCCTAAGAAACAAATTATGAGTATGCTACAAAAAGACGCGCAAAAGTACCAAGCACTTCGCAAGACGGTGCGATTATTCGATGATATTGCCAACTTAAGTGAGGCCCACATGAAACTGTTTGTGTCTGAAGCGAGCATCGATATGATGGCTGCGTCACTTATAGGAGCCGATGATAAAACCCGTCAGGCAGTGGAATCTGGCCTTAGTAAGTCGGCACTTGAAATGGTGAATCAGTTTAGAGATCTTAAGGCCGAAAGTATTTCAAAGCAGGAAATCGAATTGGCACAGGTCTATGTGTTAGACGTTGCGATGCGCCTAGAGAATGAAGGTCGTATTGAGTTGGTTAAAGGTGCGGCTACCAGCTCACCATCAGTGAAGAAGGAGGCATAATTATATGAATTTAATGGTTGTTATTGGTTTTTTACTCGGCGTTTTTTGTATCTATTATGGCGTTCCCGAATTAAAAGACACTTATCAGGTTTATTTAGATCCGCATTCATTTGTTCTTGTATTTGGCGGCACGATTGCCACCACTATTATTAGTACGTCATTTAAAGACTTTCGCGCTATTTTAACCGTTTTATCAGGTTGGATGTACTTTAAGCAACGTAAGCTAGATAACTTTAAAGTAGTCGAAAAATTGGTTGCCATTTCGGAACAAGCCAGTAAAAATGGAAAAAGTAGCGTTGTGGAAATGGGTGCTAAATTTGGTGACGGGTTTCTTGATCGTGCCTTAAATATGATGTCGGCTGGGTTAGAGCCGGACTTCGTGCGTGCGGTACTAGAAACCGATGTGACGGAAGTACGAAAACGTCACTTCAAGCTTATTTCAATGGTACGTGCCATGGGTTCATTTGCACCGATGTTCGGTATGATGGGAACGGTAATGGGGGTTATGCAGGTACTGCGTAACGTTGCGGATATCAATTCGATTGTTTCTGGTATGAGCTTGGCACTTTTGACCACGTTATACGGCTTAATTTTGGCGTCGATGTTTTTTATACCATTAACGAATAAATTGAAGTTTTTATCTGAAGATGAAGCGCTTCAGAAGGAAATGATGATGGAAGGTGTGCTTGCCATTATGAACGACTTTATTCCGATAAAAGTTGAGAAAATGTTGATGTCGTACTTAAGTTCGAGCGCTAAAAATAGAAAAACGAAGAAGGGCTAATCATGGCCAAAAAAGGACAACCCTCATTTGAAATCGAAGAAGGCGATGACTTTCAAACCGTTTACGGTGATATGATCACCTTTGTGGCGGTGTTGTTTATTTTGTTATTTACGATGGCCTATAACAAAGTACAAGACGATACTTTTTTTACTCAAATGCGACTTCAATTTGGTGGTAAGGATATTGAACAAACCAAGTTGTTAACGTCCGAAGATTTATTTGTATCAGATTTGAGAGGCTATATTCAGCAAGAAGAATTAAGTCAGTATGCGCTTGTGTTGGTGGATGAACAAAAAATTCGATTGATTTTAAATGACCCTCTCATGTTTAAGGCAGGTAGTGATACACTTTCGCGTGATTCACGGGTCGTATTGCGTGGGTTTTCGAAAATTATCAAGAAGATACAAAACCCAATTTTAATTGAAGGGCATACTGACCCGAGTAAGGTGCGCAATGAATATTTCGATAATAACTGGGACCTGTCAATGAAACGGGCGTATTCGGTATTGCGCTTTTTAGTGGATGATCTGGACATGAGCGAAAAGCAATTTACTCTTATTTCTCACGGTAGCAATAAACCGCTTGTGAATAATAAAACGGCTGCAAACCGTGCACGAAATAGACGGGTGGAATTCAATATTGTACGCATTAAGAGATCGCAATAGTGCGGCAATATGTTCGGCGAATCAGACCTTTATTGCGGCTAAAGTATTGATTGACAATATCGATAATAATTGATATATATATTAGCGTAATACTGTTCTTGTATTACTCCTCTCTGTATTAACTTCACTTAAATTATCACCAAGGGAACGAGTCATGGAAAAGAAAGCCCCATCTAAAAAAGCACCTGTTAAGGCTAAGTCTGTTGCCACTGTAAGTTCGGCAAAATCAAAAGAACCCAGTAGTGAAGTCAAAGAGCAAACTGTTGAAGAAAAAAAGGCCATTGAGCAAAATGATGACCGATTAGATATTGTTGAGCTACAAAATAGCCCTGTTGCGGATTTGCATGCATTGGCCAATAAGCTGGGTGTGGATGATTATAAGTTACTAAAGAAGAATGATCTTATTTTTACGATTCTTCAAGCGAAGACAGAGCAAAATGGTCTGATTTTTGGAAAAGGTGTATTAGAGGTTTTGCCCGATGGTTATGGGTTTTTACGCACCAATAATTATTTACCTAGCTCAGAGGATATTTATGTGTCGCAAACTCAAATTCGCCGCTTTGGCCTTTGTATTGGGGATCTTGTCTCAGGTCAGGTTCGCCCACCGAAAGAAGGGGAACGCTATTTTTCGTTGTTGCGAGTAGAAGCAATTAATGAAGAAGACCCTGAAAAAATTAAAGAACGTACCTTATTTACCAACTTAACGCCGATTTACCCTGATGAACAAATGAAGCTTGAGGTGGGTAAAACACCACTTTCGGCGCGTTTGATGGACATGCTAATTCCTATTGGGAAAGGGCAACGTGCGTTAATTGTGTCGCCCCCTAAAGCGGGTAAAACTTCCATAATGAAAGAAATTGCCAATAGTGTGACGACGAATCACCCGGAAGTGATTATTAAAGTGTTATTGATTGATGAGCGTCCTGAGGAAGTGACAGACATGGAGCGTTCGATCAAAGGTGAAGTGGCATATTCAACATTTGATGAGCCGCCTGAACAGCATGTGAAAATCTCAGAGCTTGTTTTAGAGAGCGCCCGGCGACTAGTAGAGTGTGGGAAAGACGTATTAATACTTCTTGATAGTATTACGAGGCTGGCTCGTGCTTATAACCTAGTGGCACCCCCTTCGGGTAGAACCCTTTCTGGTGGTCTTGATCCGAGTTCGTTACACAAACCAAAACGCTTTTTTGGTGGGGCGCGTAATATTGAGCATGGTGGTAGTTTAACCATTATTGCCACGGCACTTGTGGATACTGGTTCTCGAATGGATGACATTATTTACGAGGAATTTAAGGGCACAGGTAATATGGAATTGCACTTGGATCGAAAATTGGCGAACCGTCGTGTGTTTCCGGCCATCGATATTATTAATTCTGGCACGCGTAAAGAAGAGCTGCTTCTTTCCGAGAGTGTATTAAAGAAATCTTATTTACTACGTAAAAATATCGATTCGGATAGCGCTACGGAAGAATTGATTAAATTGCTGATGCAAACCGACTCTAACGAAGACTTTTTAAACTCGGCAATATTTAGTTAATCTTTTTCTCTAGGCCAACCACGCATTCCACATGGTATGTGTTAGGGAACATGTCCACAGGTTGGATGAGGGTGGGGGAGTAACCGGCTTGTCGCAACTCAATTAGGTCGCGTGCGAGCGTATTTGGGTTGCATGACACCACAACCAGTTTGGGGGCGTTTAAGGCAATTATGCGTGACAGGGCTTTTGGTACCATTCCACTGCGTGGTGGGTCTACTACCACAACATCTGGCGTGAATGTGTTGAACTTTAATATGTTTTTCACGCGGCCTTCGATAAATTCGATATTAAAAATCTTGTTGTGTGTTGCGTTTTTATGGGCATCTTGTATGGCAGCTGGGTTTTCCTCTATTCCAATCACGCTTTTGCAGTGGGGGGCTAAATACATGCCGATTGTGCCGGTTCCGCAGTACAAATCCATTACGGTATCACTCGCTTGCACGTTTGCTGCCTGACGGGTTAAGTCATACAACACTTCTGCGCCCTTACTATTGGTTTGGAAAAATGCGTAGGGTGAAATTGAAAATTCAAATGGCCCCAACTGTTCTTTCAGGTGATGCTCTCCTGCCAGGTGGGTGACTTGTTCACTAAAGCTGGTGTCTGAAACCGTGCTATTTATACTTAAGTACACGCTACAAATGCTGGGGAACTCGTTTATTAGCGCTTCGGCAAAGGTTTCTGCGAGTTCTGGGTGTTTAGCCGAACATACGAGATTGATCATCCATTGTTTCTTGTGTTTGCTTTGCCTTACGATTAAGTGCCGCAGTAAACCAGTATGACTATTTGGGTCCCATGCACTTAAGTTTAATGCTCTAAACTTCGCTACAATCCACGCATTAATAAGATTACTTTCAGGGTCTAATAACATGCAATCTGTTATGGGAATAACCTGATCAAATTGCCCGCGTCGTTTTAAGCCTAATATTAACTTGCCATCGAGAGAACCAAACGCAAAGTCCATTTTATTTCGATAGTACGTGTGTTGTGGCGATGGAATGACGGGTAAAATGTTGGGTATCAGGTCGGCGTGATCCCGGGTGAAACAGTCGCTTATAATATCGCGTTTTAGCTTTAATTGATTTTCATAATTAACATCTAGCATCTGACAGCCGCCACAATCGGGGTAGTGTGGGCAGGATGCCGTTTCTCTTAGCGGTGAAGACGTAATGACTTTGGTGCATTTTGCCATGACGTGTCGCCGCTTCTTTTGAATGACTTCAGCTTCTATTTCATCGCCAGGGTACACATTGGGAACGAATACCGTCCATTTTTCCCATCGTGCAATACCTAAACCTTTATAAACTAACTTTTCAATTTTGAGGGTGATTGGCGATTGGATCATTTTCAACTCGTGTTTCGTTCGTGAACTGGATAAATATGGATTCCGCTTCAAATGGAATATCAGCGCTGAAGCCATCAATTTGTTTGGTGGTTTGTCCGATTTGAATGGATTGAATTTTGTATGGAAACTGCATTGTAATTGTTTTTGGTTTAGTATGCAGTTGGTGCGTTAAGGTTAAAACGGCGTTCATTTCATTTATATTCAATTCAAAACTGATAGGCCCAAAACGTGTGTTTCCTTTTGTTAACCGAATGGTTTTACCGGTTTTTACCCAATTCGGATTTATGCCTGCTAATAGCACGAGCGTGTTTTTGTTTTCCCATACCATGCAGTTTCGAATTAACTTAATATATTCAATGCTTGCCCAGATATAGTGACCATCACCAACCATTCCTCCTGTGCTAATGGGGTTTAATGTTTCTGGCCAACAGCCTGTTTCAGAGGCCACTGATTTTAGCCAATCCAGGCATCGGTGTAGCTTTTGATTTTGGCTCATCAGGTAGGTTTGTGCCAATTGGCAATTATAAGTGGCGCCTAAGCCACTGTGACCGAAGTGGGAAAAATATATTCCATCAACAGTGTGTTGGGCTTCGATGTGGTGCAGAATTTTGCGAAGTAGGGGATTGTTTCCTGTAAATAATTCTAATGGATATGCGCCAATTAAGGCCGGAATCATACCTGGATTAATGGCTAATAATTGATCGTCTAGGGGGCAGTCTTGTTCTGAAATTGTTCCTGTTAGCGTATCGAAGTAACGTGTAAGGTGGTCAACTAACTTCTCATATTTTAGATGGCGATCATCTTTTTGCAGTGCCTTACTTAATTTGCTGCCGGCATGTGACGCCGCAATTGCCCACATTACATTTGTAACAGATTCTTGGTCGATATGTTTGGGCTGCGAACTTATAGGCGTGCTAAATAGTGAAGCAATGGGGTGTTTATCGATGTGATACTTTAATGGTGATTTTTCAATGGATTTGATTGCACCTTCTATAATCGGGAACCATTTTTCTAGGTGGGAATAATCTTGAGTGAATGCAAAATAATCGGCAACGGCTAAGCAAAATAACGCCATGTCTTCTACCTTGTTTTGTCCGTTTGGCAGAATCTTTAAACTATTTAATTGCCGTGCCATGTGGGTTAATATTTTTGCTGATTGTTCGTGTGCGCCGATACGATTTAGAGTAAAGCACCCATAACAATTAATCTTGGTTGAGTGGTTTCTGTCTGTGAATGGCCCACTTATTAAACCTGTTTCATCGCACATTGATAACGTGTGAATAACGCTATTTTTGTATTGGGAATTGAGTTGTTCATCGGGTACTTCGATACTGCTAAGTGACTCTAAAGTACTTTTCCATTGTGTGGCGTTGCTTGCCATCTCTTCTTCGTAGCTGTGTTGTGATAGGCGTTCAATTCGTTTTGAAAGCGCCTTTTTTTGATTTGGCTCTAGCGTTGATTGAAACAGTCTCAGTAGTTTTGATTTTGCGGCTATGGGGCTTCTCGTCACCAGGCTTTGGCTTTCACCGGGTTTTAATGTAAGGCGGTATTCTGCATATGCTGTGGCCATGCTTTTGGGGCATTTTGCATTAAATATCATTTCCCATTTTCCGTAGTTTTGGGTGATGTCGCCGTCATTGTGGTTTAAACAGATGACGTTATCAGGTGCTGTATCTAGTTGAAGCCCTATTTGGTTATTTACAATGAATGTGTTGCTGGTTAAAAAAGTGATTTCTTCAATGGGTGACACGCCCAAGGGATTATAGGGCCTAATGGCGAAAATAAGAGAGAACTTTAGTGTTTTATCACTGTTGTTTTTTGCGGTAACCTTGTTCAGTAAAATTGGTTCTTCAGCGAGTCGTTGTGATACCATGGCCTCCGAGCTGATTTCTAGTTCGTTTAACTCGAATTCTGTAAGGATGCTTGGTTGTGCGTTGTTGAACGTTTGTGTTACATTTTTTAAAATAGCAGGGGAAACGATGCGCTTGGAGTTTGCAATCCATAAATCAATAGACCACCCATTGGAATAGGGTGTAATGAGGCCTTTTGGGTCTACTATAGGAGTGGGTGTGATTTTAGGTGAGCTTAGGCCTGTCCAGTTGCGATTTGTACTATTCATGAGCATTGGAGGGGCTGCAGATATGGTAAAACTTGGGCTATCTGGTTGGGCTTGGCGGTAGACCCAATATGGCCAAATACTATCTAATTTGTTGGGTATAAACTGTGAATTTAGCATGCCTTGCATGACTTCTCTGGAATATTGCGATTGCAAGAGTGTGTCTGAATTTAATGGTGATTTTGGAAATATTTTGGTCGCAATTTTTAATAGATTGATACTGCCGCCGTCGCGGTCAAGTAAAGAATATAGTAGGCGCTCAGAGAAAGTTGTTTGTTTCATGATTTATCATTAGATTCAGTTTCCTCCGTTTCGTCGGGAGGGTATAGTTCAATATTAACATTGATTATGCGGTGTTTCTTCACTTCTTTTATTTTAATTTTAAAGTACTCTGTCGTGATTATTTGACCACGGCTAGG
Source organism: bacterium (assembly GCA_027623425.1). Lineage (GTDB taxonomy): Bacteria > Margulisbacteria > Marinamargulisbacteria > UBA817 > JAQBTH01 > JAQBTH01. The sequence goes on along the minus strand of JAQBTH010000005.1, from coordinate 15,480 downwards.
TAATGTTCCTAGTATACTTAGAATCATCCCGCCTAATGTGTCATAATCTTCGTTTTCCTGAATGTCGATATCGAGCTCTTCGCTTAAATCTTTAATGTGGATATTCGCATCCACGTGGTATTCCAAATCGTTTAATTTTTGCACTTCTGGTTTTTCATCATGATCGTATTCATCTTGAATTTCGCCTAAAATCTCTTCGATTATATCTTCTAGAGTGACTAGGCCTGCCATGCCACCATATTCATCTAGCACAATAGCCATATGGAACCGCGCTAATTTCATTTGGTTTAACAATTCTTCAATATTTTTGGATTCAGGTATGAAATTGGCGGGACGCATGAATTTTTTAACAGACTCTTGGCGCGACTCTTTTGAAATGCTTAACAGGTCTTTGGCATAAATAATGCCAATGATATTGTCAATTCGATCTTCGTATATGGGTATTCTAGAGTGCCCTTCTTCCATAATCATATGGATGGCGTCTTGTACGGACTTTTCCACGCCTAGCAAAATAGCGTCTGTGCGTGGGGTCATGATTTCTCTTACAACGGTGTCTGAAAATTCAAAAATACTATTTAACATGGCATTTTGATTTTTCTCTAAAACGCCTTCTTCTTTACTGACTTGAAGCATGGTTTGTATTTCTTCGGCAGTGATTATCTTTCTGTCCTCGGCGACACCTGAAAATCGAAATAGACGTATTAGAATTTTCGTTAGTAGTTCGAAAATAATGGTAAGTGGGGTGAAGATTCGTAATATTAAATGCATTGGCGTTGAAAATAATAATGCAACGCGTTCTGGGTAGCGAAGTGCAATTGTTTTGGGAGTGATTTCACCGACGATAAGTAGAATAATCGTTACAATTGCGGTGATTATTGACATGGCGACTGCGATATTAGTGATGCCAAGTTCGGCCAGTACCACGAGTAGCATGGCGGTTGCGGTTGCAGAGGCACCAACATTTGCCACGTTGTTTCCTATTAAAATGCTTGTTATTAGCCGTCTAGGGCTTTTATAAATGGATTTTAGTGTATTGGCACGTTTTGGGTTTTGAGTCACAAGGTTGTGAATTTTTAACCGATTTATTGCCGTAAAGGCAGTTTCTGCTGCGGAGAAAAAACCTGAAAAAAATAGACATGTCCCAAAGACAATGAGGTTATAAGTAGAGACGGACAAGGTGTTAGTTTCCTCCTAGCACTAGGTTAGCTAATCTGGGATAGAAAATCAAATAGGCGGTGATGCCTGCAAAGCATGATGCTAAAAGAACGGCTCCTGCTGCCACATCTTTACTGATTTTTGCTTTTTCGTGCCACTCTTCGGTGACTAAATCAACGTTGTATTCTATGGCGGTATTAAGCGTTTCGGTAATGCAGACTAAGAATATTGCGAGCCATAACAACATCCATTCGATTGCGCCTATTTGAAAGTAGAGCGCGCCAGCAATAGCCAATGCGCTTATTGCGCCGTAGATTGGTATATTGCGTTCAGACTTAAGCATAAACAATACCCCTTCAACCGCACACATCATTCGTTTGCTTATGGTGGTATTTTTTCCGGGCTTAGTCATGAAACTCCTTTAATAATTCTAATTAGTCGATTTTGTTCTTTTTCCATGATGGCCTTCTCTTTATCGGTATAGTCACGATAATCCATCAGGTGAAGAATGCCATGGATAATGAGTAATTTTATCTCGCCTACCCAACTATTACCATAGTTTTCTGCATTCTCTTTTGCCTGGGCAATTGAAATATAGATATCGCCTATGATATTTTCCTTGGTTCCGAGGTTAAATGTAATAATATCGGTGTCGTAATCGCGATTCAAATGATTTTTATTGATGTTTAGCAAAGTGGCTTTATTTACAAAATTAAAATCAAAATGGCCTGTTTGTATGTTTTGCAGCGTCAGCACTTCTTTTATAAAGGCATTCCAATTTTGGCCTTCTGGCAGGGCCACTTCTTCGTTAATAGAGATGAATAGAGGAGATTGGGGCATTAGCGTAGGATTGTGCGGCCTTGATCTATAAATTGCGCCACTTCTTCTTGGTAATCGATTCGAGTATGGTAAATGCCTTTCATAATATTTAGAAAGGTGTGGCGAATGGTTTCGATCTCTTTCATTGTAAGGGGGCATTCATTGAGCTGACCATCATTCATTTTATCCTTAAACAATCGGTTGATGAGGTTTTCAATTTTAGCAATGCTTGGTTTGTCCAGAGATCTGACGGTGGCTTCAACGGCATCCGCTAACATAACGATGCCGGATTCTTTGAACTGCGGTTTTGGCCCAGGGTATCGAAATTCGTCTTTTGTTGTTTCACTGTCTTCTAGTTCTTCGGTAGCTAGGGCTTGGGTGTAAAAAAAGGACACCAAGGACGTGCCATGGTGTTGCAGCATAAAGTCTTGGAGTATGGGTGGCAATTTGTATTTAATGGCCATTTCGACGCCGTCTTTTGTGTGGGCAGCAATGATAATCTTGCTCATTCGGGGAGACAACATATTGTGTGGATTTTCGCCTGAGAACTGGTTTTCTGCGAAGAATGTGGGGCGTTTCATTTTTCCGATGTCGTGAAAGTAGGCGCCAATTCGAGCCAATACCACGTCAGCGCCAATGGCTTCCGCTGCGGCTTCCGCTAAATTGGCAACCATTAAAGAGTGTTGATAGGTTCCTGGTGCACTCATCATCAGCCGTTTAATTAGAGGGTGATTCAAGTTTGCGGTTTCAAGTAGACTTGGGGATGTTGTGATTTTAAATAGGCCTTCAAGATAGGGGATTAAGGCAAGTGTGATCATCGCTGAAAAGAACCCGCTGCCAAAGCCAATTAGTGCGTTGGCCACAAACCAAGCAGGGTCAAATATATCATTAAGAACGCCTAAGGCTACAATGACGACGACGTTTACTATGCCCACACTATTCCCAACGCTTATAATTTCGGTGCGACGGTTGATTTTGTGAGCCGAATAGGTGGCGGTGCAATTGGATAAAAATAGAAATAGGAATAGGTAAAAATCGCCACCGTACATGATGGCGATGAATCCTGCTGTAATTGTGCCTGAAATCATGGCAAGATTGTTAGAGATTAATAGAGAGATGGTTAATGTGACGATGGAAATGGGGATTAGGAAATTAAGATTGTTTACCATTTGAATATTGGTGAAATTCATCAGGATTCTGGCGATGGAAATAACCAAGATGCTAGTGCAAAGAGCGAGTACGTATGTTTTGGGTTCCCAGTATTTTTTAGGCAAGAAGAAATAGACAAACCGTTCGAAAAGTAGAAACATCAGTAGGGTAAAAATAAAGATACCTGACGCTTTTGTTAGGTTGGCTGTTGCGCCATATAAATTTAGGGCAATTAGGATGTCGATGTGTTGAGGCGTGACTTCTTCGCCCTGGTAGACAATTGGTTGGCCTTCCTTTAGAGCGGTTGTAAATGGATCAATAGAGTCAATCTCTTCTTGGATTTGAGCGGCGGTTTTGGCTTCGTCGTATACCAGATTTGGTGATATGAATTCCAAGATGGTGGTTGTGATAAATAATTCTTGTGCTGCGCCTAATTCTAAAATATGAATGTTGCTGCGTATTTGTGTGCGTATTTTAGGTTTATCCACTTTTCGAATGCCGTTACTCAAGATGGAATCGGTGTTTTGGATGACAATGTATTCCAGTGAGGCGAGGGTTTTGTTGTCCATACTATGGAGTAGGGAAATGTTGGTTTTGCCTAAAAATAGAATTTCGGTTGGAATGGGTGGTTTTTGTGTGGCTAAATCTGCCGTTTGGTTTTGATAGGCATTCAGGTATAGTTTTGCGGTGGTGAAAAAATTTACTATGTCCGATTTGATCGCCTTATTTATGTTTTCATCTACCGAATATACGGGCGCGACTAGGCTACTACGTTGTTTGCGAAGTTTTTCGGTTTCTTTGATGTCCTGTTTCGATTCAAACTCGATGTAGCGAGGACTAACTAGGGTCTCTTCTGCGATTTCCCCAGGTTTGATATTTACACTTTTAGGGATGTATGGGGAAAATACGAGTCCCGTGACGATAAGAGCGCCTAATAGGGCGCTTATTGCTAGTGCTATTTTGGGAAGTATTCTTCGCCTAAGGTATTTGGATCCAAGTGACATTAGAAAATTTTCTGTACCAGGTGAGCTGTCGTTTCGCAAAGTTTCTGGTTTTTTGTTTAATTAATTCTATCATTTCTGATTTGTGGATGCTACCACTCAGGAATTGAATGCATTCTTTATACCCGAGTGCTGTGAGTGCTGGGGTGTCTTTCGGATATGTTTTTAACAAGGATTCCACTTCATCTATTAGCCCTATTTCGATCATGTGGTCGACGCGCCGATTTATGCGCTCGTATAACGCATCGCGATCCATATTTAACCCTGTAATCTTACAATCGTTTCTGGGTTCAGGTGCGTGCCGAGTGCTGTCTTCAATGCTTATTCCCAGCCGGTGCTGTTCTATTGCGCGTTGGACGCGTCGTGGGTTATGCGTGTCTATCAGTGCTAAACGTTCTGGGGCTTCGTTTTCTAGTAGTGCCACCAACGCGTCTATGCCGCCTGTTTCATATAAGTGATTTAATTCATCGCGAAGCACGGCATCGTTAGGTGACTTGGGAGCAAATTCGTAATTGTGTAAAAAGCTTCGCACGTAGAGCGCTGTGCCTCCGCATATTACAATGGGTGTGTTTTTGCGTTGAAGCTCAGCGACTTTTGATCGGCACTCCTCTAGAAAATCAGCGACTGAATAGGTGTTTTCAGGCGTGCGTGTGTCAATAAGATGGTGGGGAATGCCTCTGCGTTCCTCTATTGGAAGTTTTGCGGAGCCAATATCCATTCCTTTATATACCTGAATGGCATCGGCAGAAATGATGTGTGCCCCCGTGGACTGGGCCAACGTTAATGCGAAGTCGCTTTTTCCGACTGCTGTTGGCCCGATGACAACCTGAATTGGTGTCATTTGGGTGTTAGTTGGCTTCTTCTTTTACAGCGCGGATGTAGGAGTAAATTGTTGCGCGAGTGAGTTTTAATTCTTCACTAACAGCAGTTACCATGCCTCGCTTCAGGAAGTGTCCTGCGCGAAACAGTTGGCGAACCACTTCTAGTTTGTCTTTGCGTGATAGATTCTGAGGGTCAAGATTGTGTTGGTGAATAATGCTTAAGATTACTTTTTTGATCTCGTCTTTGGATGCAAGTTGATATTGCTGCTCTTCGCGTGACAATGTGATTAACGGTTTGAAGTTAGAGAATTGTTCTAGAATCATTCTTAAATTTTCGAAGTGCTCCAGGTTTACATTGATACTCATTGCGGCTACCATGCGCCCACGGTTGTTACGAATAATTTTTGTTCCACTGCGAACAGGCTTATTATTTGTTTCGGTTATCCATTTAATTCCATATAGATTATCAGGGTAGTCTTCCAAGTTTTTATCATTTTTACCGATGATGTTGGTTGGATCCCCTTTTTTTCGAGCTGTAAAAGTATTGAAAATTGCATAAATTGGGTAGTTTTGTTTTCGCAAGTCATGAACTACGGTTTCTACGAATGGTTCTAGTGATTTTGCGATAAATTCCGCTAAATCTGCGTATTTATTCAATAAATCTTTATCTGATTTGCTCATAATGTTCGGCTCCCTATTTTGTATCTATATTAAAATTTATGTAAAAATATTATTGTTTTTTATAGTAATTTTTATACAATACAGTGTTTAATTATCATTGGTCAATACCTAAGGCTTGATACTTAAACTCTGTATAACTATGCATAATCTAGGGTTTAGTCGGTTGATTACTTATGGATATAAAAATTGCTTGTCTCAAATGCGTTGAGCTGGGTACACTTGAGGGTTATGACAGCGCGATATTTATTAGTTGATATAGGTAATTCATCCGTTTGCATGGCTATTTATGAGGCTGGCATCTTAGGACGCATATGGCGTGGCGACCATTCAGCGGCTCTAGATCATGTGGCATCTATCAGTTGTGATTGCGTATCTGCCGTTATTTCATCGGTGGTGCCTGCCTTTAATGATACGTTTATCTCTAACTTATCGTGTAAGTCCGTCTTGCTTACGCCTAGCACAATTCCGAAACTGACCTTGCGCTTGGATGCACCAGAGCAAGTAGGGGTGGATCGATTGGTGTGTGCCTTAGGTGTTCTGGATCGCTACGATAGTGATGTGCTTATTGTGGATTCAGGCACTGCGATTACGTTTTGTTTGGTGAATCGAGACGGGCATTATTTTGGCGGGAGTATTTTTCCGGGTATGGGAATTGCGTCTCGTGCGTTGAATGATTATACGGCTCAAATTCCTCTTATTACGGTAGAGCGGCAATTAAGCGTGGTGGGTCGAGATACGAAAACCGCAGTGGAGGCCGGACTGTACCACGGATATGTGGCAATGATTAACGGGATGATTGCCCGTTATAAGGCGGAGTGGCCCGTTGCACTTAGTGTAGTTGGCACTGGCGGCGGTTTGGATGTGCTTCGTGATCAGTTGGCGCTAGATGCGTTTGAACCTGATTTGATTTTTGATGGTTTAAAAGAGTGTGCAGAGGCCTTGTAGCTAAAGGCGAGGCCCAAATTTAGCTACGATTTTCGCGGCGTATTCATTGGCCTGCTTTGCGGCTTCTGCGGGTGTTTTGCCTTGGGAAATGGCGGCTAAGTAGGCGCCGGCAAATCCGTCTCCGGCACCATTGCTATCTACTGCTTTTGTGGGAACTCCTGGCACAGCTGTTTCACCGTCACGTTCTATGATGAGAGCGCCATCAGGGCCTAAGGTAATCACAACTTGGCGTGCTTTTTTTAATAATTCTGTTTTAGCGGCGTCTAAGTTGGGCGCACCCGTAAAGGCTAAGGCTTCTTCTTTATTGCAAAACAGTATGTCTATTGGGGCGGCGCCAATCATTTCATTTAATTCTGACTTAAAATACGTTGCCATGCTGGGATCCGATAAGGTGATGGCGACTTTTACATCATTTTCCAGTGCAATTTGGCGCGCTGCTATTGCGGCATCCTTTGCTGGGGGACTCGGTGCTAAATACCCTTCAATGTAAATGTAGTCGCTATTTGTGAGAGCAGATGTTTCTAATTCTTTGCTGCTAAATGTTGCCGTTGTTCCTAAAAAGGTCGTCATCGTACGTTCTGCATCTGGCGTAACCATTACAATGCAACGGCCTGTGGCGCCATTTTTGAGTGATGTGCCAGTAAGGTTTGTGTCGACTTTGTTGCGCGTTAGGTCATCAAAATAAAATAAACCAGCGGCGTCATTGGCGACTTTGCATGAATAAAAACAAGTAGAACCTAGTTTTGTTGCACCAATCATGGTGTTTGCTGCTGAACCGCCGCATTGCCGAGATTGTAACCGTTTACCGAAATATGCGATGAGATCTTCAATTTCATTTTCTTGAATAAGCGTCATGTGGCCTTTTTTAATCTCTAGTTTTTGTAGGTCCTCGTCACTGACTTCCACTTCGTAATCTACGATAGCGTTGCCAATACCATATATATTGTATTTTTTCATAATGTCTCCTTAAATTTAAACGGGCGTGACTTCAGGGGCGCATCTTGTGCACAAATTTTGAGTTGTGGGTAAAAATCGCCAGCATCGTTCACATTTTTCGTCTGGCAATTTTTCAATGTTGTATGACACAGAATTTCCTTTAATAACGTTGGCCTGGCTTACAATTAGCAATTCGGCGATATTGCCAATGTTGGGTGGGGTAGGGGTTGTAATTGTGACTTTAACTTCTAGGAATGATTTAATTTCTTTGTTTTTGCGCATGGCTTCTAATTCTTGGTATACAGCGCCTTTAATCTCTGCAAAATGTGACCAATCCGTTTGATTGATTTGGGCATTCGGAATTTGGGTTGGCAGCGCGGTTAAATGAATACTCGTTTCTTTGTTGTTGCTATTAAAGTGCCGATAAGCGTCTTCTGCGGTAAACACCAAAATGGGGCTAACGAGCCTGATTAATGCATCGGCCATTTGGTAGATGGTGGTTTGAGTGCTACGGCGCGACAGGCCTTTTTTGCTGTCACAATATAAGCGGTCTTTTACCACATCTAAGTATTGTCCACTTAACGTGACGGCGCAAAAGTCGTGCACATTGTGGACGAGTTGGTGAAAATCAAAGTTGGCGATGTGCGTGTTGCATTTGCCTAGTAACGCATTGAACTGAGTGAGTATCCACGCATCAATAGGGGTTAATTCAGATGGTAAAACAGCCTCTGTTTCAAATTCAAAATCAGCTAAATTGCTGAGCATAAATCGAATGGTGTTTCGTACTTTTCCGAAGCTATCTCGCGCTTGGTTAAGGATATTGTCGGAAATGGCCACATCGTTTTTGAAGTCTGTTCCGGCGCACCACCACCGTAAAATGTCGGCGCCGTACTGCTTAACTACCTTTTCAGGTGCGATAACGTTCCCTTGCGACTTGCTCATTTTCTGGCCTTTTTCATCTACAATAAAGCCGTGTGTAAGCACACTTTCAAAGGGCGCTTTGCCCATGGCGCCGATTCCGATTAACAAGCTAGATTGAAACCAACCGCGGTGCTGATCGCTGCCTTCGAGATACATGGCCGCGGGGTTTGTCATGGCTGGATCGGTTTCCAGTACGCCCATAAAGCTAGCGCCAGATTCAAACCACACGTCTAGAATGTCGGATTCTTTTTTGAACGCGGTGCCACTGCAACTCGGGCAGCTTGCGCCAGGCACTATGTCGGTTACGTCAGACTCGAACCAGGCGGTTGTACCATGTTTTCGTACAAATTGGGCAATGTGTTCGTTCGTTTTGCCGCCTGTGAGCGACTCGCCACACCCTGTGCATGTAATGGCTGGGATCGGTATTCCCCAGCTACGTTGGCGTGAAATACACCAATCAGGTCGGCCTTCTACCATAGACCGGATGCGTTTTTCGCCCCAATCCGGGTACCATTTGGTGTCTTTAATCGCTTGCAGCGCGTCTTCGCGTAGCGTGTTTCCGGTATGTGTCATTTTTCTATCCATGCCCACAAACCACTGTTCTGTGGCTCTAAAAATAACGGGGTTTTTACAACGCCAGCAGTGTGGATAGCTGTGTTTAATAAACTTTAATTTAATGAGCTTGCCAGCCTCTTCTAAATGCATTCCGATGGCTTTGTTTGCCTCGAAAACCTGTTGGCCTTCCCATGCAGGCACGTCTTTGGTAAAATGCCCCTTATCGTCTACGGGCATAATAATGGGTAATTGATGCTCTAAGCCTAAAAAGTAATCGTCTTGCCCATGTCCCGGTGCGATATGCACAAATCCGGTTCCATCTTCATTGGTGACAAAATCGGCATTTAATACTGGCGATTCGCGCTCAATAAACGGATGGTGTGCGACCGACCCAATTAATTGGGCGCCTTTTACACTGCCAATGATGGTAATTGGGCCTAGTTCTGCGTCTTCAGTGATTTTTTCCACCAACTCTTTTACGGCGATGAATGTGCCTTTTTCACAGTTAAACGCCACATAATCATATTCCGAATTTGCGGCTAATGCGACGTTGGCAGGAAGTGTCCAAGGGGTTGTTGTCCATACTAAAAAGTGGGTGTTTTGGTCGCCGATGACACGGGTTAATGCATCTGATTTTGTTTTGATTGGGAACGCTACCGTAATAGATGGCGAACGGTGTTCATCGTATTCAATCTCTGCTTCTGCCAATGCGGTTTCGCAGTGCATGCACCAATGGATGGGTTTTCGTCCTTTATAGATGAGTCCGTTATCGGCCATTTTTCCAAAACAGCGAATGACTTCGGCTTCATAATGGGGGTCTAAGGTTAAGTATGGGGTGTTCCATGTGGCGTTAATGCCAAGGCGTTTAAAATCGTCTTTTTGGGTTTCAACGTAATTTAGGGCAAATTCTTTACAGCGATTGCGAAATGCGGGGATGTCAGCTTTTAGTTCTGTGTTTTTTTCTTTTTGTAATTGTTTTAGCAATTGAATTTCGATGGGTAGACCGTGGCAATCCCAGCCGGGTCGGTAGGGAGACGCGTAACCTTGCATGGTTTTGGTGCGCACGATGATGTCTTTTAATATTTTATTTAGCGCATGACCCATATGAATATTTCCATTGGGATACGGAGGCCCATCGTGGAGTATCCAGCGTTTTGTTGCCTGGGATTGTTTGGTTGATATGGCTTCGGCGAGATTGCTTTCTTGCCACTGTTCAAGTAGTTCGGGCTCTAAATTTATAAGCCCTGCGCGAATTGGGAAGTCGGTTTGTGGTAAGTTAACGGACTCTTTAATAGGGTTTGCTTCTTTGGGAGGAGTAGACACTATAACAGCGCCTTACGGGATGACTCGATTACCGCTTTATAGTTATCAGTATTAAAGATAGCAGATCCCATTACAAAGGTGTCGACGCCAGCATCGTAACAGTCTCGAATATTGCTAGGCTTAATCCCGCCATCCATTTCAAGCCGAATGTTATGACCTGAATTATCGATGAGCTTACGAACTCTTCGTGCCTTATCCAGGGCGGCTGGAATAAATGCTTGATTGGCAAAGCCAGGATTAACTGACATTAAGAGAATCATGTCTATTTTATCTAATATATGGTCTAGGTAGGTGAGGGGGGTGGTTACATTTAAGACCACGCCTGCTTGGCACCCATGCGAGCGAATCAAGTCGATGCTGCGGTCCAAATGTTCCGTTGCTTCAGCGTGAATGGTAATCATGCTTGCGCCGGCTTTGGCAAAGTCAGGAATAATGCGATCGACTGGTTTAACCATTAAATGCACATCGATCGGCGCGGTAATACCGTGGTTGCGTAGGGCCTCACATATTAGAGGGCCAATGGTTAGGTTTGGTACATAGTGGTTGTCCATGACGTCGAAATGTATCCAATCGGCGCCTGCTTTTAGAACCTCGTCACATTCTTGTCCAAGTGTGGCAAAGTTGGCCGATAAAATCGATGGTGCAATGATTGCGTTTTGTTTTCCCATAGCCCTAGTGTAAATTGCAATCCCTTAGGGTGTCTAGTATGATGTGCTCAATGTTAGCGTATTCAGGGAGTTTATAGTGGGTGAAAAAACCGAATTCATTCCAGTTTATGAGGAAATCTTAGGCGATTTAAATACGCCTGTTTCTGCGTTTATAAAGTTAGGTGCCACCAATAGCTTTTTACTTGAATCGGTCACCGGTGGTGAAAATGTGGCGCGGTATTCGTATATTGGATTAGATCCCTTCTTTGTTGTTAAGCATGAAAATGGAACGACAACGGCTGAACAAAATGGGAAATCAATGGATTTGGGTGAAGACCCGATTTCTGCGCTAGAAAGATTAGTGGGTCAGTTTAGTGTGAAGGATGACGCGGCCTTGCCCCCATTTGTTGGTGGCGCTGTGGGTTATTTTTCTTGGGAAGCCATTGGATTTATAGAGAAAATTAAATTTGAAAATCCGGGCGGGAGTGACTATCCGTTAGCGCATTTTCTGTTTCCGAAGTCCTTGATGGTGTTTGATCATGCTCAAAGTAAAATTATGATTCTGGTGCTTGCCGTGCCAGGCGAAGAGACGCAGGCCAAGGACCGTATTCAGGCCTTGCGATCCACGTTACTGAAGCCTATTCATGAGGATTACTTCAATTTAGGGTTTCCCAAAACCCGTGATGTATACGAGAAGGCGCGTTCAAATACTGAAAAAACTGATTATATGTCTGCGGTAGAACGGGTTAAGCAGCATATTTATGATGGCGATGTGTTTCAATTGGTATTGTCGCAGAAATTTCATTGCGAGTCTGATAAAAAGCCATTTGATGTGTATCGTTTATTGCGCTCGATTAATCCGTCTCCTTATATGTACTACTTTAATTTTCCGAATTATCAAATTATCGGGTCATCCCCTGAAATTTTAAGTAGTTTGCAAAATGGAACAGCGGTTGTTCGCCCGATTGCGGGTACGCGGCCAATGCCGGAATTGGAATCGGAAAAGCATGCCATGATTCAGGATCTGTTAGCGGATGAAAAAGAGCGTTCTGAGCATATTATGTTGGTGGACTTAGGCCGCAATGATTTAGGTAGAGTGTGCGACTACGCCACAATCGAAGCGAACGAATTGATGGTCGTTGAGGAATATTCTCATGTGATGCATATCGTATCGCATGTCACTGGTAAGTTACGCAGTGATAAAAATGCCTTTGATGTGTTTCGTGCGACGTTTCCGGCTGGTACATTGAGCGGAGCGCCAAAGGTAAGGGCGATTGAAATTATTGAAGAATTGGAACCGTCAGCGCGAGGGCCTTACGGCGGCGCATTGGGTTATTTTGATTTTCGTGGCAACATGGATTTGTGCATTATTATTCGCACTATTTTAGCGAATGAAAATGGGTTTACTGTGCAGGCAGGTGCGGGGATTGTGGCGGATTCAGACCCAGAATCTGAATATTTTGAGTCTCAAAATAAGGCGCGAGGCATGTTGTTGGCGTGTTTGGAGTAAAGTATGATCGTTGTAATAGATAATTTTGATTCGTTTACATATAACTTAGTTCAATACATTGGTGAGCTTGGCCAAGACATACGTGTGTTTCGAAACAATGCGATTAGTGTGGACGAATTGCGCGCATTGCGCCCCGCTAAAATTGTGATTTCTCCAGGCCCAGGACGCCCTACAGACTCCGGTGTTTCTATGGATGTTATTCGTGAATTAGGCCCAACGATTCCTATTTTAGGGGTGTGTTTAGGCCACCAGGCAATAGGGGAGTGTTTTGGGGCTGACGTGGTGCACGCGCCTTCCATTATGCATGGTAAAACGTCTCCTGTAATTCATGACGGTTTGGGTGTTTTTTCTGATATTCCATCCCCATTTACCGCAACGCGTTATCACAGCCTTGTTATTGCGCCTGGCTCACTTCCAGATTCGTTAGTCAAAACGGCCTGGACTGAAGATGGTGTCATTATGGGTGTGCGTCATCGGGATTATCCAATCGAAGGTATTCAATTTCACCCAGAGAGTATTTTGACCGAACACGGCAAGCAGATCGTGGCCAATTTTATTAAATCCTAGAATATCCTGGCTAAAACATATATCACTCCGGGTCCGTATTAGTAATACTGTCCCCGCCGTGATAGTGCTTCGCTTGTGTCTTATCCGGAATATTCGTTGGATTGTTAATGTTCGAAATTTGGTTTATCAGGTTGTTTGATGACAACGTACCCATTTTGGAGTTGATCAATGGTTTCTGTGATTTTTTGTACTTTGTTTCCTAAGAGATGAAAATTTTTTCTCAATTAGAAACCCATCTACAGTGTGACCATTTTTTATGGATTCTATTTGGTGTTCAAGTTGCTTTATTTTTAGCGTGACCAGGTTATCTTGTCCTGTGTTTTTTCTGATATATTTGTGGTGCCAATTTGGCACCACAAATTTTCTGTTTCTGTACTAGTTAGTTGAAATAAAAAATCTTTTGGAAACCGCTCAATATTACGATTTACTTGTCTCTTCAGCTGCTTAGTTTCGACTTCATATAGCCCTGCTAAGTCGTGATCTAATATTACTTTGATACCACGAATGGTATGTATTTTTGATGATAAATTATCTGTTTTAGATGATGCTTGTTTCATCTTGTCCCCCTGAGATTTGTTTGAAGATATCTTATCATATTTAAAATCTATGCTAAAATGCCTCGCATGGCACAAGCAGAAGGTTTGAGATTGCCCTTTGAGGGCGAAGATAAGATTAATACCGCCATAATGGAAAGCTTTCCATACGAGGGTGCTGAGCAGCGCATTAAGTATGAAACCGATGAGTTTTCTGCCGTTTGCCCATATTCAGGTTTGCCCGATTATGCCAAGCTTGTCATTGAGTATATCCCCCAGGATAAGATCGTTGAATTGAAGTCGCTCAAGTACTACATCGTGAGTTATCGAAACGTTGGCATTTATCAAGAATCCGCGACCAATCGCTTGTTTCAAGATATTAACGCTTTGCTTGCGCCGAAGTGGTTGAAGGTGACGACGGTGTATAACACCAGAGGCGGTATCGACGCTACCTGTAGTTGCGAGACCAGAGGGGAATAATTTTCCCGATTACGGCGTTAGAAGCACTATTCCGGTGCTCGATGTATTAATAATACACCTTCGCTCCTCATAGTACTCCTGCCTTGTACTCGTAAAAACTATTCCCCTCTGGGGGGGGGGCAAAAACATCTCATCCAAATTTTAAGTCTCGTTGAGTGAGATTTTTGTGTTGTACTTTTGGAAATAGGTTTTATTCCTGTTGATTTTTGTGTTGTCATTCCCGACTTGATCGGGAATCCAATCTGTTTTAAGCTCTCCTTTCATTGTACGTTAAATAATGTTTACAAAAATAAATATTTGATGTATTTTGCTTTTAAACTTCGAGGAGGGGAATAAAATGTCCTATAGAAAATTACTGGTATTGGGTTTGGTTGTGTTGGCTGGAATGGTCCAAGTGGCTTGTGGTGTTAGTTCTGGCGGCGGGGCAGATGATGATGAGCCGGATGAGCTGCGGTATGTGTATTACGTGGGTGAAACCGACTCTACTGTTCATATGCTTCGTTGGGATCTAAATACGGGTGTAACAGAAAATGTGTTTTCGGATCCCAACATTGACCACTATTTTAGTGTTGATTCTAAAACAAAGGATGTTTTCTATACGTATGACTTTGGTCGACGCATTGTAAGGTATGCTGCAGATACAGGGATGACAAATGATGTTCATGTCAATGAAGACCCGTCGTATTATGAATTTGTTCGATTTGCAAATGACCGATTGTATATTTGGCAAGATGAAGGTACCGATGGCTCTGGGATTTATACAAGTTTAGCTACTGGTGAAGATTATTATCTATTTTTATCTGAGGATGAATTTACTGGTTTTTTGAGGTCCGTATTTTTTAGTAAAACAAAATTTTATGTGCTGTCTCATTCGGCGGGAGTTTTGTATTTTTATAGTGGTGATATTGATGGAAGTAACTTTCATTTAGATTTTACTCTTGATCAATTTGGAGCGCCACGAGATGTGGTTTTAGATGTTGCAACTGGTTATTGGTATGTCCCTGACCATGATGTAAATCAAATTTTCCGTGTTAACTCGACTGGTTCAGAAGTTATTTTTTATTCCTCTGAATTGGTTGTGGATATGTCTGATATGAGGGGGTATTCGGGTCATTTGTTTTGGACAAATGACGATCAAGGGGAGGTTAATAATCATACTTTCTACCACTCGACATCAAGTTCAAATGTTCAAGCTTTTGACGTTGGAGTTAATTTGGAACAATTTGAGTTGGTTCTAGACTAAGTTCTCACCCTGTCGCGCATAAAAAGAAAGGGCACCTAAAAAGCCTGCTCCCCCCTCCGTTCATAGTGGTATAAACGCAACAAAGCCTCGCGATGAGGCGAGGCTTTGTTGTTTACATTCGTTTGGTAGCGGGGACAGGATTCGAACCTATGACCTTCGGGTTATGAGCCCGACAAGCTACCACTGCTCCACCC